>DASSBH010000213.1:0-2589 GCA_035698945.1 Oleiagrimonas sp.
TCCGCCGCCACGCCGCGCGTGGCCGATTACCCGTTCACCACGCTGCACCCCAACTTGGGCGTGGTGCGCAGCGGTCCCGAGTCCAGCTTCGTCATCGCCGACATCCCCGGTCTGATCGAAGGCGCCGCCGACGGCGCCGGCCTCGGCATCCAATTCCTCAAGCACGTCGCCCGCACCAGCCTGTTGCTGCACTTGGTCGACGTGGCGCCGGTCGACGGCAGCGACCCGGTGGAACAGGTACGCGCCATCACGCGCGAACTGGAACAGTACGATCCGGAACTCCTCGAACGCCCGCGCTGGCTGGTGTTCAACAAATCCGACATGCTCGATCCCGACACACAGAACGATGTCGTGGCCGACATGTTGAAACAGCTTGATTGGCAAGCCCCCTGGTTCCTGATTTCCGCGGGCCTGCGTGAAGGTACGCGCGAAGTGTGCAATCAGGTGCAGCAGTTTTTTGACGTCGAACGCCGACGTCGACGTGAGGAAGCCGAGCAGGCTGAGGATCCACGCCTGCGCGCCGACTGATCCCATGCTGCGGGAGGTGCGGAACTCCGCTGGTACCACCGCGTCGCCACCTCGTATCACTCAAACGTGTGAGCCCCAAGACATGCCCGCCTTGCGGCGCATGGCCCGTGGGCTGGATCCGGTCCAGCGCTTGAATGCGCGCGAAAAGGCGGCCGGATCGGAAAACCCGATCAGGTAGGCTGTTTGATTCACCGGCATCTTGTTGTCGCTCAGATAGTGCAAGGCCATCTTGTGGCGCAGTTCGTCCAGCGTCTGCTGAAAGGTCGTGCCTTCCGCTTTCAGTTTTCGATACACCGTTTGTCGGCTGGTGCCGAGCATGTCGGCGATGCGATCCAGACCGACATTGCCGGTGTGCAGCATGGGGATGAGCAGGCTTTCGATGCGGCCGCGTGTCGAAGTCGAGCGCTCCAGGCGTTCTAGCAGGGCCTGCGCACGGTCGCCAAGGACGCCAAAGACGTACGGCGATGCTTGCGAGGTGCGCTCATGCAGCCATGCGTCGCCACTCAGCACGATGGCGTTGCGGTCGCTGTCGAAGTGCACGGGTACGCGGAAGATGCGCTCGTATTCCGTGCGGTAGCTTGGCGCCGGATGGGTGACGTGAATCGCCTGAATGATTTTTGCGCCTTCCCCTGCGCGATGCGCCATGCACACCATGCGGGCTAAACTGGATTCGGTAAGCTCGGGGAAATCGTTGGGATTGGCTCGTCGATCCTCCAGCCAAAACTGACCGTTCTTGCGCACCAGGGCATGACGCGGGCCGTCTGCCGTGGTGGCGACGTCGGCCACCAGCCTCTCGTAGCGGTTCAACTGCGCCAGCATGTCCTCGCCGGTTTCGCTGGCCATGCCGAGCAGCCCGACGATGGACATGTCGGCCATGTCGAAGGCCTCGCCGAAATGCAGGGCGAGTGCGGGATCACTGCACAGTTGCTGACCCGCCCGCATGAGGGCCATGTATTGGGCCATCGGTATGCGCATGTCGGGATCATCCAGTTGCCGAGGATCGATGCCGCTCTGTCGGAGCAGCAGCGTCTGCTTCGCGCCCTTGGTAACCGCAAGCTTCAGCAAGGCGCGGGCGATGCCGGCGGCGATGGTGGCACTGGCCATGGCTCCTGCTCCGGTGGCATGGGACTGTCATGTTACCTGCGATCAAGTTCTGGCTCGCAGTGCCATGTTGCTTATGCCCGTGGCTGGATACGATCAAGGCGCAGGGCCGATTTCCAATTCACGTGCCACAGGGGCTAGATAAATGAATCAACCACAGGATGCCGCAAGACAGATCCGCCATGCACGGGTTGCGGGTTTCGTGTACCTGCTGCTGATCGCGTTGTTCATGAGTGGGCAGGTGATCATTATCCGCGCCGCAGGGACGGGTGACTTCACCCAGCGCCTCACGCACATTGTCGAAGATCAGACGCTTTACCGAATCGGGCTGGTGCTGCAACTGCTGGCCTCGGTGTTCACCGTGGTGCTGGCATACGCCCTGTACGAAGTGTTGCGCCCGGTGCATGAAGGCATGGCGCGGCTGGCCTTGTACTTCAGACTGGGAGAGGCGTTCGGTGGGCTGACCACGTTTCTCTCCTTTGCCGCCTTGAGTCTGCAGGCGAGCCCCCATTACCTGCAGTCGATGGGTACGACGCAGCTGAAAGCAATGATCGACCTGGCGCACAGCGCCAATTTCGCATCTTTCAATATCACGACGCTGCTGTTCGGCTTCGGCTCCACCCTGTTCTTTTATCTGTTCACGCGTACGCGGTACCTGCCGCTTGCGCTTTCGGCGTTCGGCTTGTTCGCTTCCGCGGTCGCCTTGCTCACCAGCATCGCCAATCTCGTCTTGCCGGCCTGGGCGCACGTGATCGGGTTTGGCTGGATTCCGGTTTTCGTGGCCGAGGTGGTCATCGGTCTCTGGCTACTCATACGCGGAGTGAAGGTCGAGCCATGGCTCAAAGCCGCTGCCTGAAGGGGGCTTCAGCAGCGCGTTGCGCTGCCCGCTTCCGCGGACAGTCGACATACCCTCTGTAGGAGCCTGCCTGCAGGCGATGGCCGGATGTGCGGAATAACCTG
>DASSBH010000214.1:0-3322 GCA_035698945.1 Oleiagrimonas sp.
ACGATAGGCATGCGCATCCACCTGCTCCACGCCCGGCATGGCGCGACGCGCGAAAAACGCCAGCAGCCCGGCAAAATCATACGGTTCCCGGTACGCCAGACGCAGGCTCGACTCGCCCGGCACCTGCGCCACGCGGCGGCGGCGCAACTCGCGCGGCGCCATGCCGTAGGCGGCCTGGAACGCCGCATTGAAACGCCGCACGCTGCCGTAGCCCGACGCCAACGCAATGTCGGTGATCGGCAGCGCCGTTTCGCCGAGCAGCTTGCGCGCGAACAGCAACCGGCGCGTGGCCGCCACCTGCATCGGGTTGACGCCAAGGCTGTCGGCAAACAAACGGCGCAAATGCCGCTCGCCCACGCCGACGCGCTCGGCCAATACCGCCACCGAAGACTCGTCCAACAAACCATCGTCGATCAGCCGCAATGCACCGGCCACCAGTTCGCTGCCCATGCGCCACGACGACACGCCCGGCGCGCGTTCCGGCAAGCAACGCAGACAGGGCCGAAACCCGGCGGCGCTGGCGGCAGCGGCGCTGGCGTAATAACGCACGTGCTTTGCCTTGGGCGACGGCGCCGGACACACGGGCCGACAGAAAATGCCGGTGGACGTCACGGCGGTGAAGAACAGGCCGTCGAAGCGCGCATCGCGCGTCAGCCGTGCCTGTTCGCACACGTGCGGTTCCAGTTCGAGCGGGGCGATGACGGGGGACATGGGTACAGGCTAGCGAGTGGTTGCCGTGTTGACTAGCCGTTTTCGGACATGGATGAGGAGGGGGCGAGGGATGAGGGGCGAGTAGCGAGGGCGCTCCAGTTCTGCACCTCATCATTTTGTCGAAAGACGAATAGTGACCGCTCTTCTCTCGCCCCTCGCTACTCGTCCCTCGCCCCTCCACCCATCAAAACCCGTACCGCAAAAACCCGCCATCCACCGCCATGACCTCGCCAGTGATGTAACTGGCCGCCGGCAGACAGAAAAACGCCACGGCGGCGGCGACTTCCTCCGGCTCGCCGATGCGTTGCATGGGCGTGCGCGCGAGCACTTCGTCCAGGTAGTCCTCGTCGGTCAATGCCGGTTGCGAGCGGCGGGTGCGGATGTACCACGGCGCGACGGCGTTGACGCGGATGCCGTCGTCGGCCCATTCGCAGGCGAGGTTGCGGGTGAGCTGGTGCAGGGCGGCCTTGGTCATGCCGTAGGGTGCGCCGGTGCGCACGTGGGTGATGCCCGACACCGAACCGACGTTGACGATGGCGGCATGCGCGTGCTGCACCAGATGCGGGTGGGCGAGGTGGCACATTTCCCACGCGCTTTCGAGGTTGGTGACCAGCAGGCTGCGCAGATCCTCGCTGGTGTAATCGAGCGCCGGCTTGATGATGTTGTTGCCGACGTTGTTGACCAGCAGCGACAGCGGCAGTTCGAGGTCGCTGATCCAGTCGAACACGGCCAGCCGTTCCTCGTTCTGGCCGAGGTCGGCGGCCAGGGCCAGCACTTCCGCTGCCGGGCATTCTTCGGCCAGTTCGGCGCGGGCCTGTTCGAGCAGGGCCTCGTCGCGCGCCACCATCAGCACGTTCGCGCCCAGCGCCGCCAGTTCGCGCGCGCAGGCCAGGCCGATGCCCTGGCTGGCGCCGGTGATGAGTGCGGTGCGGCCGTCCAGACGCCAACTCGCCAGGCGTGAATCCAGGGGTGCGTTCATCGGCAGATCACGGGTCGGGGTGTGGCCAAAGCATAGCCCGGCAACGGTCTCGATGGGGAAAATCGCAACCCTCGCTCACGTGACCCGCCGCACGTTTGCCGGCGCACGATGCCACCACACTGGCGATCTCATCAGGAGGATTCAGCCCATGCGTATCCGCATCGTGGTTCTTGCCGCGTCCGTCATGTTTGCCATGGCCGGCTGCTCGCATCCGTCATCCACCCCAGCGCCCGCGACCAGCGGCTCGCAAGTCGCAAGCGGCAGCACCCGGTTGAAGACGCCGTGGGACAGCCTGCTCAAGGATCGCGACAAGGCCAAGGCCGTGCAGCAGACGGTGAACGATTACGCCAAGCGGCAGCAGCAGGCCATCGAGAAACAGAGTCAGTAGGCATTTGCAGCTGCCAGCCTCCACCCGTTCGTGGTGATGCTTCGACAAGCTCGGCACAGGGTACGCTGCACCATGAACGACGCGGGGAACTTGGGGACTGCCCTTCGATACCTCAGGGCGAACGGGCTTTGTTGTGCCTTGCGGGCATGTCTCACCGCGCCGTGCAGAAACAGTAGGCGTATACCGCCGGACGACCGGCCTTGGCTTGCTGGAACAGTGTCAGATCCGGCGCCGCGCGCCGGGCGAGCGAGCCGGCCCAGTCCGGCAGGTGCATGCCGTGGGCCAGCATCACGCGCACGGCGGCGCTGTTGCCGAGGCCCTGCATGAAGCGTCCGAAACCGGAGGTCTGCGGTTCAAGGTAACCCACCGAATACGACTTGCCGAGCTTGGCCAGCCCGGCGGCCGCGTCGATGGCCTTGTGCAGGCCACCCAGCTTGTCCACCAGCCCGCGTTCGAGCGCCTGCCTGCCCGTCCACACGCGACCCTGGGCCACGGCGTCGACAGCGGCATAGGTCATGCCGCGCGCCTTGGCCACACGGCCGACGAAGTCGCGGTAGCCCTTGTCGATAGTGCTTTGCACCATCGCCGCCACCTCGGGATCGAGCGGTCGGGTGACGTCGAATGCGCCTGCCAGCGGGCCCACGCCGACGCCGTCGCTGTGGATGCCGAGCTTGGCCAGCGTGCCGGGGATGTTGTAGAGCATGCCGAAAATGCCGATCGACCCGGTGATGGTGCCCGGTTCGGCATAGATGGCATTGGCGTTCATCGAAATCCAGTAACCGCCCGAGGCCGCCACGTCGCCCATGGACACCACCACCGGCTTGCCGGCCTTGCGCGTGAGCGCCACCTGGCGACGGATTTGTTCGGCGGCATAAACGCCGCCGCCGGGAGAATCAACCCGCAGTACCAACGCCTTGATGGATGGATCCTGCCGCGCCTCGCGGATCAGGTTGGCCGTGGACAGGCCGCCGATGTGTCCGGGCGGCTGCACGCCATCCACGATGTCGCCTTCGGCCACGATGATGGCCACATCGGCATGTCGACCATCTTGCGGATTCGGCCGCACGCGCCTCAGATAGCCGTCCATATCCACATGTCGAAAACCGAGCAGGTTGCGCCCGCCCGGCACGCCCTGACGATGCAGCATGGCGACCAGCTGGTCACGCGTGGCCAGTCCGTCGACCAGATACAGGTTTTCCGCCAGACGCGCGGCATCGCCCTGCACGGATTCAAGCCTTTCCGGC
>DASSBH010000215.1:0-2346 GCA_035698945.1 Oleiagrimonas sp.
GGGGCGCGTATCTGGTCAATGGCCTTGGCCATTGCAGCGCATGCCACACTCCGCGCAACTGGCTGGGCGCCACCAAGGGAGACGAACTGTTGTCGGGCGCCACGATTCCGCAACAGCACTGGTATGCGCCCAATCTCGGCACGGCCGAAGGCAATGGTCTGGCGGGTTGGAGCAAGCGCGACATCGTCGATTTTGTGCGCACCGGCCGCTCATCAAAAGGCATCGCCTACGGCCCGATGGCCGAGGTGGTGCACGAGAGCCTGCAATATTTGACCGAGTCGGATGCACAGGCCATCGCCACCTATCTGCTGGATCGTCCTTCCGAAGCAACGCCCCGCCTTCACGACAAGTTCCTGCCTCCACCGGTGCGTCGTCGTCGAGCCGTGCATCTCGATCATCTGGTGGTACAAGGCCATGCCATCTATGTCGAGCATTGCGCCGCATGCCATGGCAAGGATGGCAAGGGTCAATTGGACGTCTATCCGGCCCTGGCCGGCAACACCTCGATACTGGCCGCCGATCCGGTCAATGCCATTCGCAAGGTGCTGCTCGGCGGATTTGCGCCGGCCACCCAATCCTGGCCGCGCCCCTATTCGATGCCGCCGTTCATCGAGAAACTGAGCGATCACGAGGTGGCCCTGGTGGTGACCTACATACGCCACGCCTGGCGCAATCGACCGCATACCGACGTGCCCTACGCCACCGTGTCGGACGATACGGTGGCCAAATACCATTCGGCCTTCACGCACTGATCGGCTACAGAAAATCTCGAAAACTTTGTTCGGTTCGTCATTCCGGCAGTTTCAGCACTTTGGCAAGTATGAAAATGGATCCCGGCTTTCGCCGGGATGACGCCGAGGTGGGGGGCTGTTCGCTGCAAGACGCGGAGATTTTCTCCGGACAGCAATGCCCGAAATGACGGCCTGGGGATTTTGAGGTTCCCTACAGCATCCTGGCCAGTTCCCGCCATGGTTCGATGTTCCAGAAGCGCCGCGCCTGGCCGGATGGCGAAGGCAAGGCGAACACGGTGGTGACGCCAATCCGCTCCGGTTGCGCGCCGTAGGCAACGGCGCGGCCCAGAACGGCCTGTGCGGCATTCTTGCTGGTGAAGGCGATGATGCCCGGCTGAAAGATTTCGATGCGCGTGACCAGCGCCGCCACGTCGAAGGCGTCCACCGGCAGATCGGCATCGTTGCCGCTGTGGTGCTTGGCCAGGTCGGTCAGGCCGATGCCGAACCCGGGCAGCAACGGATATTCATGCGGCGCCAGACGGCGTGGCGTCAAGCCGGCCTCGAACAGCGCGCGCCAGAAATAGTTGCCGGGATGGGCATAGTACGCGCCCTCGGCAGCCGAGCGCCGACTGGGCGCCGTACCGCAGAACACCAGTCCGAGGCCCGCTTGCAACAGATCCGGCAGGACGGGGCGGTCGTCAGACAACATCGTTGAGCAGAAAGTCGACGTACTGGAAACGTTCGTCACGCAGCACCGATTCGCCACGCTGCAGCGTAAGCGGTCGGGAGAACAACGGGCTGGCGTGACTCAATGTATGGAACTCGCCGTTTTCCCCGCACGGATCGACACCGTCGGGCAGGGAGTCGAGGAACGCGGCATCGAATTCGCGTCCACAGAAATCGGCGTCCAATTGAGTGGTATCCACACACACCACATTGGCGCGATGGCCGTCGGCATGAAAGCGCCGCGCCAGCTCGGCGGTATCGCTGCCCCAAAGCGGAAACACGCCGTGCCACCCGGCACGCGCCAACTGGCGTTCGCGGTAATCGCGCACATCCTGCAGAAAGATGTCGCCGAAGGCGCAATGGCTCAGACCGGGCCAGCGTTTGCGCGCCTGTTGCAGCGCCTTGTCGTGCGCGGCTTCGTAACTGGCATTGTCGGCGGGCCAGGGGATGGCCGCCTCGATCAACGGCAGACCCAGCGCCTCGGCCTGGGCATGCAGCACGTCGCGGCGAATGCCGTGCATGGACACGCGGTCATAACGGGTGGTGACGGTGGTGAGCAGACCAGCGACCTGCCAGCGCGCATCGGTCAGCAACCGCGCCAGCGCCATCAGGCAATCCTTGCCGCCGCTCCAGGACATCAGTATGGGTGTGGTCATCCGCATATTGTGGCATCTCCGGCCGGGTAGATGCCGTTTCGCTCGCCTTCACGGGAGCCTCGCAAACCTTGTGCAAACATCGGACATCCCCCGCGAGAACTTCCTGCTCCGGACGGTGGCAAGAGGGCCCAGGGATCGCACGCCGGCGAGCACGACCACCCGCGCGAAAGCATTGACGGCCTGGGCGCTGGCGGCCACGGCGGGATTCATCGATGCCGTGGGCTATCGAACCC
>DASSBH010000216.1:0-3292 GCA_035698945.1 Oleiagrimonas sp.
CTGTCCCAGCATCTGGCGCGCATGCGCGAGGAATCGCTGATCGAACAGCGGCGCGAGGGACGCACGCTTTACTACCGCATCAACGAACAACTGGATGCGCGTTTGCCGGCCCTGCTGGACAGCATCTGTGACGACCCCGCCGAAGGAGACACTTCCATGAATCGCATGACCCGCGCCGCCGCCGTGGTCGGCCTGGCTTTCGCTTCCACCCTGGCAGTGGCCGGAGACGGCTTCTGGCAGACGCCGACCGTCACCGGGGCCGGCAAGATTCATCCCTTGCCGCATGCCGCCTATCAGCCCGATCCGGATGCCGCCTACAAAGTAGTGTTTGCCATGACGCGCGCCAGCGAGGATCCGGGCAAGATCAATCCGGCGCTGCAGCGCGTGGCGCGTACCGTCAATCTCTACGCGAACGCGGGCGTGCCGCTCAAGCACATGAAGTTCGTCGCCATCGCGTCCGGCCCGGCCACGGCCATCGCGCTGGACGACGCGCACTACCGGAAACAGTACGGCATGGCCAACCCCAATCTGCCGATCATCCGCCAGCTGCGCGCCGACGGCATCGACGTGGCGGTTTGCGGCCAGGCCGTGGCCGAACATCACTACCAGTACGACTGGGTCAGCAAGGATGTCACCGTGGCCTTGTCGGCATTGACCACCATAACCGAACTGCAACAGAAAGGTTATGCATTGATGCCGTTGTAGACATGAAAGGCGTCGGTCTTGCGGGCGAACGGGCTTGGATGCCGGTGGCGCCGATCTTCAGCTGTCTGGATTTACGATGATTACGCACGACTTGCGCATGGCCAAATGAATGCCTCTGAATGGGAGGAACGACGATGAAAACGAAAACCCTGTTCACGGTGCTTGCTCTGATGATGGTGGCCAGCGGCGCGGTTCCGGCGGCGCCACAGGATGCCGCCACCATCGCGCGTCAAGGCAACGGCAAGGGCGCGCCGCCGTGCATGGCGTGCCACGGTGCCGATGGCGGCGGTCAGGCAGCCGCAGGATTTCCGCGTCTGGCCGGTCTGAATGCAGCCTACCTGGAACGCCAACTGGACAGCTTTGCCGAAGGCTCGCGCGTCGATCCGACCATGAATCCGGTGGCCAAGGCGCTCACCGAGGACGAGCGCAAGGCACTGGCGGAGTACTACAGCAAGCTGCCGATCCCGGCGGTTGCGGCCAGGGGCGCGGCCACGCCGCCGGATGATCCGCTGGGCAAAAAGCTGGCCGAGCGCGGACGCTGGATCGAGCAGGTGCCGGGGTGTGTGCAGTGCCATGGCCCGCACGGCGTCGGCGTGGGCGAGCATTTTCCGCCGCTGGCCGGGCAGCCGGCGGCCTACATCGCCAAACAGCTGCATGCCTGGAAACAGGGCAAACGCCGCAACGATCCGCTGGATCTCATGAAGCACGTGGCTTCGGCCCTGAACGACAAGGACATCCAGGCCGTGTCCACATGGTTCGCCGCACAACCGGCCAAGCTGGAAGGAGGCACGCGATGAAAACCGCGCATCGTGTTTTCTGGTTGGCCATGGTCGCTGCATCGGGCATGTTGTTGGCGGCCTGTTCCGATTCGTCGACACCGTCCGCGCCGGCATCTCCGGGCGCTGCCGCGCCGACTGCACAGACAAGCACCGTTGCCGCTGCGTCAGCGGCGTCCACGAATGCAATGGCTCGGGCCGGCAAGGCGCGAACCTTCTCGCCGCCGCCGGAATCGGCCATCCCCGAAGGCAAGTTCGGCGACATGGTGCGCAAGGGCGAGCGGATTTTCACGCACACGCAGGAATACGCCGGCCAGTACGTCGGCAACGAACTCAGTTGCAGCAACTGTCATCTCGACGCCGGGCGCCGTCCGCATTCGGCGCCGATGTGGGCGGCGTATGTGCGCTACCCGCGCTACCGCTCCAAGAACGACAAGGTCAACACGTTCACCGAACGTCTGCAGGGCTGCTTCATGTTCAGCATGAACGGCAAGGCGCCGCCGGCCGACAGCGAGGTGATCAAGGCGCTCACCACCTATGCCTACTGGCTGGCCACGGGTGCACCCACGGGCAAGGATCTGGACGGTTTCGGCTATCCCAAGCAGGGCTACAAGCCGCCGGAAACCCCCGATTACGCACGCGGCAGGAAGGTGTTCGAAAGCCATTGCGCCTTGTGCCATGGCGACAACGGACAGGGCCAGAAAGTGGCAGGCGTTGTCGTGTTCCCGCCGCTGTGGGGGCCCGATTCGTTCAACTGGGGCGCGGGCATGCATCAGCTCGACAATGCCGCGGCCTTCATCAAGGCCAACATGCCGTTCAGCCGCGGCGGCACGCTGACCGACCAGCAGGCCTGGGACGTGGCCATGTTCATGGACAGCCATGAACGTCCGCAGGATCCTCGTTTCACAGGCAGCGTTGCCGAAACCCGCAAAAAATATCACGACACGAAGTGGTCGCTGTACGGCAAAAAGATCCATGGACACTTGCTGGGCGTGGATACATCGGGAGGCGGCAAGTGAAACGACGCCATCGTGTCGGGTGGTGGATGCCGGCGGCGATGTTTCTCGCCGCCGGTGTCGCACACGCGGGTGATTTGTATCCGGGCGAAACCAGAGTCGGCGGCAAGATATTCGTGGACGCCAGCCACATCGACCGGCATGCGAACGGTATCGGCGACAGCGACACCAACGTCGATCTCAAGCGTTTCTACATCAATATCGACCATCGCTTCGGCGACGTCTGGTCGACGCATCTGACCACCGACATCCAGTGGCATCGCCATGACGATCCCACTGATCTGTGGGTCAAGCACGCCTACCTGCAAGGCGATTTCGGCAAGACCTTCGTGCTGCGGCTGGGCGCGGCGGCGACGCCGTGGGGAGGGTTGTTCAACCACTGGTACGGTTATCGCTATGTGGAGGGTGGATTGCTGACGCGCGCCAAAGTCAAAAACTCCGCGGATTGGGGCGTGCATGCGCTGGGCACGCTGGGTTCCGGCCGCGGTGTGGATTACGCGGTGTCGGTCATCACCGGCGCCGGCTACAAGAAGCCGCGTCTGGGCAACGGGCCGGATGTCAGTGCGCGGGTATCGTGGCAACCCAGCGAGCATACCGTCGTCGCCGTCGGCGGCTACCGTGGCACGCTCGGCGAGGATGTCGATGCACGCGAGGCGGTGCACACCGCGCGGCGCCTGGATGTCATGGTTGCCTATGCGGACGCCAAATGGCGGGTTGGCGGACAGTACTTTCGTGCCGAGGACTGGAACCGCGTGCTCGATCCGCAGGGCGACCGCAGCCACGGCTGGTCGGTCT
>DASSBH010000217.1:0-22931 GCA_035698945.1 Oleiagrimonas sp.
TGCGCACGCAACCGCGACAGTTCGCCCTCGCTGGCATGCGGGTGGGCCTCGTACAGCATTTCGGCCACCAGCATGTTGACCAGGGCATCCCCCAGAAACTCCATGCGCTCGTTGTTGGGCCGGCCCACGCTACGGTGGGTCAGCGCCAATTCGGACAGTTGCGGATCGCGGAATGCGTAATCGATTTTCAAGAGATAGTGCCGACCAATTCCATGGCGCACATGATAACCGCAGTAGAGTGGGCACTGCCCGCCATGATGATGCGCCTCGACAAAAGTCCGGCCCGGCGGGCAGTGCCCGCCCTACGACTTGAGGCTAGTACAGGTTGCCCTGCAGCTTGATGCTTTTCTCGAAGTGCAGGAGAAAATCGATGTTGTAGAGAAAATGCACGCGCTGGTCGTAAGACACTTCCATGTTGGTGCCGCCCTGGGTGTGGACGAACGTGATGTCCCGCGGCTTGATGACCTGGTCGGCGTACTGGAAGCTCAGCTTGAACATGAAGTCCTGACGGATGTCGTTTTGCGACTTGCCGTGCACGCCTTCGGTAGCCACTTCTTCCATGGCCTTGGACACGCCCATGTAGTCCATGTACGGCGGCACCAGCTTCATCGCCATGAAGGCAAAGAAGCCCACAATCACCAAGATCACGATGAAGCTGAGCAGCGAGACGCCCGATTGTCTGGATTGCATGACCCTTGTCTCCCCCTGACTGCCGCTTCGGGCAACCCGGTCTGATGTTGGCACGATCGCTCAGTGCAGTATGGTACCTATTCGCGACAGCGACGACAGGCTGAACCAGATGAAGAATGCCTTGCCCACCAGGTCTTTTTCCGGGACACAGCCCTCATAACGGCTATCTTCGCTGTTGTCGCGGTTGTCGCCCATGACGAAGTAGCAGCCCTCCGGCACGATGGCCGGGTTGATGTCGCTGGGCACGCCGGGAGCCACGTTGATCATGGGCATCTCGATGATCTTGTGGTCGATGCCGCCCAGGTGCTCGTGCATCACGATGCCGTTGTGGCGCATGACGTAACGCTGCTCCTTTTCGTCGGCATCGCCCTGATAGGGGCCAATGGGATCGGTCGGCACCAGTTTGCCGTTGATCCACACCTTCTCGCCCTTCACCACCACCCGGTCGCCCGGCAGGCCGACCACGCGCTTGATCCAGTCCTGATCGGGCTGCCACGGCGGGCGGAACACGATGATGTCGCCGCGCTTGGGTTCGCCCAGATCCAGAATCTTGTCGTGGAACACCGGCAGGCGCAGACCGTAGGAAAACTTGTTGACCAGGATGAAATCACCGACGTTGAGCGTCGGCATCATCGAACCGGACGGGATGCGGAACGGCTCGGCCACGAACGAGCGCAGCAGCAGCACCGCCAGCACCACCGGGAACAGCGAGCGTGCCCAGTCGACCGGCCACGGGTCGCGCGGTTTCCTGCCTTCGGCCTCGGCACGCTGCTTGCGCTTCTTGTACAGAAACAGGCGATCCAGCAACCAGATCAGCCCGAAAAGAATGGTCAGGCCCAGCAGCAATGCGGCGAAATCAAATGCCATCGTGGTTCCTTGTGCAGCCGGCGATGCCGGCTTATTTATCGACTTTCAACACGGCCAGGAACGCTTCCTGCGGGATTTCCACCCGGCCGACCTGCTTCATGCGCTTCTTGCCTTCCTTCTGTTTTTCCAGCAGTTTCTTTTTGCGGCTGACGTCGCCACCGTAGCATTTTGCCAGCACATTCTTGCGCAGCGCCTTGACCGTGGAACGGGCGATGACCTGCGCGCCGATGGCGGCCTGGATGGCCACATCGAACTGCTGACGCGGAATCAGCTCCTTCATGCGCTCGACCAGCTCGCGGCCGCGACGGTCGGCATGCGAGCGGTGCACGATCAGGCTGAGCGCATCCACGCGATCGCCGTTGATGAGCACGTCCACGCGCACGAACGGGCCGGCATCGAAGCGCAGATGCTGGTATTCCATGGAAGCGTAGCCGCGCGTGGCCGATTTCAGGCGGTCGAAGAAATCCAGCACCACCTCGGCCAGCGGCAGTTCGTAGCTGATCTGCACCTGGTTCGCCATGAAGTGCATGCCGCGCTGCACGCCGCGTTTTTCCTCGCACAGCGTGATCACGCTGCCGACATGGTCGGGCGGCGTGAGGATGTTGGCGAGGATGATCGGTTCACGAATTTCCTCGACCTGCGGCGAGGGCGGCAGCTTGGCCGGGTTGTCCAGTTGCATCACTGAACCATCGGTCTTGAGCAGCTCGTAGACCACGGTCGGTGCGGTGGTGATCAGATTCAGGTCGTACTCGCGCTCCAAGCGCTCCTGCACGATTTCCATGTGCAGCATGCCCAGAAAGCCGCAGCGGAAGCCGAAGCCCATGGCCTCGGAGGATTCCGGCTCGAAGAACATCGACGCATCGTTCAGGCGCAGCTTGTCCAGCGCCTCGCGCAGGTTGCCGTAGTCGTCCGAATCGACCGGAAACAGGCCCGCGAACACGCGCGGCTGCATGGTCTGGAAGCCCGGCAATGCTTCCGGTGCGGGATCGTTGGCAAGCGTCAGCGTGTCGCCCACCGGCGCGCCATGCACGTCCTTGATGGCGGCGTTGATCCAGCCCACCTCGCCAGTGGACAGCTTGTCCAGCTTCTTGCGCTTGGGCGTGAACACGCCGACCTCGTCGACGCCGTGATTGCGCCCGGTGGACATGACCTGGATCTTGTCGCCCGGCTTGATTTGGCCGGCCACCACACGCACCAGCATGACCACGCCGAGGTAATTATCGAACCACGAGTCGATGATAAGCGCCTGCAGCTTGTCCGACCAGGGTTTCGCCGGCGGCGGAATGCGCGCGACGATGGCTTCGAGCACGTCGCGCACGTTCAGCCCGGTCTTGGCGCTGACGGCGATGGCGTCGGAGGCGTCGATGCCGATGACGGCCTCGATCTCTTCCTTCACCTTGTCCGTGTCGGCCGTGGGCAGGTCGATCTTGTTCAGCACCGGCACCACTTCCAGCCCCTGCTCCACGGCCGTATAGCAGTTGGCCACCGATTGCGCTTCCACGCCCTGGGCCGCGTCGACCACCAGCAGCGCGCCCTCGCAGGCGGCCAGCGACCGGCTTACCTCGTAGGAAAAATCCACGTGGCCGGGGGTGTCGATGAAATTGAGCTGGTAGGTCTTGCCGTCCAGCGCGACATACGGCAGCGACACCGACTGCGATTTGATGGTGATGCCGCGTTCGCGCTCGATCGGGTTGGTGTCCAGCACCTGCGCTTCCATCTCGCGTTCGGTCAGACCGCCGCACAGCTGGATGATGCGGTCGGCCAGCGTGGACTTGCCGTGATCGATGTGGGCGATGATGGAGAAGTTGCGGATGTGATCCATGAACGTGCCGTACTGACCTTGTCCGCCGTGAACCGGAAGCCTGTGCACGGCACGACGCCGCCACGAGGCGGCGCCAAAACGCGAATTATCGCATGGAAGAACAGCCCGTTCACGCTTGCCGTGTCCGGGCTGTCCTGCCAGACATCAGTCGTGCTTGGGCACGGTGATCGTGATGAAGCCCGAGTTGCCGTGGCTGTCGCGCACCAGCAGCATGACGGTATCGCCGGGTTTGATGTCCTTCGTCCATTTGTCGAAATCCTTGACGCTGCCAACCCGGTGCTGGCCCACCATGAGGATCACATAACCGGGACGCAATCCTGCCTCCATGGCCTGACGACCTTCGATATCGCTGATGACCACGCCCTGCCCCTTCTTGATGTCGAGTTCCTGACGCTGCTCGTCGGTCATGTTTTTCACCGAAAAGCCCAGGGGATGACTGCTTGAAAGAGCATGGTCGGGGCTGATCGACGAGTAGGAATCCTGATCACGCGGCAGTTCGCCAAGTTTCACCTTGACCTTCTCCCGCTTGCCCTGATGCAACACGGTCAGCATCACCTCGGTGCCGGGTTCGGTGGAGGCCACCATCGGCGGCAGATCACCGGCGTTGAGAATTTCCGTGCCATTGAAGGCAAGAATCACGTCGCCTTGCTGCAAGCCCGCCTTGTCGCCGGGGCCGCCCTCCTTGACGCTGGCAACCAGGGCGCCGCTGGCGCTGGTCAGACCCAGAGCCTTGGCCTGGCCCGCGCCCACCTGCTGAATCTGCACGCCAATCATGCCGCGCGACACATAGCCCTTGGTCTTGAGTTGACGCACCGCATCCATGGCGATGTTGATGGGAATGGAGAACGACACACCCATGTAGCCGCCGGTGGACGAATAGATTTGCGAGTTGATACCGACTACCTGACCATCCAGGTTGAACAAGGGGCCGCCGGAATTGCCGCGGTTGATCGGCACATCGGTTTGGATGAACGGCACGTCGACTTGATCCTGACTGCCGAAGCTGCGGCCCACGGCGCTGACGATGCCCTGGGTGACGGTATAGTCGAAATCGAACGGCGAGCCGATGGCCAATACCCACTGCCCCGGCTGCAGGGAGGATGAATCGCCCAACGTCACCGTGGGCAGATCCTTGGCATCGACCTTGAGCAGGGCGATGTCGTAGGGCTTGTCGGTGCCGATCACTTTCGCCGTCAGTACGCGCCGGTCTTTCAGGCGCACGGTGACCTTGTCGGCATGGTCGACCACATGGTCGTTGGTGAGAATGTAGCCGTCACTGGAAATGATGAAGCCCGAGCCGATGGAGGTGTGCTTCATCTCGCCCCGCGGCATCGGCTGGCCGAAGAAGTGACGAAAGATTTCCGGCATGCCCGGCGGCAATTGCTGTGGCGCGCGCTCCCGCGTGCGAAACCGTTGGACTTCATGGTCGCCGTTGTACTTGGCTTCCACATGCACCACGGCGGGCGCATTCTTTTTGACGATCTGGGTAAAGTCGGGCAGCTGTGCCGCAAAGGCGCCTGCCGCAACGAGCATCAGCGCCAATCCGGCACTCAATCGGATACTCATGCGATTCATGGATGACGGCCTCCTGTCTGGATGAAATGTCTTGAATGAAAAACGGGGATCGCATCCTTCGATCGTGCGTCCGGCGTCAAAGTTCCTTCGACAACTTCCGATTGAGTTCAGACACACGCCATTTCGAGGCAGGACGGGCACTGCCCGCCTTGGAAGAAGTGCGCGCATGAATCTTTTTGATTTTTGACACGGATCAACGCGGATGGACACGGATAAAGAAAAGGGCCCATCTTGATCTGCGCCCGTCCGTGTTGATCGGTGTCCACGGCTGGGCTCCCGGCTTGCGCGCGGCGTGTTCGGCGGGCAGTGCCCGCCCTACGTGGCAAACCCACGCATGCGTCTTCGACGATGGCGATGGAAAACTTATTGCGCCTGCAGGCGCCATTCCTGCTGCGCCGGCTGTCGGTGCGACGTGGCCGACGGCCACCAGCGGTGCGCAGTCTGCCGCGTGCTGCCGCGGATGCTCAGCCCGCGGGCGTGCGGGATGGTCATGTAGGGCGCCAGCCCCGGTGAGGAGTAACCGTGGGATTCGGGCAACCGGAGAGGTTGCCCGCTGGGCGAGAACGTGGCCGCGGCAGGTTGCGCCAATTGCGCGGCGACGGGAGACGCCGACAGCCAGCGCGGCACGGTGGGCGCGCTCATGGGCTCATTGGCGGCAGAGGCTGCCGCGGGCGGTGTTGCTGCAGCAACCGCTTGTTGGGTTGAAGGCGTACTTGCGGTGCGTGCGCCGCGCATCTGCGGCTGAACCACCACCAGGGCGGCCACGGCCACGCCGGCGGCAATGGCGCCACCGGCTGACCAGCGCAGCCAGCGATGGGGCGCGCGGCGATGACGGGTGGCGGCGGACGCCTCGTCAATCCGACGCATGACCTGTTCGGCAAAACCGGCATCGGCAAAGCCATGCATCTCGTGACGGAGGCTGTCGCCAATGATGTGGTAGCGCTCCCAGGCGGTACAAAGGGAGGTGCTTCCATCCATGCGGCGCAGCGCGAACCGGAACTGATCCCGGCTCAACTGGCCGTCCATCAGGGCGGAAAGATTTTCGTGTTCGGCATGATTCATGTTGACGACTCCTCGCGATCCGGCAGCAACGGCCGCAATTGCTGGTCGATGGCTTCCCGGGCGCGGAAGATGCGGGATCTCACGGTTCCGATGGGACAATCCATTGCCTGGGCAATCTCTTCGTAGCTGAGTCCGTCCACTTCACGCAGGGTGATCGCGGTACGTAGCTCCTCAGGCAGTTCTTTGACCGTGGAAATCACGGTTTGTTCAATCTCCTGACGCATCATTTCGCGTTCAGGGGTGGCGTTTTCGTACAGACGGTCGGCTCCGGCCCCATAAACCGCGTCGTCGACGGCAATATCGTCGTTGGGCGGACGCCGGCGCATCGCCACCAGATGGTTCTTGGCGGTGTTGACGGCGATCTTGTACAACCACGTATAGAAAGCGCTGTCGCCGCGAAAGGAATGAATGGCGCGCCAGGCGCGCACAAACGCCTCCTGGGCCACGTCCTGGCACTCGCTGCGATCGGCGACGTAACGGGAAATGAGGCCCACGATCTTGTGCTGGTACTTGCGTACCAGCAGATCGAAGGCTCGTGAATCGCCTTTTTGTACCCGCTCGACGAGCGCGCGGTCCACTTCGTTTTCGCCCATCCGGGCCGTTCTCCCTTGACGCGGACTCCAAGCCACACGTCGCTGTAGGACTGCGAAATTGACGCCAAGTTCACTACTCGGCGTCGATACGTTACCAAGGGAGCCTCTAATCATTGCTTCTTCGCTCGCCATTCCGGCAAAAGCCGGAGTGACGCAGGCAGCAGGTTTTCGAAGCTTCCCAAAGGAAAGATGGGGATACGCGCCCGAGGCGTCAAGCATGACGATTGGATCAGGCGCTGCTGTCCTTGCGCGACATCAGGCGCTGGCGCTCGGCCAGCATGGCGTCGAAGGCGTTGCGATCCAGTGGCCGGCAGAAAAGATAGCCCTGCAGCTCGTCGCACGAGTGTTCGCGCAGAAAATCCAGGTGGGCCTCGGTTTCCACGCCTTCGGCCACGACCGCGCGGTTGAGGCTGTGGGCCATGTCGATGGTGGCTTTGACGATGGTTTCGTCGTCCGGATCCACTCCGATGTTGCGCACGAAACTCTGGTCGATCTTGATGCGATCGGCCGGCAGGTTTCTCAGATAGTCCAGCGAGGATTGCCCGGTACCGAAATCGTCGATGGCCAGCCGGCAACCAAGATCGTGCAAGGCGTTGAGGTTTTCCAGCAGTCCCGGAACGGATTTGACGCTGATGCTTTCGGTAACCTCCAGCTCCAGGCTGTCCGCCGCCAGGCCGCTTTCCTGCAGTGCCGAGCGCACCAACTCCGTCAGGTTTGGCTGCATCAGTTGCATGGCCGACAGGTTGACGCCAATCCGCAACGGCAAACCGTATCGTTTGTGCCAGCGCGCGGTGGCTTCGCAGGCGGTGCGCAACACCCATTCGCCGATGCTGATGATGAGGCCGGTTTCCTCGGCCAGCGGAATGAAGAACCCCGGGCTGATCATGCCCAATTCCGGATGCTCCCAGCGTACCAGCGCCTCCATGCCGACGATGTCCTCGCTGTGCGCATCCACCTGCGGCTGGTAGTGCAACCGCAGCTCGCCGTTCTTTTCCGCCTGCCGCAGCTTGGATTCGAGCGCCACGCGCTGCTCGTGCGACTTGTCCGGCGCGGACACGTAAACCTGATAGCCGTTGCGCCCCCGTCCCTTGGCGTTGTACATGGCCACATCCGCGTACTTGAGCAGGCGTTCGGCGGTGGTGGCGTCATCCGGATAGAAACTGATGCCGAGAGAGGCGGTGATGTGCAATTCCGAGCCGTCGGCCAGCATCAGCGGCGTGTCCATCAGGCGCACGATCTTGTCGGCGATACGCAATACATCGTCACGCTGGATGATGTGGCGCAGGATGATGGTGAACTCGTCGCCCGCGTACCGCGCCACCGTATCGGATGAACGCACGCTGCCACGCAGGCGCCGTGCGACGGCGACCAGCACTTCGTCGCCGACCGAATGGCCCAGCGAATCGTTGATGCTCTTGAAGCGATCCAGATCGACGAACAACACGGCGAATGTTTCGCCGGTGCGGTGCGCCTCGCGCAGTACCGTGTCCAGCCGGTCGTTGAACAACAGGCGATTGGGCAGGTGCGTCAGGCCATCCAGCAGACCGTGGTCGCGGCCTTGCTGGCGGGCCCGCTCCAGTTCCATGTCGAAGGCGAAACGGATCCCGGCCGCTCGCAGGGTTTCCGGCACCAGCGCATGCGAATCCCAGGCCTGACGGCTGCCGGCCAGCAAGGCGCCGAGCACGTTCTTGCGCTCGTCCACCAGCGGCAGGCCGGCAAAAGCGGTGAAGCCCATGGCGCTGACAAATTCGTCGGATCCAGCCAGCCGATGGGCATCGCTGGAATGGATGAGCGTGTCGCCGTCGAGCACCAGTTTGAGTACCGGCTGTTGCAGCACCTCGGGGATGGCGCCGGACAGGGTCAACGACTTGCTGAACTCCTGCACGCGCGTCTCCGGCTCACCGCTGGATTCCGGCAGTGCCGCATAGATGCCGACAAAATCCAGCGGCAACGCGGCCATCAGCAGGCGCACGGCTTCGCGCATGCCGGTATCGCCGCTGCCGGCGACGTGCAGCCGCGCCAGCAGGTTGAGCATGGTGCGGGCGCGGGCCACCGGGCCATGATGCTGCAATGACGTCACATGCACGATTTGCCCGTCGCGCATGGCCATGCGCGTCATGGCGCGCATCAGATCCTGTCGGCCATCCTGGCGCGGCCGCCTGACGATGCGCTCAAGGCTGCCGCTTTGGCCGAGGCTTTCCTTCATGGATTCCGGCGTCTGCCCGCCCTCTCCCAGCAAGGTGGCCAGCGAGCGGCTGCAAGCGGACTCGGCGTCGATGCCGGTGTGGCCCACGAAGGCCGGGTTGACTTCCAGCACTGCGCCTTCGAGCGTGGATATGATCCATTCGCGGTCATCATCCTCGAAGGCGAAGCGGTAGTTGCCCTTGCCCGAAACCGACGTCAGCGCGGCAGGGTCAGGAATCCGCGAAGGCTGATCCAGCGTCTTGCGCACCAGCTCCAGCGCGGCGTCCGCGTCCACCGGCGTCTGCAGCCAGCCCGCCACGCCGGGCGGGTTGTTGTCGTGATCCCACACCCGGTGCGCCGGATGCCGGGACAACAGCCCCAGAACCTGAACCTGGCCGTATTCGGACATGTTGTGCAGCTGCGTGCAAAAAGCCAGTGTCTCGCCCGCTTCGCCGCAGAACTCCATCAACACCAGATCCACCTGCGGATGCTCGGTCAGCAGGGTCTGCGCCTGGGCCACATCGCGGGCTGCGTAGATGGTGGAAAACCCGTGGCTGTCCAGGACGTTGAACAGGGCACGACGATCGTCCCGCTGGGGAGTGACCAGCAGGATGCCCGCACTGGCCGGGGTCGCGAGAGCGTTCATGTCATACCACCCAGCGCCCGTCGCGCAGGCGCGGTTTCATGGGTGCCGATTCGTCATGCCGCAGCACTGTCGCCAACTCTCCCAGGGATTTTGCCAATTCGGGGCCCTCGCCCAGCAATACCACTCGACGCACGAATGCCGCCTGCGTGCGGCCAATGCGCTGCAGCAAGGACAAGTGTGTCGGCTGCAGCGGCGGCTTGATTCCGGCCATCAGATAAATGCCGAAACGCATGCTCTTGTGCACGTACCGCAACGTATCGCTTACGCGCAGGCACCCGGGCACGCGCACTCCGCTCTCGCGCAGGCTGCAAAGCCCTTCGCCCTCGCGCCACAGATAGACCGTCTGACCGCTGCGCCGCACCAGGTGGCGGAACTGCTCGATAAGGGCTTCGCCGTGCTGGGTCTGGAGCACCACCACGGACGTATCCGCATTGAGAATGCGGTCGAACAGTTCACTCCCTGTCTGGGCAGAAATCGCTTCCATTGTCATATTCATCCACGCCGCGCACACCGGGGCACTCTCAACTTGCCATCAAAACACGGATTGAACCGCGACGGTGATCGCGTTTTGCCATTATCGCCGCTGTTTCGGGCATCGTCGTAAAGATACCGTTCACAATGTGAAGGCGGCTCCATGCCTCGCATTCGGCCAGACCTCGCGGTATCGTGATTGCCCATTCCATACGAGATGGCGCGATCATGTTCGAAGGGCTGCGCTTCAACCACTGGAAAACCTCCGAGGACGAAAACGGCATCGTCACTCTGGGCATGGACAGGGCCGACAGTCCGGTCAACGCCATCTCGCGGGCCATGCTGGACGAGCTGGACGACATCCTCGAGCGCCTGGAAATCGAGAATCCCCCCGGCGTCGTCATCCATTCGCTCAAATCCGGCGGTTTCGCCGTGGGTGCGGACATCCGCGAATTCGTGCAGTACGAAGCCGATGGCACGGTGGAAGACAACATCCGCCACGGGCAACGCGTCTACGAACGCCTGGCCCACCTGGCCTGCCCCACCGTGGCGGCCGTCAGCGGCCATTGCCTGGGCGGCGGCACCGAATTGATCCTGGCCTGCCGCCAACGCGTGGCCGTGGCCGATCCGTCCACGCGCATTGGCCTGCCCGAGGTCATGCTGGGCATTCATCCGGGCTGGGGCGGCACGGCCCGCCTGCCACGGCTCATCGGCGCCACCACCGCGCTCAAGGCCATGCTGACCGGCAAGGCGTTTTCCGCCGACAAGGCACATGCCATCGGCCTGGTGGATCGGGTCGTGCCCCACGAACAACTGCTTTCGACCGCGCATCATCTGGTCAACCATCCGCGCCAACGGCCCTTTGGCCAGCGCTTCATGGCGCGGGCCAGCAATCTCTGGCCGGTGCGACAAATTCTTGCGCCGATGATGCGCAAACAGACTGCGGCCAAGGTACGCAAACAGCATTATCCGGCCCCCTTCGCGCTGATCGAGGTATGGCGAAAAGGCGGCGGAAAGATCCGCCAACGCTTGAGCCTGGAAGCCCGCTCGGTGGCGCGGCTGGCGCAGACGCCCACCGCACGCCAGCTCATCCGCGTGTTCTTCCTGCAGGAGCAGCTGAAAAAGCAAGGCGCAGACATCGATCACGGCATTCGTCATGTACACGTGGTGGGCGCCGGCGTCATGGGCGGCGACATTGCCGCCTGGAGCGCCTGGAAAGGCTTCGACGTCACCCTTCAGGATCGTGAGCTGACCTACATCGAGCCGGCGCTGGAGCGGGCACGCAAATTGTACGCAAAAAAAGCCCATGGCGATGCGCAACAGACCGCGCAAGCCAGCGCCCGGCTCAAGGCCGACGTGGAGGGCGGCGGCGTGGCGAACGCCGATCTGGTGATCGAGGCCATCTTCGAGGACGCGAAGGCCAAGCATACGCTGTATGCCGCCATCGAACCGAAATTCCAGGCCGACGAGATCCTGGCCAGCAACACGTCGAGCATCCCGCTGGACGAACTGCGCACGGGTTTGGCCCGTCCCCGCTGTTTCCTCGGCCTGCATTTCTTCAATCCGGTGGCGCAGATGCCGCTGGTGGAAGTGGTGCGTCACGACCAGCTCGACGCCACGGTCGAAAAACGCGCGCTGGCATTCTGCCGGGCGCTCGGCAAACTGCCGGTGGCGGTCAAGGGCACGCCGGGTTTTCTGGTCAACCGCATCCTGATGCCTTACCTGCTGGAAGCCATGCGTCTGTACCACGAGGGCGTTCCGGGGCCGGTTCTGGACAAGGCGGCCAAGCATTTCGGCATGCCCATGGGCCCGATCGAACTGGCGGACACCGTGGGGCTGGACGTATGCGCTTCCGTGGGCAAGGAGTTGGCGCCGTTCCTGGGTCTGGAGATTCCGCCGGATCTGGAACCCATGCTGGAGGCCGGCAAGCGCGGCAAAAAGGATGGCCAAGGCTTCTACACGTGGAGCGAAGGCAAGGCGCAAAAGCCCGAAGTGGACAAGCAATACCGGCCACCGCAGGATCTCGAGGATCGCCTGATCCTGCCCATGCTGAACGAATCCGTGGCCTGCCTGCACGACGGCGTGGTCGACGATGCCGACCTGCTCGATGCCGGCGTCATTTTCGGCACCGGCTTCGCACCCTTCCGCGGCGGCCCCATCCAGTACATCCGCGATACCGGCGCGGACACTCTTCGCACCCAGCTGGAACAGCTGGCCGAACGCCACGGCGATCGCTTCAAGCCGCGCGACGGCTGGGACGCTGCCCTGCTGCGGCATGCCTCCAGCCCCGCGTAGCAGCATGATGGCCATCTGCCATCTCCGGGTGACAGACCAACCAAACAATCACCGGTCGATTGCGCAAATTTTGCAGCCCCTGCTCAGGCCGTGGCCAGCACGCCAACGGCAATCACGGCCAGCACCAGCCCGATGCGGTTCAACCAGCCGATGCGCTCGCTGAACCACCACACCCCGACCAGCGTGGCCAGCACGATGACGCCGATGTTCATGGACGAGAACACCAATGCCGGATCGTGCGCCAGATGGCGATGCGCCTGGATGTAAAACAGGATGTTGCCGAAATTGAAGGCCCCCAGCAGTACCGCGCCACCGGCATGCCGCCAGCGCCAACGGGCACGCCTGCGGGCATAAAGCCAGATCATGGCCAGCATGGCCAATACAAAGGCCAGCACGAAAGTAGCCAGCAACACATCCGCAAACGGTACGCCGGTCAACTGCGCCACGCGTTTGAACAGGATGTCGATGGCGCCCATACCAACGAACACCGCCACGGGCCACCACCACCCTTGCGCGGAGGTGATCGACTTTGGCGCATTCGCACCACGGCGGCGCATGACGATGCACACGATCGCCAACAGACCGATGACCATGCCGATGCCCTTGCGCCACGTGAACGCCTCGCCGAACAAGGTGAACGCCGCCAGCAGGGGCAGCAACAGTGACAGGCGTTGGGCGGCATCGGTTCGCACCACGCCAGCCAGCTGCACCGAGCGCGCCAGCACCGCAAAAATGGACGGCAACAACACACCCAGTGCCAACAGCACCCGCCAGGCCGGATGCGCCACGGGCAACATCAGCAATTCCGGGTTGGGCGACAGCAGCGCCACGGTGAGCAACGTCGCCACCAGATAATTGCCGGCGATGGCCTGGCGCACATCCACGCCATGGCGCGGTGCAAGTTTCAGCAGCACGGACACCGCCACGCTGCACAGCACGCTGAGGATGATGTAGGTCACAGAAAGCCCCTGTTGTACATACGACGAGCGCGTAAAAGCTTGTGGACACGGATCAACGCGGATAGACCCAGACAAAGCCCTCTCCCGCCCACAGCTGTCCGGAGAAACCGAAACGACTGCACGCGAACACGTGCAATACCTGCCTTCGAAGCATTTTATGTATCAGGAGAGCCGAAATCAGCGATCTGTTTGCTCTCGCCACGCCGTCATCCCGGCGAAAGCCGGGATCCATTGCAGTCGGAGCAAAAATCGCTCAATTTCAAAGCCTTGGCAAGCATGAAAATGGATCCCGGCGTTCGCCGGGATGACGCCGAGGCAGATGAATGTTTGCTTGTCAGCGTTCGGAAGTTTTCTCCGGACAGCAGTGGGCTTTCGCCGGGAGAGCGGGTCGGGGTGAAGATTCAAATCAAATCCGTGTCCATCCGCGTTGATCCGTGTCAAAAATCCGCATGCATGAAACCCATCACCAGACCAGATCGTCCGGCACGCCGTCGTCCGCTTCGACCGCCTCGGGATCCACCAGCAACGCGACATGATCGGGCGCAAAGGCCTGCACCCGATCAATGATTTCACGCGACACCAGCACGTAACTGCCACTGGACTGCACCACGCCGAGCTGGCCGTCGTTGAGTGCCTTCCATTGCGCGTCGTCCACGTACACGCGGCGGATCTTGCCGGCGTATTCGAAATGCCGCGCGCGCTCGGCATCGGCCTTGTTGAGCGCCTTGCCTTGCAACAACTGCTGCAGGCGAAGCTTGCGCTCCTTGCGGGCGCGTGCTTCGGCTTCGGCCTCGGCCTTGGCGCGCTTGCGTTCGCTGGATTCGGCCTTGGCGCGTATGGCGTAGGCCTTCGCCAGATCCATCTCCGCGGAGCTTGCCTTGGCGGCGGCAGGTTTGTGTTGTCCGCCTTTGCGGCTTGCCGTTTTGTTCTTGCGGGTCTGTTTGACGATGCCGCTTTTCAGCAGTTGCTCGCGGAGTGAATCGGCCATGGGTATTCCGTGGAAATGAAATCTTGGTCGGGTTGACGCACGTGGTGGCAGTTCAGTAATGCGGTGGTGGCGGTTCGTTGCGTGGATCGTCGTTCAGCGCGGCCCGCATGGAGGCCAGCTCCGCGCGCAAGTCGTGCATGGCCCGTTCGAGCTCGAGCAATCGACGCGATTGCAGGGTATCGGCATCGGCCAGCGTGAGGATCGTATCGTCCATGAAGGTCAGGCGAGTTTCCAGATCGGCCAGACGTTCCTGCAGGGTTTCATCATGCATGCCTGGACTCCACGCGCCGCACGCTGCGCCCGCGACCGATGCCGTAATAGGCGACGCCCGCCGCCTCGACCATGGCCGGATCGTACAGGTTGCGCCCGTCGAACATGACGGCAGGCGCGGTCAGCGCCTTGCCGATGCGCTCAAGATCGGGGCTGCGGAACGCCTTCCATTCGGTCACCACAACCAGCGCATCGGCGCCGTCCAGGGTGTCATAGGCGCCTTCACACAAGACCAGGTCATCGCGCTCACCGTAGATGCGGCGCGTTTCGGCACGCGCTTCCGGATCAAAGGCTCGCACCCGCGCGCCCGCCTGCCACAACGATTCCATCAGGCGGCGGCTGGGCGCCTCGCGCATGTCGTCGGTGTTGGGCTTGAAGGCCAGGCCCCACAGGGCGATGGTCTTACCGGCCAGCTGACCATTGAAATGCTGCGACAGAAGTTGGAAAAGACGATCTTTTTGCGCCGCATTGACGTCTTCCACCGCCTGCAGCAGCTTCGCCTGATAGCCTTGCGCGCGCGCCGTGCGTTCCAGCGCCTGCACGTCCTTAGGAAAGCACGAGCCGCCGTAGCCCACGCCCGGATAGATGAAGTGATAGCCGATGCGCGGGTCGATGCCGATGCCCTGACGCACCAGCTCGATGTCCGCGCCCACGCGCTCGGCGATGTTGGCGACCTCGTTCATGAAGCTGATCTTGGTTGCCAGCATGGCGTTGGCGGCATACTTGGTAAGCTCGGCAGAGCGTTCGTCCATGACCACCAGGCGCTCGTGGTTGCGATTGAACGGCGCATACAGCTTGCGCATCAACTCCACCGCGCGTTCGCTGGACGCGCCGACGATGATGCGATCCGGGCGCATGCAGTCGTTGACCGCATCGCCCTCTTTCAGGAATTCGGGGTTGGAGACCACATCGAAATCGCACTTTGCGCCCCGCTCGACCAAGGTGGCGGCAAGCGTTTCGCGAACCCGGTCGGCCGTGCCCACCGGCACCGTGGATTTGTTCACCACCACGGTGTAGTCGCCGATGTGTTCGCCGATGGTGCGCGCCACCGCCAACACATAGCGCAAATCGGCGCTGCCATCCTCGTCGGGCGGCGTGCCGACGGCAATGAAAATCACGTCGCCATGAGCGATGGCCTGTTTGGCATCGGTGGTGAAAGCCAACCGGCCGGCGTGATGGTTGCGCTTGACCAGCGGTTCGAGTCCCGGCTCGAAAATGGGCATCTCACCCCCGACAAGGCGCGCCACCTTGTCCGCATCCACATCCACGCAAACCACGTGATTGCCCATTTCGGCCAGGCAGGTACCCGTGACAAGTCCGACATAGCCAGTGCCGAAGATGGTGATTTTCATTCGTAGTCATTCCGTGGTTCATCAGGCCGGCCATTGTAGAAGTCCAGGCCGGAGACAACCATACGGTAGCCTGAACGAAAAAGGAGCGGATCAAGTCCGCTCCTTTTTCTGCGCGATGACTTGCGCGATGACGCGTTTGGCGATCAGTTGCCGCTGCCGTTGTCCGAGGCATCCGATGCCGGCGTCGCCTTGGTGCCGTCCAGCGTCACGTCGAAAACGATCGTCGCGTTGGGCGGGAACCCGTTTTTCGGCTGCGAACCATACGCCAGGCTGGACGGAATCCAGAACTTGTAATGACCACCCACCTGCATCAGCTGCAAGCCCTCGCGGAAACCCGGAATGACGTTGCTGAGCGGAATCGGCATGGACTGGCCGCCCTTCGGACTGGGATGATCGGCCGAAGCATCGAATTTGTTGCCGTTGAGGAACGAGCCGACATATTCGACCTGCACGGTATCGCTGGGACCCGGACGCGGGCCGGTACCCTTCTTGAGGATCTTGTACTGCAAGCCGGAAGCCGTGGTGTGCACGCCCGGCGCGCTCTTGTTCTTGGCCAGGAAGGTTTCGCCTTCCTTCTTGTTTTCCGCCGCCACCTTGTCGAACTCGGCCTTGGCCTTGGCGCGCAGCTGGGTCAGGAAGTCCTTGCGGATCTTGGTGGCTTCCTCCTTGCTCATGGTCGGCTTCTTGCCGGACAGGGCCGCCTTGACGGCATTGGCCACGATGGTCGGATCCACTTCCTCACGAACAATGGGCGGCAACGTGCTGGCCAGATCCCAACCCACTACGTAGCTGGCCTTGGCTTTGTCGACCTTCGGCGTTGTCGTGGACTTGCTCGACTGGGCGAACGCGCCCGCAGACATGCCCAGCGTGGTGGCAACAACCGCTGCCAGCAGCATGGGTCGATACATTTGCTTCATTCGTGACTCCCTCGGATACATGTTGGGTTTCTTGTCCGGCTCCCCGAGCCGGGCAGGTTCGGCATTGTGCGTTGCCGGAACACCGTTGGCAACGGCCTGGGACATTGACCGCGGAGGATGGCAAAGGTTCATTGCCGTTGCGGTGACCGGCCTCGCAAAACCCGGCCCGGCAGCAACAAGTGACAATTCACCTTCGATTTGTCATACATCGTCTTGTTTTTCATCAGGTTTGTATATGGTATCCCGCAAGGTGGCCTGCAGCCGTGCATGCACCTTGACCAACCCTCGCCACAAGATCAGCGCCATGACGATGCCCACCGCAAGCAGCATGAAAAGCAGGCCGCGCGAAGGCAGGATGGTGGATCCCAGTGCACCGACCAGCAGCGCCAGCCCCAGCAATGTGGCCAACGGAATCAGCTGCGCCAACACCATGCGCATGGCATGCGTGTATTCGCCGGCGAAGCGTTCGCGGATACCCAGTTCGGCCAGCAGCATGCCCAGCGCCTCGGCCTTGCGGTACACCGCAATCAGCATCGGCAACGACAGGAACAGCGCAATCGCCCAGATGATCGCGTGCCGCGCCTGGCGATAAATGCCCAGCTCCGAAAACCAGCGCCAATTGTGGGCATTGACGTAGGCTCCCAGCACGAACAAGGCGATGACCAGCACGACGTTGACCCCGATGTGCCACAGAAAGCGCCGGAGCATGGCCGCAATGGCGGCGTTTTCATTGACCGGCTGCAGGCTTTGCAGCCAGCCGCTGTAATTTTTCGCCAGCAGGCGCAAGGGACGCGGCACGACATGCCGCGCGCCATCAATGATGCTGTCGGCCGAACGCACCAGGTAAGGCGAAACCGCCATGCACACCACCGATACCGCCACCGCGATCGGATAGATGAATTTGCTGGTCGCCTGCAGGGTCAGACCCAGCGTGGCGATCACGAACGAAAACTCGCCGATCTGGGCCATGCTCAACCCGGTGCGCAACGACGTGCGCGCACTGTGCCCCGTGGCAAACACGCCCAGGCTGACCATCAACGTCTTGCCGACCACCACCACGACCACGGCAATCAACGCCGGACCGAGATACTGCACCAGCAGCATCGGGTCGATGCGCAAACCGATGGCCACGAAAAACAGCGCCGCGAACATGTCGCGCAACGGTTCCACCAGATGCACCACCCGCGCGGAACTGCGCGATTCGGCCACCACCACGCCCGCCATGAACGCGCCGAGCGCCACACTGAAACCCAGCTTGGCCGCCAGCAGGCTGGCGCCGAAACAAATGCCCAGTACCAGCACCAGCAGGATCTCGTCGCGCCCGTACCCGGCCACCCGATCCACCAGCCGCGGCAGCAGCAACAGACCCAGCACCATGCCCACCACCACGAACATGCCCAGATGGCCGATCACGGTGAACGCCATGTCGGCCTCCACCGTGCCGCCGATGGCCACGGCCGTCAACAGGGTGATCAGCACGATGGTGAGCACGTCTTCGGCCACCAGCATGCCCACCACCGTGCGCGCGAACGGCAAGTGCTGCAGCTTGCCTTCGGCCAACGTCCGGCTGGCCACCATGGTGGACGACAGCGACACCACGGCGCCCAGGAACAGCGAATCCACCCGCCCCCACCCGAAAGCCTGGCCAAGGCCGTAGCCGATCCACAGCATCATGGCCACCTCGGCCACGGTCGCCACCAGCACACCGGCGCCCACTTCACGCATTTTGCGCACGCTGAATTCCAGGCCCAGCGTGAACATCAGCAGCACGACACCCAGGTTCGAAATGTCATCGATGGTGCGCGGATCGTCCACCAGCACACCCGGCGTATGCGGGCCGATCAGGATGCCGGCGAGGATGTACCCCAGCAACACGGGCTGACGCAGCCGGTGAAACACCAGCGTGGTCAACCCGGCGATGATCATCACGATGGCCAGGTCGCTCACGAACCCAATGTCATGCATATCCAGTTCCTTGCTGCGCTCTTCACAGTATGCCGCAGCGCGGTTGTTGCCGACCATGCGCCAACGCGCAGGAAAAATATTCGTCGATCGTGCGAAAAAAGCTTGACGTTCCTGCCCTGCCTCACTAACCTTTCGCGCTTCCGGTGACGGGGCCATAGCTCAGCTGGGAGAGCGCCTGCATGGCATGCAGGAGGTCGGCGGTTCGATCCCGCCTGGCTCCACCAACCACGTCCCCATCGTCTAGAGGCCTAGGACACGACCCTTTCACGGTCGCGACAGGGGTTCGAATCCCCTTGGGGACGCCATCTCTTCGGAGATGACCGGAACACAATGCGGAGCGGTAGTTCAGCTGGTTAGAATGCTGGCCTGTCACGCCGGAGGTCGCGGGTTCGAGTCCCGTCCGCTCCGCCACTATTCAAGCAAAAAGCCCGCCTCGCGCGGGTTTTTTGTTGCCTTGCAGTCAACAGTTCATGGGTAGGGCGGGCACTGCCCGCCATGGAAGCCTCGTGCATGCCTGGTTGGCCGCAGTCATGGCAGGCAAGACCGATTCTTTTTTGACACGGATCGACGCGGATGAACGCGGACAAGAAGAGCGATATTGATCGGTGTCCATCCGCGTGAATCCGCGTCGGCATTTTTGATTTGCGGCGGGCAGTGCCCGCCCTACTCGCGGGGGCGGGCTTTGGAGAACGGTTCCAGTGTGCCGATGGAGTGGCCCTGCTCGGCCAGGTATTCCAGCCAGCGGTTGAGGAAGCTGTTCATCTGCAGGCGATGCTGCATGACGGTGCTGGCGTGGGGGAACGGGCCGAGTACGTGCCACAGGTGCCGGTCGGGGTGGCAGTGCATGGCTTCGGCCACATGCGCGTCGGTGTACATGCGCAACTGCGCCGAGGGTGAAGGGTGTCCCGTGTCGGCATCGGTGAAGCCGTAGCTCAGGCTCAGTTCCAGTGTGTAGGGATGGCGCTCCTGCACGATCAGATGCACGTCCAGACCATCGTCCATGTCCGAAACGTAATGCCCGCACGCCAGGCGTTGCGGCGCGAACAGGCGCGCCAGGCGGTGGTAGTTTTCCGTGTACAGGCCCATCAGAAAGCCGAAGCGATCGGGCAGCACGCTGGATACGGAGTCAAGTACGGCACTCATGACTACGATGCTAGCAAAAGCCGCGCTCGGGAGAAGCCTTGAACGGATACGGGAACTTGGTGGCGGGCAGTGCCCGCCCTACGTATTGGGCTCGAAACAACCGGTTCAAAACATGTTCTTGTCGATGCTGAAATGGTCGAGGATCTTGCTGGCGATTTCCTCGATGGAGGTGTGCGTGGTGCTGATGCAGGGAATGTTTTCCATGCGATACAGCCGGTCGGCCAGTTTCAGTTCCTGTCGGCATTGTTCGAGCGAAGCGTAGCGGCTGTCCGGGCGTCGCTCGCTGCGGATCTGCGACAAGCGGTCGGCGTCGATGGTCAACCCGTACAGACGGTCGCGATAGGGCTGCAGGCGCACCGGCAGTTCCAGCTTGTCCAGATCGTCCTCGGTCAGCGGATAGTTGGCGGCGCGCACGCCATATTGAAGCGCCATGTACAGACAGGTGGGTGTCTTGCCCGAGCGCGACACACCGATCAGCACCACGTCGGCATCGTCATAGTGGACGTTGACGCCGTCGTCGTGCGCCAGCGTGTAGTTGGTGGCGTTGATGCGGCTTTCGTATTCGGCGTAGTTGACCAGCCCGTGGGACCGGTTGATGGCGCCGGAACGCTGGATGCCCAGCTCGTTTTCCAGGGTGCCCACGAACGGCGCGAAGACATCCAGCATCAGCGCGCCGCTGTTGGCCACGATGTCGCACATGGCGCGGTCGGCCAGCGTGTTGATGACGATCGGCTTCTGTCCGCTCTTGGCGTAATGCGTCTTGATCCGCAGTGCCGCCGCCGCGGCCTTGTCGGCGTCGTTCACGAACGGCAGTCGATGCGTGTCGAAATGCACCCCGTCGAACTGGGCCAGGATGCTGTGTCCGATGGTTTCGGCGGTGATGCCGGTGGAATCGGAAACGAAAAAGACCGTCTTGCGCATGAACCTCGCTCCGTGGAAAGCCCCGGCAGTTTAGCCTGCATTATTCACCAGCGTTCTACTGCGCCGGCTGCATGGCGCGCCCTGAGCGGCTCGCCACGAACCCTGATGAATAATGCAAGCCAGCTCACGCCAGACCCGCCATTGGCTGAAGCTTATGCCAAATCCACCTTGTCTGACTTGCACACTCAGGCGACAATACCAGTTCTTTGTTTGCGGCTTGCCGCCTCACTGTCTGATGGAGACCACCTTGAGCGACCTGGTGCTTTGGCTTGATGCCCTGCGCATGACCGACCTTGGAAAGGTTGGCGGAAAGAACGCCTCTCTGGGCGAAATGATCGGCAATCTCGGCAAGCTTGGCGTTTCGGTGCCGGGTGGTTTCGCCACCACCGCCGATGCCTATCAGACGTATCTCGAAAAGAGCGGCCTGGCCGAACGCATACAGAAGCGTCTGGAAACGCTCGACGTGGAGGACGTCAACGCCCTCACCGCCGCCGGCAAGGAAATCCGCGGCTGGATCATCGACACCGCCCTGCCCGCCGATCTCGAACAGGCCATCCGCGACGCCTACATCAAGTTGTGCAAGGACGCCGGCGCCGAGGACATCTCCGTCGCCGTGCGCTCGTCGGCCACCGCCGAGGATCTGCCCGACGCCAGCTTTGCCGGACAGCAGGAAACCTTCTTGAACGTGACCGGCATCGACAACGTGCTGGTCAAGGTCAAGGAAGTGTTCGCCTCGCTCTACAACGACCGCGCCATCGCCTATCGCGTGCACCACGGTTTCAAGCACGAGGACGTGTTCCTGTCCGCCGGCGTGCAGCTGATGGTGCGCTCGGACATCGGCGCCTCAGGCGTGCTGTTCACGCTGGACACCGAATCGGGTTTCCGCGACGTGGTCTTCGTCACCGGCAGCTACGGCCTCGGCGAAATGGTCGTGCAGGGTGCGGTCAATCCGGACGAGTTCTACGTGTTCAAGCCGACCTTGCGCGACGGCAAGCCGGCCGTGCTGCGCCGCCAGATCGGCTCCAAGCAGCAGCGCATGGTGTATTCGGACAAGCCCGGCGAAATGGTGCGCGTGGAAGACACGCCCGAGGAACTGCGCCGCACGTTCTGCATCACCCATGACGAGGTGGAGGAACTGGCGCGCCAGGCGCTGACCATCGAGAAGCACTACGAGCGTCCGATGGACATCGAGTGGGCGAAGGACGGCGCGACCGGCAAGCTCTACATCGTGCAGGCCCGCCCCGAAACCGTGAAGTCGCGCGCCCACGCCACCCAGCGCGAACGCTTCCAGCTCAACCAGAAAAGCAAGGTGCTGGCCGAGGGCCGTTCCATCGGCCAGAAGATCGGCGCCGGCAAGGCCCGCATCATCCGTTCGCTGGAACACATGGACCAGTTCCAGAAAGGCGACGTGCTGGTCGCCGACATGACCGACCCCGACTGGGAGCCGATCATGAAGCGCGCTTCGGCCATCGTCACCAACCGCGGCGGCCGCACCTGCCACGCCGCGATCATCGCGCGCGAGCTGGGCGTACCCGCCGTGGTCGGCACCGGCAATGCGCTGGATCTGATTCCCGATGGCGCCGAAGTCACTGTTTCCTGCGCCGAAGGCGACACCGGCCATATCTACGAAGGTCTGCTCGATTTCGAACGCATCACCACCGATCTCGGCGACATGCCCGAGGCGCCGCTCAAGGTGATGATGAACGTCGCCAACCCCGAGCGCGCCTTCGATTTCGGCATGCTGCCCAACCAGGGCATCGGTCTGGCGCGCCTGGAAATGATCATCGCCAGCCACATCGGCGTGCATCCCAAGGCGCTGCTCGAATACGACAGGCAGGACGCCGCCCTCAAGGCAAAGATCGACGAGCGCATCGCCGGCTACGACGGCCCGGTGGAGTTCTACGTCGACCGCCTGGCCGAAGGCGTCGCCACCATCGCCGCGTCGGTCTATCCCAAGACCGTAATCGTGCGCATGAGCGATTTCAAGTCCAACGAATACGCCAACCTGCTCGGCGGCAGCGCCTACGAGCCGCACGAGGAAAACCCCATGATCGGCTTCCGCGGCGCCAGCCGCTACGTCGATCCGAGCTTCAGCGAAGCCTTCGGCCTGGAATGCAAGGCCATCAAGAAGGTGCGCGAGGTCATGGGCCTTTCCAACGTGTGGGTGATGATTCCCTTCATCCGCACCCTGGAAGAAGGCCGCAAGGTCAT
>DASSBH010000218.1:0-7337 GCA_035698945.1 Oleiagrimonas sp.
GAAAACTCGTTTCAGTGTCATAAAACGTGACCTTCGAGGCATTCGCATCCACGCCAAATGCGGACAATCTAACATCATCAACGGTTTCACCAAAGGTGCCCTATGGACATCGGTTACTTTCTCAAACTGATGGTCGACAAAGGGGCGTCGGACATGTTTCTGACGACGGGCGCTCCAGTCAACATCAAGGTCGAGGGCAAGCTTTACCCCCTCGGCAACACCGGCCTGCCACACGGCATGGTCAAGAAAATCGCCTATTCGCTGATGGATGAAGGCCAGGTTCCGCAGTTCGAGCGTGACCTGGAGCTGAACATGGCGTTGGCGGTGAAGGACGCCGGTCGCTTCCGCATCAACGTGTTCAAGCAACGCGGCGAGTGCGGCATGGTGATTCGCGCGATCAAGAGCGAGATCCCCGGCATCGACCAGTTGCAGCTGCCGGCCATCTTCCGCGACCTGATCATGGAACCGCGCGGGCTGATCCTGCTGGTCGGCGCCACCGGCTCGGGCAAGTCGACCACGCTGGCGGCGATGCTCGACCATCGCAACATGAATTCTTCCGGCCACATCCTCACCATCGAGGATCCCATCGAGTACCTGCACCGGCACAAGAAGTCGGTGGTCAACCAGCGCGAGGTGGGGCTGGACACGCACAGCTACCACGAGGCGCTGAAGAACGCGATGCGCGAAGCGCCGGACGTCATCATGATCGGCGAGATCCGCGACACCGACACCATGGAAGCGGCCATTTCGTTCTCCGAAACCGGCCACCTGTGTCTGGCCACGCTACATTCCAACAACGCCGACCAGACGCTGGAACGCATTCTCAACTTCTTCCCCGAATCGGCGCACAAGAACGTGCTGATGAACCTGTCACTGAACCTCAAGGCCGTGATCAGCCAGCGTCTGGTGATCGGCAAGGACGGGCGTCGTCTGCCAGCGGTGGAAGTGCTCATCAACACGCCGCTGATCCGCGACATGATCCGCCGCGGCCAGACCCATGAAATCAAGGAAGCCATGGATCGCAGCCTGCAGGACGGCATGCAGACCTTCGACCAGTCGCTGTACCGGCTGTACAAGGAAGGCCGCATCGAGCTGGAAGAAGCGCTCAGCAAGGCCGACTCGCGCGACGGTCTGGCGCTCAAGATCCGCCTGGCCGAAGGCGGCGGCGAGGAAAGTGCCGATCTGGGCGGCGGCGATCCCTACAGCGCCGGGATGTATTGAGGGCGGGACTCGGGAAGTAGCGTTATCGCATCCGCGCAGGGCGGGCACTGCCCGCCGTCATGAGCCACCTTCGGCGGGCAATGCCCGCCCTGCCCACGGATCACGCTTCGCTTTGGGGCGCGTCGGGTTGCGACTCGGGCGCGGCCTGCTGAAAGGCCTCCAATTCCTGGCAGGCGGCATGGATGGCCTGGATGGCCGGGAACGCCTGCATGTCCACGCCCCAGCGCAGGGCGTTGTATATCTGCGGAATCAGGCAGGCATCGGCCAGCCCCGGGGTATCGCCGCAGCAGAAGCGGCCGCGCGACAAGTCTTCCTCCAGCATGACTTCGAACGCCTTGAAACCCTGCTCGATCCAATGCCGCGACCACTGCTCGCGCTCGACCTGCGGCATGCCGCATTCGTGGTCAAGGTACTGCAGCACGCGCAGGTTGCCGATCGGATGGATGTCGCACGCCACCACCTGGGCCAGCGCCCTGGCCTGCGCACGCGCGCGCGGCGATGGCGGCAACAGGGCGGGATTCGGCCAGGTCTCATCCAGATATTCCATGATGGCCAGCGACTGGCGCAGCGTGCGCTGGCCGTGCAGCAAAGCCGGCACCAGCTCTTGCGGATGGAGTTTGCGATAGCTGTCGGTGTGCTGCTGACCACCATCGCGCACCAGATGCACCGGCTTGTGCTCGTAGCGAAGCCCTTTCAGATTCAGCGCGATGCGCACCCGATAGGCAGCGCTTGAGCGCCAGTAACCGTACAAGACCAGATCTTGACTCATGCGTCGACCCCGAATCCCATGTTCCACGTCGCGTCGCGCCCATCGGCCGACGTCCTGACGGCAGCTTCTCGGATGCCCGCTGACCGACAAATTCCTCGCGGTTGCATCCCCCCCGCCGGCGCAAGGACAATATCCCGCTTCCGATGCATTGTCACCCGTCGCCAGTCCAGGAACCACCCATGGCCTTCATTCGCATGAACGAGCTTGACCTCAAGGGCAAGCGTGTGTTGATCCGCGAGGATCTCAACGCCCCGATCAAGGATGGCGTCATCACGTCCAGCCAGCGCCTGGAGGCGGCCCTGCCGACGATCCGCGCGGCACGCGACGCCGGCGCGCGGGTGATGGTACTGGCCCACCGTGGCCGTCCGACCGAGGGCGAGTTCGATCCCGAAGCCTCGCTGCAACCCATGGCCGAATGGCTGGGCAAGGCGCTGGACACGACGGTGCGCCTGGAGCGTGACTATCTCGACGGCGTGGACGTGGCCGAAGGCGAGGTCGTGCTGCTGGAAAACTGCCGCATGAACGTGGGCGAAAAAGCCGACGACGAGGGGCTGGCGAAAAAATACGCCGCGCTGTGCGACATCTTCGTCATGGACGCCTTCGGCACCGCGCATCGTGCGCAGGCGTCCACCCACGGCGTCATCCGGCATGCCCCGACGGCGGCGGCCGGCCCCTTGCTGGCCGCCGAGCTGGATGCGTTGAGCGAGGCGCTTGATGCGCCGAAACGCCCGCTGCTGGCCATCGTCGCCGGCTCCAAGGTGTCCACCAAACTGACCGTGCTGGAATCGCTGATCGGACGCGTCGACCAGCTCATCGTCGGCGGTGGCATCGCCAATACCTTCATTGCCGCCATGGGGCATGAGGTCGGCAGCTCGCTGGTCGAAACCGATCTCACGGATGCGGCACGCAAGATCATGGACGCCGCCAAGGCGCGCGGCGCCGACGTGCCGATTCCGACCGACGTGGTGGTGGCGCCGGAGTTTTCCGCCAGCGCCCCGGCCACGGTCAAGCCCGTGGACCAGGTTCGCGAAGGCGAAATGATCCTCGACATCGGCCCGGAAACCGCCGCCCGTTATGCCGAACTCATCGAAAAAGCCGGCACGGTCGTCTGGAACGGGCCGGTCGGCGTGTTCGAGTTCGACGCCTTCGGCAAGGGCACCGAGGCGCTGGCCAAGGCCATTGCCGCGACCGACGCCTTCACCATCGCCGGCGGCGGCGACACCCTGGCCGCCGTGGACAAGTACGGCATCGGCGACAAGGTATCTTACATCTCCACCGGCGGCGGCGCTTTTCTGGAATTTCTCGAAGGCGAAGAGTTGCCCGCCGTGGCGGCCCTCAAGGCGCGCGCCGACGCATGATTTGTGGGCAAAGCCGGAAAGTATGCGCTACGGTATGTCGCTCCATCTGAAGGATCAAGATACATGTCAACCCTGCTCGTCACCGGCGGCGCCGGTTTCATCGGCGGCAATTTCGTGCGCCAGGCGGTGGCGGACGGCCTGACCGTCGTCAACCTGGACAAGCTCACCTACGCCGGCAATCTGGACACCCTGGCCGATCTGGACGACAACCCGCGGCATGTTTTTGTCCAGGGCGACATCGGCGATCGCGCGCTGGTGGACAAGCTGCTCGGCGAGCACCGTCCCGACGCCATCGTCAATTTCGCCGCCGAATCGCATGTGGATCGCTCCATCGACGGCCCGGCCGAATTCATCGAAACCAACGTGGTCGGCACGTTGGCGCTGCTGGAAGGCGCGCGCGATTACTGGAAATCGCTGGAAGGCGACGTCCGCGACGCGTTCCGCTTCCTGCACGTGTCCACCGACGAGGTCTACGGTTCGCTGGGCGAGACCGGCAAGTTCACCGAGACCACGCCGTACGCGCCCAACTCGCCCTACTCGGCCTCCAAGGCGTCTTCCGATCATCTGGTGCGGGCCTTCCACCACACCTACGGTCTGCCGGTGCTGACCACCAACTGCTCCAACAACTACGGCCCTTACCAGTTTCCGGAAAAATTGATCCCGCTGGTGCTGCACAAGGCGCTCAACGGCGAAGCACTGCCGGTCTACGGCGACGGCAAGAACATTCGCGACTGGCTGTACGTCGGCGACCATTGCGCCGCCATCCGCCGCGTGCTGGAAGCCGGCCGCGTGGGCGAAACCTACAACGTCGGCGGCAACGCCGAGCGCGAAAACCTGACCGTGGTGAAAACCCTGTGCGTGCTGCTCGACGAGCGCCAGCCGCTGGCCGATGGCAAGCCGCGCGAATCGCTCATCACCTTCGTCAAGGATCGCCCCGGCCACGATCGCCGCTACGCCATCGACGCATCCAAACTGGAACGCGAACTGGGCTGGGCGCCGACCGAAAGTTTCGACTCCGGCATGGCACGCACCGTGGACTGGTATCTCGGCCATCAGGCGTGGGTCGAGCGCGTGCTCGACGGCAGCTATCGTCTCGAACGCCTCGGCGCGTAGGGCGGGCAATGCCCGCCGCATGCAACCCGATACGCGGAACGATGGCGAGCAATGCCCGCCCTACCCGTGACAAACGATGATCTGGGACAAGACATGAGTACACGCAAAGGCATCATCCTCGCCGGCGGCTCCGGCACCCGGCTGTATCCACTGACCCAGGCCGTCAGCAAGCAGCTGCTGCCGATCTACGACAAACCGATGATCTACTACCCGCTGGCCACATTGATGCTGACCGGCATCCGCGAGGTGCTCATCATCAACACCCCGCATGAGCAGGCATTGTTCCAGCAACTGCTGGGCGACGGCTCGCAGTGGGGCATCGATATTCACTATGCCGTGCAGCCTTCACCGGACGGCCTGGCGCAGGCCTTCTTGATCGGTCGCGACTTCGTGGCCTGCCAGCCCAGCTGCCTGATCCTGGGCGACAACCTGTTCTACGGCCACGGCCTGACCGATCTGCTCAAACGCGCCGCCACGCGCGACACCGGCGCCACCGTGTTCGGCTACTACGTCACCGATCCGGAACGCTACGGCGTGGCCGAATTCGACGCCTCCGGGCGCGTCGTCGGGCTGGAAGAAAAACCCGAAAATCCCAAGTCGAACTATGCCGTCACCGGACTGTATTTCTACGACGATCGCGTGTGCGATTTCGCCGCCGACCTCAAACCGTCACCACGCGGCGAACTGGAAATCACCGACCTCAACCGCTGCTACCTCGACGAGCAATCGCTGATGCTGGAGCAGCTCGGCCGCGGCTATGCCTGGCTGGACACCGGCACCCACGACTCCATGATCGACGCCTCCAACTACATCGCCACCATCGAAGGCCGTCAGGGACTGAAGGTATGCTGCCCCGAGGAAATCGCCTACCTCAACGGCTGGATCGACGCCGAGGCCGTGCTCAGGCAGGCCGACCCCCTGGCCAAGACCGGCTACGGACGTTATCTGCAGCGTCTGGTGCGCCAGGGAGTCGTGCGATGAAACGCATCGACACCGACCTGCCCGGCGTATGCGTGCTCGAACCGCGCGTGTTCGGCGACGAACGCGGCTTCTTCTACGAAAGCTACAACGCCGCGCGCTTCGCCGAACTCGGCATCGACGCCAACTTCGTGCAGTCCAACGTCTCGCGCTCGGCGCGGGGTGTGTTGCGCGGCCTGCATTACCAGTGGCCGAACCCGCAGGGCAAGCTGGTCAGCGTGCTCGACGGCGAGGTCTACGACGTGGCCGTCGACATCCGCCACGGCTCGCCCACCTTCGGGCGCTGGGCGGCCGCCGTGCTGAGCGCCGACAACAAGCGCCACTTCTGGATACCCGAAGGTTTTGCACACGGCTTCTGCGTACTTTCCGAGTCGGCCACCTTCACCTACCAGTGCACCGCGTTGTACGACCCCGCCTTTGATGCCGGCATCCGCTGGAACGACGGCGACATCGGCGTGGACTGGCCGATCAGCCAGCCGCAACTTTCCGCCAAGGACGAGAAGGCCCTGTTCCTGGCCGACATCGCGCCCGAGCGCCTGCCGGTTTTCATTCCATGAAGCTGTTGCTCTTGGGTGCCAATGGCCAGGTCGGTCGTGAACTGCGGCGAGCGCTGACGCAGACGCGAACCCCCTCGTCATTCCGGCGCAAGCCGGAATCCATTTTGGTTCCCGCGAAGAACTCAATGGATTCCGGCTTGCGCCGGAATGACGGTGATGAAAGTTTTTCGTTTGACGATATGATCTTCGCCAGCCGCAACGGTGCACTGTTTGACGGCAGCCGCGGCGAAGTCGCCGATCTCGCGCAACCGCAAACCCTGCCCGCACTGCTCGACCGCGTGCAACCCGATGTCATCATCAATGCCGCCGCCTACACCGCCGTCGACCGCGCCGAAAACGAGCCCGATCTGGCGCACCGCGTCAACGCCGAAGCCGTCGCCGCATTGGCGCAATGGGCCGCCGCACACGATGCGCTGATGGTGCATTACTCCACCGATTACGTGTTCGACGGCCAAGGCAACCGCCCCTGGCGCGAGGACGATCCGGTCGCGCCGCTGGGCGTCTACGGCGCCAGCAAACTCGCCGGCGAGCGGGCCCTGCGCGACAGCGGCGCCGCACACTTCCTGTTCCGCACCGCCTGGGTGTACGCCGCGCACGGCCACAACTTCCTCAAGACCATGCTGCGCCTCGGCGCCGAACGCGAACGCCTGGGCGTGGTCGACGACCAGCACGGCACCCCAACCCCCGCCAGTCTGATTGCCGACGTGACGGCCACGGTGCTCGGGCAATGGCACACGTCCAACGCCGCCACGCGCGCGGCACAAACCGGCACCTGCCATCTGGTCGCCGATGGCCACACCACCTGGTGCGGCTTCGCCCGCGCCATCATGCGTGAGGCCACAGCCATCGGATTGCTGCCGCGTGCGCCACAGGTGGATGCCATCACCAGCGCCGAGTTTCCTACGCCGGCGCAGCGTCCGGCCTGGTCGGTGCTGGATACTTCGCGGCTGCGGCGGACATTTGGCATCGAGTTGCCGCGTTGGGAGGACGGATTGAAGTCCGTCTTGGCTGACATCCTGTGTGCCCGGAACGACTGATTCCGCTGCTGCGGAGGTGGGATTTTTGCCGCCGTTCGGCGGCGTATCGCGCCTGTCGGCGCTCGTTCATTTCTCTTGTTTGCCCAAGAGAAACGGAACCAAAGAGAAGGGCACCCCCGTCCGGCGCCCTTCGGGTGCGTTCCGCGCTGCGGGGTTTTCCCGAAGGGCCCTCCTGGCCCGCGGGAAAATGACCGGCGTCCTGCCGGTCACCCTTCGGGCCTTTTCCTCCGCGCTCCACCGCCTACCGAGGGGATCTTCGGCCAGTCCGTCAGCTTCATGCGAAAAGCAAAAAATTCCCGTTCGT
>DASSBH010000219.1:0-5786 GCA_035698945.1 Oleiagrimonas sp.
CGTGGTTGCATGCCCTGTGCACGCCAAATCCCCGCTCTCTGCTTTTGCTCGTCTGCATTCCGGTATTGCAGATGCTGGCTCTGCTGACCAAGGAATCGGCCGTACTCATTCCGCTGCTGATGGTGGTGATCGGCCTGTTTGCCAGACGCGGGCCGTGGCGTCGCGGGAACACGCTGGCATGGGTCGTCTGTGTTGCACAAATCGTGCTCTGGCTGTTCCTCGACAGGCACTTCACCGCCCGAACGGACGCCGCGTACACCCTGACGCTGGGTTTCAATGTCATCCGCAACGGCATGGCCTTCGTGGCCTGGCTGCTGAATGTGCCGCGTGAGTCGATACGCATGATCATGACCGGCGATACCGGCGCTGCCCTGGCATGGATGGCTGCCGCCGCATTGCCCATGCTCGGCGCATGGTTTATCGCTCTGCGACGCGGCCACGCCCTGCTGTCCTTGCGCCAATGGCTGGCAATTGCCTTGTTTGCCGTTGTCGCCTATGGGCCGTACTTCCTGTTCTCTTGGAACAGTTATCCGTATTACGCGGCCATTTCCGCCATCCTGCCTGTCATCGCACTGGCGCGTTTGAGCACGGACAGCAGACGGCTGTGGCTGGTCGCCATGCTTGTTGTCGTTTCGTCATGGGTGGCGGTGGCCGGAACGCGGCAAGCTGCCCAGCCCGCCCTGATCGCCCGCGCCCATTGGGGCGAAAACCTGCTGCAACAGGTCGGTGAACAGCCCGTCGGCGCACCCCTGTGGGTGCAAATCAGCGACAGCCGCCGTTTCTATGCCGTAGGCAGCGCAGGTTTGGCGTGGCGCCTCGGCATCGAGCCGGAGGCCATTCATGTGACCCGACATTGTCCCGTCACCATGAAACATTGTCTGTCCATTGACAAAAATGGCCATTGGCGTTGGCGTCCATAGTGCCTGCGTTCCGAGGGTGCTATTCAGCTGGTGATGCCGCAGCCTGGATGAGCATCCTCAACTGATCGGCATCGAAGTGCTGGTTTTCGCGACAAAAGTCGCAGCGGACATCGGCCTCGCCTTGCTCGTCCAGCATCGCCTGCAACTCGGCGCGACCCAGCGACAACAGCATGGCCTCGACCCTGTCGCGGCTGCAGGTGCAGGCGAAACGCAGCTCGACGGGCTGCGCCAGTTGCGGCGGCGTCTCGTGAAACAGGCGATACAGGATGGTATCCAGCGGCAGGTTGAGCAGTTCTTCCGTGGTCAGGGTTCCGGCAAGCGTCTCGAGCGTTTGCCACTGGTCATCGTTGGCCTGCCGATCGGCGCGTTGGTCGGGCATCCGTTGCAACAGCAACCCGGTGGCGCGGCCATTGCCGAAAGCCAGACGGATATGCGTCGGCAATTGTTCCGACTGGTCGAAATAGTCGCCCAGGCATGCGGCCAGGTCGCTCGAAGCCAAAGGCACCAGGCTTTGATAGTCCTTGCCCTGCTGCGGTTTGAGCGTGATAGCCAGCATCGCCTGATCGCCCAGCAGCGATGCGAGATCGGGCAATTCGGCGTGCGCCGCCGGCTGTTTCCAATGCGCCAGACCGCGAACCGTGTTGTCGTGCGTCGCCTCGGCCAGCAACAGCGACAGTTCACCCTGCCCTTGCGCCTGCAGCGCGAGCCGGCCGTCGAACTTCAACGTCCCCGCCATCAGGCAGGCCGCCACCAGCGCCTCGGCGAGCTGGCTCTGGATCTCCAGCGGGTAGTCGCGCGCATGGAGCACCGGCGAGAGCGCACTTTCCAGGCGCACGTATTCGCCGCGCAAGTCGGTGTTGGGGAAGAAAAAACGTTGTCGCAGATTGTCCATGAATGGCTCTGGGGCAGGTATTGGAGCCAAATAATGGTAGCGGTTGCGTCAAGGGTACGGTTCCCGCCTTTCCCGGCGAACCATGCTCCCTTGTTCGTTTTGCGTATGCCTGAAGCGCATACCCGCCACGCAGGGCGGACATTGCCCGCCGTCGGACCAGCGTGAAGACGACAAGCCAGCCCCTTCGCAAGGCATGGTTTTCCTGGCGGACAGTGCCCGCCCTACTCGCCTACGCGCACATGGCGCTTCGCGTTGGGGTGCACCCTCTGCTCGCCACAGCGGCATCCGTCCATGCATATGCAAGCCTACGGATGGATATACCCGGCCGGCATCGCCTGCTTGCCGCGCATGGCCTCGAGGTAACGGTCGCGCAGCAGGGTCTGGCGGCTGACCATGGGGATCTTGCGCCCGGCGATGAAGACCTGGTCGGCGTGGCTGGACAGTTCCAGCGGGTCGCCGCTCCAGATCACCACGTCGGCCAGTTTGCCCGGCTCGAGCGTGCCCAGTTGCCTGTCCATGCCGTAGATCACGGCCGGATTCAGCATCAGCGCCTTCAACGCATCGATCCACGGCAGGCCGTTGGCGACGGCATTGCCGGCGGCCTGGGTGACGTTGCGGGCGTTGTGGGTGTCGCCGGTGGCGAAGGCGATCAGCACGCCGGCCTGCTGCAGGCGCGCGGCGTTTTCCAGTGTCGAACCCAGGGTCTCGAAATGCGTGGGCAGGTCTTCCAGCGGGTTCAGCAGCACCGGCACCCTGGCTGCAGCCAACTGGTCGGCGACCATCCAGGCCTCGGCGCCGCCGGAGACGATCAGTTTCAATTTGAAGTCGCGGGCCAGGCGCAACGCCGCTTCGATGTCACTGGCGCGGTCGACGTGGATCACCAGCGGTTCCTTGCCTTCCAGCACCGGACCCAGGGCTTCCAGATCCAGTCGGGACGGGACATAGTCACGACGCTGGTTGCTCGCGTACGCGCTCTTGTTTTCGGCGTAGTCGCCGGCATCCTGCAAGGCCTCGCGCAAGGCCAGCAACGCCGCGGCGCGTGACCCACCCGCCTGCGCGGCGCCGGATTCGCCCAGCACTGCGAACATCGCGGCCGGGTCACGGTGGACGAAGCCCTCGGTGGAACCCATGTCGATGATGGCGCCGCGACCGCTGATGATGTGCTCGTCGGCGCCGGTCGGCGCAACCATGGCGCGGGTGACGCCGGCGATGCGGTTGACCGGAATCAGCACCGAGCGCGGATTGACGGCGTCGGCCACGTCGAACGCGGCGCTGAAACGCGAGTCGCCGGCCGAGGCGTCGCGGGTCTGTTTGACCGAACCCACCTCGACCACGCCGAACTGGCTTTCGGGATCGAAGATGCCGGGCGTGACGATCTTGCCGCGGGCATCGATACGCTCGGCGTCATCCGGAATATCGACATCGGCACCGACGGCCAGGATCTTGTCGCCCCGGAGCAGCACCGTGCCGTGCTCGATCTTGCCGGCCTTGCCCAGCGTGTAGACCGTGCCGCCGGTGATGGCCCAGGTCTTGCCGTCAGCGGCTTGACCATCCGCACGCGCCGTGGAGCCCGTGGTGCTCGTGCCAGTATCGGTGTTGTCGACGGGACTGCAGGCGACGCAAAGCATCGCGACCAACATGACCAGGTATTTCATCGCGAGTCCTCCGTGTCGGGACGGGCGCCGGCAGATGCGTCGATGAAGCTGCCGAGCATGAAGTCCGAAGTGGATTGATGCGCGGGATCATCGCGGTCGTATACCACGGCCCCGTCCAGGAACACTTTTTCGGTACGGGTGTAGACACTGAACGGGTCGCCGTCCCAGATCACCACGTCGGCATCCTTGCCCGGCTCCAGCGAACCGATGCGGTCGGCCAGGCCCAGCGCCCTGGCCGGGTTGAGCGTCACCCACATCACCGCGTGCGCCTTGCTGATGTCCAGACCGGCGCGCCGGCCTGCCGCCCAGGCCTTGGCCACTTCCTGGTTGAGGCGCTGGATGCCATTGGCGTCATCGGAATGGATCATCGCGCAGGCGCCGCCGGCATCGGTCATCGCCAGATTGGCGCGGATGCCGTCCCACGCTTCCATCTTGAAACCCCACCAGTCGGCCCATACGGCCGCACAGGTGCCGGCCTTGGCCAGCAGTCGCGGAATCTTGTAGGCCTCCACGGCATGGTGGAAGGCCGCGATGTGGAAACCGAATTCCCTCGCGACATCCAGCATCACCGCCATCTCGTCGGAGCGGTAGCAATGCATCTGCACGCGGATCTTGCCATCCATCACCAGTGCCAGGGTCTCCTTGGCCAGGTCGCGCTTGGGTGGCGGCCCGGCCTTCGTATGGCCCTTCGCATCGACCTTGGCCTGCCAGGCTTTCCATGCGCGGTCGTAAGCCTGGGCATCGGCGAACGCCTTGCGGAAACCGGCGACATCGCCCATCAGCGTCGACGGAAACTGGTGCCGGCTGCCATACACGCGCATCGGGTTTTCGCCGCAGGCCATTTTCAGGCCGTACGGCGCGTCCGGAAACTTCATCGCCTGCACGGTGGTGGCCGGCACGTTCTTCAGCACCACACCACGCCCGCCGATCAGGTTGCCGGAACCGGGCAGGATCTCCAGCGTGGTCACGCCGCCGGCGCGCGCCGTGTTGAATCCCGGGTCCTGCGGCCACACCGAGTGCTCGGCCATCACCTCGGCGGTGGTCGGGCTGGTCATCTCGTTGCCGTTGGCCATGGAGCGGACCGCCGGCGACGGATACACGCCCAGGTGCGAATGCACGTCCACCAGGCCGGGCGTCACGAACTTGCCTTTGGCGTCGATGACCACGGCATCGGCCGGCGCATCGATTTGTTTGCCTATCGCGGCGATCTTGCCATCACGCAGCAGGACCGCGCCATCGTCGATGCGTTCACCGGTACCGGTGAAGATCGTCGCATGCTCGATCAGCGTGGCCTGCGAGGGCAGAGGCTGGTAAGTGGAAGGAAACGCCTCCGGCGGAAACTCGGTGGGCGGTGGCGTCGTCGCGCCGATGGCCATGCCGCATGGCAGCACCAGCAACATCGTCAGCATCATCACGTGCAAGCGGGCGGGTTTCATCTTGGCTCCCGTACAGGTTGGCAAGGCGCCTTTCCTGCCCTGGTCGGCAACATGCAAGAGTCCGTTTCCGTACCGGCCGAACGTTACATGGAATGCACCCGAATGTCTCGCCCCGGCATCCGGCAACACCGACCGGCGCGATGACACCCCGACATGGCCCCGCAGGCTGGAGCCGACATGCCGTCGCCCACTACACTGACCCGTCATGACGAGGTATCCGCTTTGACCGCCAGCACCGCCACGACTGCCAAAGACAAAAAGCACACGCCGGTGATGGCGCAGTACCTGTCCGCCAAGGCCGAGCATCCGGACGTGCTGCTGTTTTTCCGCATGGGCGATTTCTACGAGCTGTTCTATGACGATGCGCGCAAGGCGGCGCGGTTGCTGGACATCACGCTGACCCAGCGCGGACAGTCGGCGGGGCAGCCGATTCCGATGGCGGGCGTGCCGTATCACGCGGTCGAAAATTATCTGGCGCGGCTGGTGAAGCTGGGCGAGTCGGTGGCGATCTGCGAGCAGATCGGCGATCCGGCGGCCAGCAAGGGGCCGGTCGAGCGCAAGGTGGTGCGCGTCGTCACGCCGGGCACGGTGACCGATGCCGCGTTGCTGGAAGAACGCCGCGACAACCTGCTCATGGCCATCGCCGCCGGTGACAGGGGACGCTACGGCCTGGCCTGGGTGGATCTGGCTGGCGGCCGTTTTCTGCTCAGCGAGGCCGACAGCGCCGAAGCGCTGGCCGCCGAACTGGCGCGTCTGCAACCGGCCGAAACGCTGATCGCCGAGGACGCAGCGTGGCCACGTGCGGTCACCATCCTTTCCGGTCTGCGCAAGCGTCCGCCCTGGCACTTCGACCACGACGCGGCCAAGCGTGAGTTGAACCGTT
>DASSBH010000220.1:0-5144 GCA_035698945.1 Oleiagrimonas sp.
CGATGGCCCGGTTATGCGCATAATTGGGCCATCGCCAGCAGGCTGGCTCCTACAAAGGCGGTGATGGGATATCCGGTTTTCAGCGAAAACGGTCGGTCGCTTCGATCAGCTCATGCAGATTGCCCGGCTCGAAGGCCGAATGTCCGGCATCGGCGACGATGCGCAAATCGGCCTCAGGAAAGGCGCGATGCAGATCCCACGCACTGCGCAGCGGACACACCACGTCGTAGCGACCCTGCACGATCACCGTCGGGATGTGGCGGATGCGATCGACGTTGCGCAGCAACTGGTCGTCGTGCTCGAAAAAGCCTCCGTGCACGAAGTAATGGCATTCGATGCGCGCGAAGGCCACGGCGAATTCATCCTCGCCGCTGGAAGCGATATGCTCCGGATCCTGCAACAGGAAACTGGTGGAGCCTTCCCACACCGACCAGGCCCGCGCCGCGGCCGTGCGCACGGCCTTGTCGTCGCTGGTCAGGCGGCGGTAGTAGGCGCTCATCATGTCGCCGCGCTCGGCTTCCGGAATCGCCGCAACATAGGTTTCCCAGGCGTCCGGATAAATCATGTCCGCGCCGCCCTGGTAGAACCATTCCAGCTCGTTGCGCCGCAACATGAAGATGCCGCGCAGCACCAGCTCGGTCACGCGGTCCGGATGGGTTTCGGCATAGGCCAGCGACAGCGTCGAGCCCCACGAGCCGCCGAACACCTGCCATTTGTCGATGCCCAGATGCTCGCGCAGCCGCTCGATGTCGGCCACCGAATGCCAGGTGGTGTTGTCGGCCAGCTCCGCATACGGGGTCGAGCGCCCGCAGCCGCGCTGGTCGAACAGCACGATACGGTAGGCGTCGGGATCAAAAAAGCGCCGGCAATAGCTGTTGACGCCGCCGCCGGGGCCGCCATGCAGAAACACCACCGGCTTGCCCTTCGGATTGCCGCACTGCTCGTAATACAGCGTGTGCAAGTCCGACACCTTCAGGAAGCCGGTGTCATAGGGCCCGATTTCCGGATACAGCGTGCGGCGGTCGTTCGACATGACGGTTCCCTGGACAACAAAAATCGGCCCACAGCATAACCAATCCGCGCAGGGCGGGCACTGCCCGCCGATGAATGCGCCGTGGCGGGCAGTGCCCGCCCTGCTCAAAGCAGCTTGCCGGGGTTGAGGATGCCGTGCGGGTCGAAAACGCGCTTCATCTGCCGCATCAGCTCGATTTCCTCGGCCGAACGCACGCGTGAAAGATACGGTTTCTTCAAAAGCCCCACGCCGTGCTCGGCGGAAATGCTGCCGCCATGTTTTTCCAGCACGTCGCAAAGCATGCCGGTGACGCGTTCGCAGGCGTGCTCGAAGGCGATCATGTCCATGCCTTCCGGCTTGAGCACGCTGATATGCAGGTTGCCGTCGCCGACGTGGCCAAACCAGACCACTTCGACATCGGGATACTCGCGCGCGAACAGCGCATCCATGTCGGCGAGAAAGGCCGGTACGCGCGAGACGCGCACCGACACGTCGTTCTTGTAGGGCGTGTAGCGCGCCACCGATTCGGTGATGCCCTCGCGCAAATGCCAGAGTGCCTGCGCCTGGGCTTCGCTTTGCGCCATCACGCCATCGGTCAGCCAGCCCTTCTCCATGCCATGCTCAAAAACCGCCATGGCGGCATTGTCGTGATCCTCGGTCCCCTCGTATTCGACCAATACATAGCACGATTCACGACTGTCGAAGGGACTTTGCCCACCACCGGCCAATACATGCCCCATGGCCTTGTCCGTGAAAAACTCAAAAGCCGTGAGAGCCAGCTTGCCGCGCGCCAGCTCCAGCAGGCGCATCACCGCCGCCATGTCCGGCACGGCCAACAACATCACCTGCAGATTGCGCGGCGCATCGGTCAAACGCAGCGTCGCCTCGACCACCAGGCCCAGGGTGCCTTCGGAACCGATCATGAGATGGCGCAGATCATAGCCGGTGGCGTTCTTCACCAGACCGCGATTGAGGTCGAGCAGCTCGCCACGGCCATCGACTACCTTGAGCCCGGACACCCATTCGCGCGTCATGCCGTAGCGAATCACCTTGATGCCGCCGGCGTTGGTGGCGATGTTGCCGCCGATCTGGCTGGAGCCGCGGCTGCCGAAATCGACCGGATAATAAAGGCCCCGCTCGCGCGCCGCCTGCTGCACGGTTTCGGTGACCACGCCCGCCTCGACGGTCAAGGTGCGGTCGAGCGGATCGAACTCGCCGATGCGATGCATGCGCTCGAACGACACCACCAACTCGCCATGCGCCGCCACCGCGCCGCCGGACAATCCGGTGCGCCCACCCGAAGGCACGATCGCCACCTTGCGTTCAATCGCCCAACTCACCAGCGCCTGCACCTCGGCGATGTTTTCCGGCAAGGCCACCGCCAGCGGCGCCGGTGGCCACCAGCGCGTCCAGTCGCGACCGTAATGTTCGAGATCGGCAGCGGCGGTGAGCACGCGCTCGGCGGACAACAGCGAAACCAGCTCGTTGATGCGGTCGGCGGACATGGGCCACGGGCAAGGTGGAAAGCCCCAGTGTAGCCGTACGAAGCCGCATGGTTTCATGCCATGCTTGCATTTCCAGCCGCCTTGCCGCTCTGGCATATTCGACCTTGGCCGCGCCGCATACGGACACCGCATGAAAACCTCGTTCCCCAAGAAGGACATCCGCATCCTGCTGCTGGAAGGCGTCAGCGAGACTGCTGTCGAGCAATTCCATGCCGCCGGTTACAGCAACGTCGAATACCACAAGAAGGCGTTGCCGCGCGACGAGCTGATCGAACGCATCGCCGAGGCGCACATCGTCGGCCTGCGTTCACGCACGCACCTGGATGCCGAAGTGCTCGGCGCGGCGCGTCGGCTGATGGCGATCGGCTGTTTCTGCATCGGCACCAACCAGGTGGATCTGAACGTTGCGCGCGACGCCGCCATTCCGGTCTTCAACGCGCCCTATTCCAACACCCGCAGCGTGGCCGAGCTGGTGCTGGCCCAGGCCATTCTGCTGATGCGCCGCATCCCCGAACGCAACCTCGCCTGCCATCGCGGCGAATGGCAGAAATCGGCCGAAGGCAGTTACGAGGTGCGCGGCAAGACGCTCGGCATCGTCGGCTACGGCCACATCGGCACCCAGGTCGGCGTGCTGGCCGAAGCGCTCGGCATGCACGTGATCTATCACGACATCGAAACCAAGCTGGCCCTGGGCAATGCCCAGTCAGCAGCCGGCCTCGACGATCTTCTGGCGCGCTCGGACATCGTCACGCTGCACGTGCCGCTGACGCCGTCCACGCCCAACATGATCCGGGCCGAACAGATCGGCAGGATACGCAAGGGATCGGTGCTGATCACTGCTTCGCGCGGCACAGTGGTGGACATCGATGCGCTTGCCGAAGCCCTGCAAAGCGGCCATCTGGCCGGCGCCGCCGTGGACGTCTATCCGGTCGAACCAAAAAGCAACAACGACCCGCTGGAATCGCCGCTGACGCGCCTGGACAACGTCATTCTCACCCCACACATCGGCGGCAGCACACAGGAAGCACAGACCAACATCGGCCTGGAAGTGTCCTCCAAACTGATCAAGTACAGCGACAACGGTTCCACCCTGTCGGCCGTCAATTTCCCCGAGGTATCCCTGCCAAGCCATGAAGGCAGCCAGCGCCTGCTGCACATCCACCGCAACGAACCGGGCGTGATGAGCCGCATCAACGAACTGTTCTCGCGCGAGGACGTCAACATCGACGGCCAGTACCTGCGCACCAGCGAGCAGCTCGGCTACGTGGTGATCGACGTGTCCGCAACCGCCCGGCAAGCCGAGACGCTGAAGGAAGAGTTGGCCGGCATCCCCGGCACCCTGCGCACCCGCGTCCTGTACTGACCCTTGCCCCCCATCACTCCCGTGTAGGAGCCTGCCTGCAGGCGATGGCCCGATGTGCGGAATAACCCGAACATCGCCTGCAGGCAGGCTCCTACACACAGAGAGCGGGTTGGTTCGTAGTGGTCAAATATTTCGGAGTTGCCTGACGACAGATGTCCCGCTAGTCTTGTCGCCACTCCAACGGGGAGTAGCCGACCGCGCAAGGCGCGGGGCGCGTGTCAACATACTTGGCCAAAAGCCATGGCACGCGAAACGACGGGCGCAAGCCCCTCGTCCGGCAAGACCGCTGGTTCATGCGCATCGCCCGGGTCGGACGACGCGCGTGGACTTGCGTCCTGCTCCGGCCCCGAGGAACCCGACTTGCAAACTTTCCTGATTGCCACCGGCGTGGTGGCGTTGGCCGAAATCGGCGACAAGACCCAGCTTCTTTCGCTGATCCTGGCGGCCAAATACCGCAAGCCCTGGCCGATCTGCATCGGCATTTTCCTGGCCACCATCGTCAACCATGCACTGGCCGGTTTCGTCGGCGAACTCGTCGCCCGTTGGCTGACGCCGACCGTGGTGCACTGGGTGGTGGTGGCATCGCTTGGCGCCATGGCCCTGTGGACACTGGTGCCGGACAAGATGGATGCCGACGAAGCCGACAGGGGCGGCCGTCACCACGGCGTGATCGTGGCCACCATCATCGCCTTCTTCCTGGCTGAAATGGGCGACAAGACCCAGGTCGCCACGATGGTGCTGGCGGCGCAATATCACCCATTGTGGCAAGTGATCTCCGGCACCACCGCCGGCATGTTGCTGGCCAACGTCCCGGTGGTCTGGCTGGGCGCGCGCTTTGCGCACAAGCTGCCGCTCAAGGCCACTCGCATCGCCGCCGCGCTGCTGTTCGCCGCTTTGGCCATCTGGATTGGCTTCAGTGGGGTTCGCACTGGCTGATGAGTGTTTGCCGCCTGCCACGGTGGTGTCGCGTTTTGTTGGTTTTTTTTCGCCTGCGGCGGTATCGCGCCCTGCGGGCGCTCGTTCATTTTCTTTTGCTGCCAAAAGAAAACGAACCACAAACGCGTCAGGAACGCGTTTGAACGGCGAAGCCGGCCCGAAGGGCGGAGGGCAGGAAGCCCGGAGTAAAAGAAAACCACCCCTGCAGACAGCGCCCTTCGGGTGCGCTCCCGGGTTCCGGGGTTTTTCCGAAGGGCCTTCCTGGCCCTCGGAAAAAGGCCGGCATCCCTGCCGGCCCCCTGCGGGCCTTTTCCTCCACCCATCCGCC
>DASSBH010000221.1:0-38572 GCA_035698945.1 Oleiagrimonas sp.
GCGCAGGTTGATGTCCTTGGTGACCAGGATCACCGGCGTTTCCGGATGCTGCTCGCGGTATTCCAGCACGGAGGCCAGGATGCGGTTGTCGGCGCGGCCATGGCCGTTGCCGTTGTGCCGCTGGAAGTACAGGCGGCCGCACTTGTCGCCACGGTGCAGGTTGAGGCCCTGCGGATCGAGCAGCTCCAGGCCGTCCTCGATGCCGCGGCCGTTGCCGCGCACGATCAGTTCATTGAGAAAACGGCTGACCTGGCGGGCGTTGCGTGCCACTTCCGAGCCGCCGCTTTTTTTCTCGTCCAGCTCCTCGAGCACCGTCATGGGAATGAAGATGTCGTGTTCCTCGAAGCGGAACAGGCAGGTCGGGTCATGCAGAAGTACGTTGGTATCCAGGGCGTAAGTACGCTTGCCAGCACCGCCGGGGGTCATGCGTGGATGCCTCGCTGTTGCGTATTGCGGGAGGGGGCCGGCACGCGGGGTGTCGGCCTGCATGGATGGAAGCGCGGAGCGTTCATGGCTCGATGGCGTCCAGCACGGCCTGGGCGTGACCCGGCACTTTCACCTTGCGCCATTCGGCGGCAAGTTTGCCCTCGGGATCGATCAGGAAGGTGCTGCGCACGATGCCCATGTGAACCTTGCCGTAGAGGTTCTTTTCGTGGATCACGTCGAAGGCCTTGCACCATGTTTCGTCGGTGTCGGCCACCAGCGGAAAGGGCAGGTCGTGCTTGGCGGTGAAGTTGCCGTGCGATTTCGCCGAATCGCGCGAGACGCCGATGATGGTGGCGTTGCGCTTGCGGAATGCCGGGTAGAGGTCACGAAAATCCTTGGCCTCGTTGGTGCAGCCGGGCGTGTTGTCTTTCGGGTAGAAGTACACCACCACCCATTGACCCTTGAGCGATGCCAGCGACAGTTCGTTGCCGTCGGTGACGGTGCCTTTGAGTCTGGGGGCGGGTTTGCCGATTTCGATCATGTGTCACCTGTCAGAACTTCACCGGATCCATGATGGCGTCGAGGTTGAGGCTGTCGCAAAGCTCCAGGAAATCGTCGCGCAACGCGGCAATGTGGTTGTTAGTCGGGATGCCGACGGTGATCTGCGCCTGGAACATCTCCGCGCCGGTCTGCATGGCCTGGTAGCGCATCGAGGTGAGCTGCTCGACGCTGATGCCGCGGCGCGAGAAAAACTCCACCACTTCGGCCAGCACGCCGTTGCGGTCGGCGGAGATGATTTCCACGATGTAGGGCAGCAGGTGGCTCTGCACGGCGCGTGGCTGGCTGCGGTACCAGGCCAGGTGCAGCGCCGCATGATCGCGTGCCATGCGCGCCAGCGCCGATTCCAGCTTGGCGATGGCGTCCCACGGGCCGCGCGCCAGCAGCACCAGGGAGACGTCGGCGCCCAGGGTGGACACGCGCGCGTCGGCCAGGTTGCAGCCGCAGTCGGCGATGCGTCGGGTCAAACTCAACAAGGGTGATTGCGTGACCGGCGACAAGCTCTGGACGAGCAGATGGTTGTCGTTGCCGGGGCGCTGCTGTGAAGGTTCGTTCAAGGCGGTGTGTACCCGAATAGTCCGTCTGGCGGGATAATCCCTGTTTGGCAGCCGGGCGGCCGAACAGCCGACGGTTGCATGGTGTCAGCTTACCGGGCGGCGATGGAGACCCGCAAGAGACTGCTGAACGGCGCCGAATATGCCGGCGCGGTAGAACACGGACGAATAATGTGGGTTAAAGTTGGCAGTCTGCCCTGACCATCGACTGACGAGGTTGTCCTTGAATCCGACCGGAAGCATGTGTGCCATTGCCACGCCGTTCAAGGCGGCCGGCGAGCTGGATCTGGAAGCCTTCGCACGCCTGGTCGATTACCAGATCGACGGCGGCACCCAAGTACTGGTGGTGGCCGGATCCACCGGCGAGGCGCATTTCCTGACGCATGCCGAATACACGCGGCTGCTGAGCTTTGCCGTCGAGCACGTCGCTGGCCGCGTGCCGGTGGTGGCCGGCACCGGCGAGGCCGGCACCGCCAAGACGCTGGAGCTGACGCGTCACGCCGCCAGCCTGGGCGTCGATGCGGCGCTGGTGGTGGCTCCCTACTACGTGCGCCCCACCCAGGAAGGTTTGCGCCGGCACTTCATGCAGGTGGCCGATCAGGGCGGTTTGCCGGTGATCGCCTACAACGTGCCTTCGCGCACCGCCTGCGACATGACGCCGGACACCGTGGCCAGCCTGCGCGGGCATCCGTCGATTGTCGGCATCAAGGAAGCCGTGGGCGGGCATGATCGCATTCAAGTCATGGCGGAACTTGCCGGCTCGGAGTTCGTCTATCTTTCGGGCGACGACGACAGCGCCTGCGAAGCCATGCTGGCCGGTGCCGCCGGCACGGTGTCGGTGGTGGCCAACCTGGCGCCGCGCCTGTTCCGCACCTTGTGCGACGCGGCATGCGCGGGCGACAAGGTGACGGCGCAGGCGCACATGACGTCGTTGCGGCCGCTGCTGGACGCGCTGGGCTGCGCTCCCAATCCGATTCCGGTCAAGGCCGGCCTGGCCATGCTCGGTTTCGGTGACGGCAGTCTGCGCCTGCCTTTGCTCGAACTGGCGGACGGCCCGGCCCGCAAACGTCTGCACGCGGCCCTGGCCGATTTGCTTCCCGATGTCATCACCGCATGAACCCATTCCCTTTCACGGATACACTGTCTTCATGAAAAAGCTATTGATTGCCCTGACCCTGTCGACCCTGATGCTGGCCGGCTGCGGCGTTTTCAGCTCGAACCACGCCTGGAAAGAGGCCAAGCAGGAAAACCCGTTGCAGATTCCGCCGGACATGGATCGCCCGTCCACCACCGCGGCCCTGTCGATCCCGCCGCCGAGCGAGCCGGCCAGCCCGTCGGCCCCGACCGCGCCCAAGGTGGCCGCCAATGCCACGCAAATGCACCTGTCCGACGATGTGGATACGGCCTACAAGCGGGTCGGCCTGGTGCTGCAGCAGGGCGGCCTGGGCACGGTGACCGCGCAGGATGCAGCGCGGCACACCTATCAACTCAGCGTGAACACCAGGCAGTCCCTGGGCACCTCGCAGAGCTTCCTGCAGAAGCACTTCAGCAACATGCAGAAGCAGGATTCGTCCACCTCCAACAGCAACGCGCTGGGTGCGGAGCAGGGCAGCACAGCCAGCGTGACCCTGAAGGTGATGCCGGCCCAGGGCGGTGGCAGCACGGTCAGCGCCAGCGGCGATCCGCAGCAGGCGACGCATGTGATCAGCGTGTTGAGCGGCCGTCTCGGCAGCTGATCGACAGACGCAAAAACGCCGCCCTCAGGCGGCGTTTTTCATGCGTGGCGCGTTGTTTTTCTCAGCGTTCCAGAAGCGGCAGCTTGTTCGGCTTGCCGTCCCATTCGGCGGCATCCGGCGGAGCATCCTTGCGCTCGGTGAGCACAGGCCAGGCCTTGGCCAACTCGGCATTGAGCGGCGTGAAGTGCTCCTGACCAGCCGGTACGTCGTCTTCGGGAAAGATGGCGTTGGCCGGACATTCTGGCTCGCACAACGTACAGTCGATGCACTCGTCCGGGTCAATGGCCAGGAAATTGGGGCCTTCATGGAAGGCATCCACCGGGCACACCTCGACGCAGTCGGTGTACTTGCACTTGATGCAGTTGTCGGTAACTACGAACGTCATAGTCGGAAAATCCCGCGCTCGAGGAGCCTTGTTGCTGGGAGTCCAAAAGCTCGGAGCTTCAGTCAAAGAGAAACACAAGCTCCATGGCCGAGGCTCTTGTTGGAAGTGCGGCCATGGATGGCCGCTTCTGATCCATTTGCGGAGCCGGAAGCGGCAACAATTCCCTGGTCGACCATTCAAGGCGATCATGGATGATCGCACCAGTAATGGCGCTCCCTACGAGACTCGAACTCGTGTTACCGCCTTGAGAGGGCGATGTCCTAACCACTAGACGAAGGGAGCGTATTCGTATGAGGCGCGGTAGTATAACGGAATTATCATGCGCGGCAACGCCCGTGGAAGCTCCGATGAACCACCAAAGGATCCGATTCGCTTGAACCAGAAACCAGGGAAAGCCGACACCCTGCCGGAGCCGCGCATCATTCCGCGCTCCGCGCACAACTTGTCGCGAAAGAACATCAGCAAGGGCGCTTTGCGTGTGTTGTACCGGCTGCATGACGCGGGGTTCCGCGCCTGTCTGGTCGGTGGCGCCGTGCGCGATCTGCTGCTGGGCATCAAACCCAAGGATTTCGATGTGGCGACCAATGCCACGCCGGAAGAAGTCAGGCACCTGTTCCGCAACTGTCGCCTGATCGGTCGCCGTTTTCGCCTGGCGCACGTCATGTTCGGGCGCGAAATCGTGGAAGTGGCCACGTTCCGCGGTTTCGGCGACGGTGATGACGATGCGCGGCGCATGGTCGACGGGCGCCTGGTGCGCGACAACGTCTGGGGCGATATCGAGGAGGATGCGCGCCGCCGCGACTTCCGCGTCAACGCGCTCTACTACGACATCGCCGACTTCAGCGTGATCGACTACGTCGGCGGCATGCAGGATCTCGAAGACCGGGTGCTGCGCCTGATCGGCGACCCCGAAGAGCGCTACCGCGAGGATCCGGTGCGCATGCTGCGCGCGGCACGTCTGGCAGCCAAACTCGGATTCAGCATCGACAAGGCCGCCAAAGCGCCCTTTGCCCATCTCTCGAACCTGCTGATGGAAGTGGCGCCGGCGCGCTTGTTCGATGAATCCCTGAAGCTCTTCATGGCCGGGCGCGCCGCGGACAGTTTCCATATGCTCGAGCAGTTGGATCTGCTCAAGGCCCTGTTCCCGTCCACCGTACGTCAACTGGGCAAACGCGATCCGATCCTGCGCGACATGGTGGAGCAGTGCCTGGTCAACACCGACCAGCGCGTGGCCGAGGACCGTCCGGTCACGCCGGCCTTTCTGTTTGCGGTGCTGCTGTGGGGCGAGGTGCGCGACCACGTTCAGATCTTGATCGACGAAGGGCTGGAGCCATCGCTCGCCTGGCAGCGCGCCAGCCATCGGGTCGTGGCCGAGCAGACCCGGCACGTGGCCATCCCGCGCCGTTTCACCTGCGCCATGGAAGAAATCTGGACGCTGCAGCCGCGCTTCGCCCGGCGCACCCGCAAGCGCACCTTCCGCCTGCTGGAGCACCCGCGGTTTCGCGCCGCCTACGATTTCCTGCTGCTGCGGGGAGCCGAATCGGATGACATGCGCGAGCTGGGCGAATGGTGGACACAGGCACAGGAGCTGCCGCCGGACCGGCTGGCAGCCGAACTGGGCAACAAGACGATCGGCAAGGCGGATGACGAATCTCCGTCGGAGACCGGAGAAAACCGCCGGAGCAAACGCCGCGGCGGCCGTCGACGTCGACGCAAGAGTCCCAGCGCGGGAAAGTGAACATGGTGCAAGCCTATGTGGCCCTGGGTGCCAACCTGGGCAATCCGCAGGCGCAGGTGCGGGCGGCCATGCGGGCGCTCGACACGCTGGCGCAAACGCGCGTCACCGTCTGCTCACCGTTGTATCTCACCCCGCCGTGGGGCATGGTCGTACAGCCGGCTTTCGTCAATGCCGTGGCAGGCATCGAAACGGCATTGTCCGCGCACGCGCTGCTGGCATCCTTGCAGACCTTGGAATCCCGCGCCGGCCGCACCCGCGACGGCCAACGTTGGGGCCCGCGCGTGCTGGATCTGGACTTGCTGCTGTACGGCGATGCGCAATATCAGGACAAGCAGCTCGCGATTCCCCACCCCCGACTGGCCGAACGCGCTTTCGTGTTGCTGCCGCTGGCCGACATCGCCGCCACGCTGGAAGTGCCCGGCCAAGGCCGCGTGACCGACCTGCTGTCCCGCGTTGACACGCGCGGCTGCCAGCGCCTGGCCGACCCGTCGCCATCGTAGGAGCGAGCCTGCTCGCGATGAGGGCGCCGGATATATCGAATGCATCGGGTACGACCATCGCGGGCAGGCTCGCTCCTGCGATGGCAGAGCCGAAAGGTTCGGCAGGGCTCGAATGTCACCAGAATCCATTGCCTCAGGAATGACGATGCTCGTCCGCCTGCGAGCGGCAACGCACCAGCATGAAAGTTTCGGGCACCGGATCGTTCCCTCCGTCGCACAGGGGCTGGCAGCGCAGCAACCGCCACAGCGCCAGCACCCCGCCGCGCCAGGGGCCGAAACGCGCCACCGCAATCCGCGCATAGGTGGAACAGGTGGGATGAAACCGGCAACGCTGCCCCAGCAGAGGGCTCAGCAACCGCTTGTAGCAGGCCAGCAGGAACAGGATCAGGCGGGTCATGGGAAAAGGGGGATGAATGGGTTTCGCATGGCCGGTGCGTGGGCATTGCCAGCCGGGGGTTGCCGGTGTCAAAGTTACAAGTTATAACAGCGAGCCGCCAACAGACAATGGCGGTCATGGCAAGATCAAGGCGCACAACCACAGCCGTCAGGGCGAGGAGGGACAAACCGTGGCCAAGAGCAAAGATGCCAAAAGCGGGAAGTCGAAGGCTGCCGCGAGCAAGAGCAAACCGGTGAAAAAGGCTGCAGCCAAGAAGACCGGCGCCGCTTCGCGCAGCACGACCTTGCGTAAAACCGCCGCTGCCAGCAAGACGACTGCCCGCAAGCCGGCGGCCAAAAAAGTATCGGCCGGCAAAAAAACGGTGAAGAAATCCGCTGCACCCAAAAAGGCCGCGCCCGCCAAGAAGACCGCCGCGAAAAAGGCGACAAGCACGAAAGCAGCCGCCAAGAAGACGACAAACACGAAAACCACCGCCAGGAAGACGGCTCGCAAACCGGCGGCAAAAAAGACCTCCGCAGTCAAGAAGACGGCAAAGAAACCCGTGACGCCGAAGACGGCGCCAGCCAGGAAAACCGCTGCCAAACCGGTTGCCGGCAAGTCGGCCGCCAGCAAGGCGCCGGCACCAAAAAAAGCGTCCAGGAAAACGGCTGCCAAACGCACAGCCACTCCCCGTGCAGGTACCGGCACGGCAACCCGATCGGCAGCGCCCATTCACGCGGCGAGTGCTAAAACGGTTCCTGCCACATCGGCACGTCGTTCCCCACCCAAGAAGAAGACCTCAAACCATCGCATGGCCATAGTCGCACCCCACAACGAACCCGGCATCACCAAGGAAGATGGGCGTTACGCACTGCCCACCACGGTCAACATCGAACTGCCCGAAGGCTACCGTCCCTCCGCCAAGGAGGAGTACATGAGCCCTCGTCATCTGGCGTACTTCCGCGCCAAGTTGCGCACCTGGCGCGACCAGTTGGTGGAAGAATCGCGCCAGACCATCGACAACCTGCGCGACGAAGTGCGGGATGTCGGCGACGAGGCCGAACGCGCCACCCGCGAAACCGAAAACTCGCTGGAACTGCGCACCCGTGACCGCTACCGCAAACTGATCTCCAAGATCGACAAGGCCTTGCGCCGCATCGAGGAAGGCAGCTACGGCTACTGCGACGAAACCGACGAGGAAATCGGCCTGGAGCGCCTCGACGCGCGCCCCATTGCCACCTTGTCGCTGGACGCGCAGGAACGTCGCGAGCACCTGCAGAAGCAGATGGGCGATTGACGCGGAATGACCGTGTACAAAAAGGCCTCGCTTGATGCGAGGCCTTTTTGTTTGGCGATGATCGGGAACGAATTCGGGACTCGTAGGGCGAGCACTGCCCGCCGAACAGCTTGCGCAGGGATGGATATTTCATGGCGGGCAGTGCCCGCCCTACGCGATTTCAATTTCCGGCGGGGCTCATCAATGTGCGTCCGCTACCTGTCCTCGCGATCCAACGCCTCCGCCGCATACCCCTTCAACTTCGTCAACATCGCCGCCAACCCGTTGGATCGCGTTGGCGAGAGGTGTTTGGCCAAGCCTATGGACTGGATGTAAGTGGGTTCGGTGTCGAGGATTTCCCGGGCCGAGCGATCCGAGTACACACGCAAGACCAGGGCGATCAGGCCCGAGACGATGGCCGAGTCGCTGGCGGCGCGGAAGGTCATGTGGTCGGCATCGCCGTCGGGCACCAGCCAGACTTGCGATTGGCAGCCGTGCACCTTGTACTCCTCGCGCCTCAACGCGTCCGGGAACTCGGGCAGCTGGCGGCCCAGGTCGATCAGGTACTGGTAGCGTTCCGTCCAGTCGGTGAAAAAGGCGAACTCGTCGGTGATGGCTTCCTGCGCGCTGGCCGCGCTGGCGTGGGCAGTATCGTTCATGCCGTCATTATCGCGCGGGACGCCGGTGCCTGTGAATGACATCCGTCATTCAAAATGGGTAGGAGCCTGCCTGCAGGCGATTGGCCGCAAGGTTCATTCAGGGCTGAGGCCAATCGCCTGCAGGCTAGCTCCTGCACGAGAGGTATGGACGGCAATGCGATGCCCACATCAGCCGCGGCTGACGTTCCAGCGCGTGCCGTTGGCGCCATCCTCGATGACGACGCCCATGGCCGCCAGTTCGTCGCGAATGGCATCGGCGCGCGCCCAGTTCTTGTCGGCGCGTGCCTGGCGGCGTTCCTCGATCAAGGCCTCGACGGCGGCCGCATCGATAGCATCGCTGCCCTGGCGGAACCAGTCCTCGGGCGGCTGTTGCAGCAACCCCAGGGCGCGACCGGCGGCCAGCAGGGCGGTCTTGGCTTCGGCGCTGCCGGCCTGGCGAGCCTGGTCGGCGAGCGTCGACAGCTCCGCCAGCGCCTGCGGCGTATTGAGGTCGTCGCAAAGCGCGGCTTCGACGGATGCGGGAACCGGAGCATCGGTATCGGCTCCCACATCCTGCATGTCGCGCAGCACGCCATACCAGCCGTCCAGCGTGCGCACGGCCTGGTGGATGGCGTCGTCGGACCAGTCCAGCGGCTGACGGTAATGGGCGCGCAGCAGCAGCAGGCGCAGGGCTTCGGGCGGGTGTTGCTGCAGCAGGGTATGCAGCTCCAGCACGTTGCCCAGCGATTTGCTCATCTTGGCGCCGGCAAAGGTGAGCATGCCGTTGTGCAGCCACCAGCGGGCGAAGGTCTTGCCGCCGTGGGCGCAGGTCGATTGCGCGATCTCGTTTTCGTGGTGCGGAAAGGCCAGATCGACGCCGCCGGCGTGGATGTCGATGGTTTCGCCCAGATGGGCGGCGCTCATGGCCGAGCACTCAATGTGCCAGCCGGGGCGGCCGCGGCCCCAGGGGCTGTCCCAGCCGGGCAGGTCGTCGCTGGACGGCTTCCAGAGCACGAAATCGCCGGGATGCTTCTTGTAGGCTTCGACCTCCACGCGCGCACCGGCCAGCATGTCGTCGATGGAGCGCCCGGAAAGTCGACCGTAATCCGGCCAGGAGGCCACGTCGAAAAGCACATGATCCTCGGCGACATAAGCGTTGCCGCGCGCGATCAGGGTTTCGATCATGGCGATGATCTCGGCCATGTGCCGGGTGGCGTAAGGCTCGATGTCCGGCGGCGCGACGCCGAGGCGCTGCATGTCCTCGTGATAGGCGCCGGCGAAACGCTCGCTGACGACGCCGATGGACACGCCTTGCTCGCGCGCGGCGGCATTGATCTTGTCGTCGACGTCGGTGATGTTGCGCGCAAAAACCACGTTCGGGTAATGCCGGCGCAGCAATCGGGTCAGCACGTCGAACACCACCGGTCCGCGCGCATTGCCGATGTGCACGTAGTTGTAGACCGTCGGCCCGCACAGGTACATGGTCACGCGCTCGGGATCGAGCGGCGCGAAGGGTTCGGTGCGGCGGGTCAGGGTGTTGTAGAGGGTGATGGCCATGGCGGTGAATGTATCGGCAGCCGCGCATCTTAACAATTTGCGGCGAACCCGGTTCCCGGCCGAACATGCCGATTCGTGATGCGTCTGGCACGACCGGATGGCGGAAGCTTGCATTTATGCGTTTCGGGCATGAACCTAAGCCGGCGTTCATCATGCCTCTGTTGCAATACATGAACGTATCCTTACCAAACGTTGTGCGCAGGCACTCGCAACCCATGAAGAGGTGGGCATGTACCGATTTTCGATTCTGCTGACGCTGGCCCTGATGCTCGTGTCCGCAAGCAGCATGGCCCAGGATGCGCCTGCGCCCGGGAATGCGGGAAACGTGCATTACGCCTGGGCCAATGTCACCCGGGTGAACCCGATTTACCGCACGGTGCAGGTGTCCAGCCCTTCGCAGCAGTGCTACCAGCAGCCGGTCGTGCGTCGCGAAGGTGGCAGCAATACGGCGGGCACCGTGCTGGGCGCGGTGATCGGCGGCGTGCTGGGCAACACGATCGGCAAGGGTGACGGGCGCAAGGCCGCCACCGTGGCGGGCGCCGTGGTCGGCGGCGCGGTCGGCCATGGCGTGGCCAGCCGCGACGATCGCGTCGTGCAGGACTCGGTCACCCGCTGCCAGCAGGTGCGCAATGTTGGCACCGAACGGCGCATCGTCGGCTACAACGTGGAATACCGCTATCGCGGCCAGACCTACATGGCGCGCATGGATTACGATCCGGGCGAGCGTCTGCGCGTGCGCGTCAGCGTCACGCCCGTGGACTGATCGGCACTCATGCACAATAGTTATTGCGCCTGCCCGATAAACCGGGTAAATATGTAACCTTCATCGACCCGACTCGACTTGCACCACATGCCTGCCGCTTCGTTCTCCCGCTCGCACATCATCACCAGCGCCTGGATGGCCGCCGGCATGACTTCGCGCGCGCGCCGACCGCAGCCGGACATTCTGGCCGGGTAGGCTGTCGCGCAAGTATTTCGAGTATCGACACCACCCGGCACCGCGCCGGGTTTTTTGTGCCCGGTTTTCATCCACTACCAGGGCGCCTCATGAATCTTCGCCACTTTCTCACCACCCAGGACTACAGCCGCAACGACATCCATGCGCTGCTCGACCAGGCGGCGGCATTCAAACGCTCGCCCATCGGCGCCCAGCTGTCCGGCAAGTCGGTGGCCCTGCTGTTTTTCAATCCATCCATGCGCACGCGCACCAGTTTCGAGCTGGGCGCTTTTCAGCTGGGCGGCCATGCCGTGGTGCTGGCGCCGGGCAAGGATGCGTGGCCGATCGAATTCGAGCCCGGCGTGGTGATGGATGGCGAAGCCGAGGAACATATCGCCGAAGTGGCCCGCGTGCTCAGCCGCTACGTGGATCTGATCTGCGTGCGCGCGTTTCCGAAGTTCCAGGACTGGTCGGTGGATCGCGAGGACAGGGTCATCAAGGCGTTCGCGGAGCATGCCACGGTGCCCGTCATCAACATGGAAACCATCACCCATCCCTGCCAGGAACTGGCGCATGCGCTGGCCCTCAAGGAGCATCTTGGCGATCTCGAAAAGCGGAAATACGTGCTGACCTGGACATACCACCCGAAACCGCTCAACACCGCCGTGGCCAATTCCGCATTGCTGATCGCCACCAAGCTGGGCATGGACGTGACCCTGCTTTGTCCCACTCCCGAATTCGTGCTGGACGAGCGCCTCATGCAGGCCGGCCACGAGAATGCGAAGGCCAGCGGCGGTTCGCTCACAGTCAGCCACGACGTCGAGCAAGCCTATGCCGGCGCCCACGTGGTCTACGCCAAAAGCTGGGGGGCGCTGCCGTACTTCGGACGCTGGGACGAGGAAAAACCCGTCCGTGAGGCGCACCGGCATTTCACCGTCGATGCGCAAAAGATGGCGCTTACCGACCACGGCCTGTTCAGTCATTGCCTGCCATTGCGGCGCAACATCCAGGCCACCGACGCGGTGATGGATGCGCCGTATTGCATCGCCATCGACGAAGCCGAAAACCGCCTGCACGTGCAGAAAGCGGTGATGGCATCCTTGCTCGACCAATACTGAGAGTTGCGACCATGTATCTGCCCAAAGCCTTCAAGGAAACGCATCCCGACGCCCTGCACGGACTGATCCGTGCCTGCCCGTTTGCCACCGTGGTGACGCGGACGGCGGCGGGCCTCGACGCCAACCATCTGCCATTCGAGCTGGTCGACGGCGTGCTGCACGGCCACGTGGCGCGCGGCAACGACCTGGCAACACTGGATGGCGCCGAAGTGCTGGTCGTTTTCCGCGGTCCGCAGGGCTACATCAGCCCGAACTGGTACCCGACCAAGCACGAAACCGGCCGTGAGGTGCCCACCTGGAACTATGCCGTGGTGCATGTGCACGGTCATCTGAAAGTGGTCGAGGACGCCGCGTGGATGCGCGCATTGCTTGAGCGCCTCACCGATCGTCATGAAGCGAGCGAGCCGCAGCCATGGAAAGTCACCGATGCACCGGAAGACCACATCGAAAAATCGCTTCGCGCAATCGTGGGACTCGAAATCGACATCGAGCGCATCGAAGGCAAGTTCAAGCTGAGCCAGAACCATCCCGAACGCAACCGCCTGGGCGTGATTGCCGGCCTGCGCCGGCGCGGCGGCGGCATCGATGCGGAACTGGCCGACCTGATGGCACGGCAAGAGGAGTCCAACGCATGAATCGCAAGCACCACTATCGCGTCGACGTGGCATGGACAGGCAACCGCGGCAGCGGCACGTCCGGCTACCGCGACTATGCCCGCGACCACATCATCCACATTGAGGGCAAACCGGAGCTGGCCGGATCGTCCGATACCACTTTCCATGGCGATGCCACGCGACACAACCCGGAAGACATGCTGGTGGCCGCGTTGTCGTCCTGCCACATGCTGGCCTACCTGCACATCGCGACCGTTGCCGGTGTGGTGGTGACGGCTTACGAGGATGCCGCCGAAGGCACGATGGTCACCGAGGGCAACGGTGGTCATTTCGATGAAGTGGTGCTGCGCCCGACAGTCACCATCCACACCGACAGCGATCCCGACAAGGCGCTGGCCGTGCACGAGGACGCGCACCACGCCTGCTTCATCGCCAACTCCGTCAATTTTCCGGTGCGCTGCGAGCCGCGCATCGTCACTGCTGCTCCGATCAGGACTTCCGCATCATGAGCCAAGATATCGTTCTCGCCTTTTCCGGCGGTCTCGACACCAGTTTCTGCGTGCCTTGGCTCAAGGAAAAAGGCTGGGCTGTGCACACCGTATTCGCCGACACCGGCGGCGTGGACGACGCGGAGCGCGCCTTCATCGAAAACCGCGCGCACGAACTGGGTGTGGCCAGCCACGTCACCGTCGATGGCGGTCCGGCGTTGTGGCAGCACTTCATCAGGCCGTTCGTGTGGGCAGGCGAGGGTTACCAGGGCCAATATCCGCTGCTGGTGTCCGACCGCTACCTGATCGTGGAAGCCGCATTGAAACGCGCCGCCGCATTGGACACCAAGGCCATCGCGCACGGCTGCACCGGCATGGGCAACGACCAGGTGCGTTTCGATCTGACCGTGAAATCGCAGGGCGACTGGCACATCGTGGCACCGATCCGCGAAATCCAGAAAGAGCACACTGAGACACGTGCCTACGAACAGGCGTTTCTGGAAGAACGCGGCTTCGGTGTGCGCAGCAAGCAGCAAAGCTACACCATCAACGAAAACCTGCTCGGCGTGACGCTGTCCGGCGGCGAGATCGACCAATGGCAGGCGCCGGGCGAGGGTGCGCGCGGCTGGTGCAAGCCGCCTTCCGAATGGCCGTCCAAACCGTTGCGAGTGGCGATCGGTTTCGAGCATGGCGAGGCCGTCTCGCTGGACGGCGAAAAGATGCACGGCGACAAGTTGCTGGCGAAACTCAATGCCCTGTTCGCGCCGTACGGCGTGGGCCGCGGTCTGTATACCGGCGACACCACCATCGGTCTCAAGGGACGCATCGTGTACGAGGCCCCGGGTCTGGTGTCGTTGCTGGCCGCGCACCGTGCGCTGGAAGAGGCCGTGCTGAGCAAACAGCAGAACCGTTTCAAACCGACCGTTGCGCGGCAGTGGGTGGAACTGGTTTATGAAGGTTTCTTCCGCGACCCGCTGAAGGCCGATCTCGAAGCCTTTCTCGCCTCCAGCCAGCAAATGGTCAACGGCATCGTCACGCTGGAAACGCATGGCGGCGCAGTGCATGCCGTGGCCGTCGACTCCAGGCACATTCTCCGTGCCAAGGATGCCACGTATGCGCAATCGGCCGACTGGGGCGTGGAAGAAGCCGAAGGTTTCATCAAATTGTTCGGCATGAGTTCGACGCTGTGGGCCGAAGTGAATCGGAGCCACGACTCATGAGCATCCGGCTTTGCTCCCCTCTCCCGTCGGGAGAGGGGCTGGGAGTGAGGGTTCGGGTTTGCCGGGAACTTTCGCTCCGAGCGTACCCTCACCCCAACCCCTCTCCCGACAGGAGAGGGGCTCCAGATCGTCGTGGAGTGGCGGCATGAGGACGTTGCTGGAGAGCATACTCTTGCATCTGCACCAGTTGGTTGCCTTCGATACACGCAATCCGCCACGCGTCATCGGGACAGATGGCATTTTCGATTACCTGCGCGCGCAGTTGCCTGATTTCGACATTACCGTGACCGATCACGGAGACGGCGCGGTGTCGATGCTGGCCGTGCGCGGCAAACCGCGATTGCTGTTCAACGTGCATCTGGACACGGTGCCGGCGGCGCCGGCGTGGAGTCGTGATCCGCATGAATTGCTGGTGACCGACGATCGCGCGATCGGTCTTGGCGCTTGCGACATCAAAGGCGCGGCCGCCGGATTGTTGGCCGTTGCACAAGCGACCGACAAGCCCATGGCCATGCTTTTTTCCACCGACGAAGAAGCCAACGATGCCCGCTGCATCCAGGCTTTCCTCAAGACATTTCCCCCTCTCCCGGAGGGAGAGGGGAGTTTTCAAGCATCTTCCCCTTTCTCCATGGGAGGTGGGAGCTTCAAAGCAGTGATCGTGGCCGAGCCGACACTGGCGCGTGCCGTGCTGGCCCATCGCGGCATCCAGTCCGCGTGCATGCGTTTTCATGGCAGGGCAGGCCACGCGTCGGCCGAACAGAAGCCGGGCGACAGCGCCCTGCATCAGGCTGTCGAATGGGGTCATGCCGCACTCGGCTTCGTGGCTGCGCAGGCGAATCATTCTTTTGGCGGATTGCAGGGCTTGCGCTTCAACATCGGCCGTATCGAAGGCGGCATCAAGGCCAACGTGATCGCTCCCGAAGCCGAGCTGCGTTTCAACATGCGCCCACTGCCGGACATGGATCCGGACGGGTTGCTGGCGCAGTTCCGCGACATGGCGTTGCCGGGCACGCATCTGGAAGAGACCTTCCGCGGTTCGGCCCTGCCTGCCGGTGGTCCGGCGCAAACCGAGGCGCGCTGGCGTGAAGCCAGGGCACTGGCGGATGAACTCGGATTCCCCATCGGCAACGCGGTCGATTTCTGGACCGAGGCGGCCAAGTTTTCCGCCGCCGGCTACACCACGTTCGTGTACGGGCCGGGCGACATCGCCCAGGCGCACAGCGTCGACGAATGGGTGGCGCTGGAGCAGTTGGCGGATTACGCCGCATCCATCCATCGTGTGGTCGAGGCGGAACAGGCATGAACGCGCATTCGGAGTTGCACACTCGCCAGATCATCGTGCGCCTGTTGTCGGGCATGGGCGGCGCGCGCGAAATCCAGCAATACCTCAAGCGTTTTTCGCAACTGGATGCGCGGCGTTTTGCCGTCGTCAAGGTCGGCGGCGCGGTGCTGCGCGACGACCTGGAGGCGCTGACGTCGTCGCTGGCGTTTCTGCAGCAGGTGGGTCTGACGCCGGTGGTGGTGCATGGCGCCGGTCCGCAACTGGATGCGGCCCTGGCGGAAGCCGGCATCAGCAAGCGTTCGGTCAACGGTTTGCGCGTCACCACGGCGGAGACGTTGAATGTGGCGCGGCGCGTGTTCCACCGCGAAAACCTGCGCTTGGTCGAGGCGCTGCATGCCATGGACACGCGCGCCACGTCGGTGGTGTCCGGCGTGTTCAACGCCAGTTATGTCGATCGCGAAAATTGCGGGCTGGTCGGCAAGGTGGACAGTGTGGATCTCGCGCCGATCGATGCCAGCCTGCGCCTGTCCTCGATTCCGGTCATCGCCAGCCTGGGCGAAACCGTCGACGGGCAGATTCTCAACGTCAATGGCGACGTCGCCGCGCAGGCTCTTGTGCAGGCGCTGCAACCCTACAAGATCGTGTTCCTGACCGGCACCGGCGGTCTGCTCGATGGCGAGGGCCGGGTCATCGACTCGATCAATCTCAGCAGCGAATACGATCACTTGATGGCGCAGGATTGGCTGCACGGCGGCATGCGTCTGAAGCTCGAACAGGTGGCCGAACTGCTGGACAAGCTGCCGTTGTCCTCGTCGGTATCGATCACGCGGCCGTCCGAGCTGGCCAGGGAGCTGTTCACCCACAAGGGCTCCGGCACGCTGGTGCGGCGGGGCGAAAAGGTGCTGCGCCTGGAAACCTGGGACGAGGTGGATCGCGAACGCATGCGTGCATTGATCGAATCGAGTTTCGGCCGTGCCCTGGTGGCCGATTACTTCGAGCGCACCCGGCCCTGCAGGATCTACGTGAGCGAAAACTATCGCGCCGCGATGATCCTCACCTGGGAAGGCAGTCTGCCGTACCTGGACAAGTTCGCCGTGCTGGACGAGGCACAGGGCGAGGGTCTGGGGCGTGCCGTGTGGCAGGTCATGCGCGAGGAGAATCCGCGCCTGTTCTGGCGTTCGCGCCACGGCAACACGGTCAATGTCTTCTATGACGCCGAATCCGAAGGCAGCCTGAAACAGCCAAAATGGAAGGTGTTCTGGTACGGCCTGGATGGCGACTTCGACACGATTGCCCGTTGCGTCGCACACTGTGCACAACGCCAACCCACCTTTATCGGATAGCGCATGAATGATTTTCTTTCCCCCGTCGCGCTGGAAGGCCGGCACGTCACACTTGAGCCGCTGACCCGTGAACATGTGCCGGCATTGCGTCTTGCCTGTGCGGACGGTGACCTGTGGAAGTTGTGGCATGCCTCGGTACCGACACCGGATGACATGGCGGCGTACGTGGACAAGGCGTTGGCCATGCAGTCCGCGGGTACGGCCTTGCCGTTTGCCGTGCGCCTGAAGTCCTCCGGAGATATCGTGGGGTGCACGCGACTTTATGATGTCGATGCCGCCCATCGCCAGCTCACGATCGGTTACACCTGGTATGCCGCCAGCGTGCAACGTTCGCCCGTGAATACCGAATGCAAATGGCTCTTGCTGAGCCATGCCTTCGACACGCTCAAGTGCATCCGCGTGGCATGGTGCACGCATTGGCTCAACCAGCGCAGCCGCGCCGCGATCGAGCGGCTTGGCGCAAAACTGGAAGGCGTGCTGCGCAACCATCGCATCCTGTCCGACGGCAGCTATCGCGACACCGTGGTGTATTCCATCATTGAATCGGAATGGCCGGCGGTAAAACGTCACCTGGCTTTCAAACTGGAACGGAACGACGCGACATGAGCGACAGGAAAACCATCGGCATCGTGGGTGCACGCGGCCACACCGGCGCCGAGCTGATTCGCATGATCGCGAAGCATCCCGTGCTGGAATTCGCCTTCGTGTCTTCGCGCGAACTGGACGGCCAGCGTGTGGCCGATCACAACGATGTCTACGCGGGCGATCTGCGCTACGAAAGACTGGATCCGGAGGCGGTGGCCGGCAAACGCGCCGACGTAGTGATCCTGGCGCTGCCCAATGGCAAGTCTGATCCGTACGTGTCCGCCATGGACGCGGCGAAACCGGAGACGCTGATCCTCGATCTTTCCGCCGACCATCGTTTCGACGAGGACTGGTACTACGGCCTGCCGGAATTGACGCGCGATCGTTGGCGCGGCAGCGGAACCGATAAGAGCAGGCGCATCAGCAATCCCGGATGCTACGCCACTGCCATCCAACTGGCGGTCAGACCGCTGAAGGATTTGTTGGCCGCGCCGCCGGTGTGCTTCGGCGTGTCCGGTTATTCCGGCGCCGGCACCACGCCATCGGACAAGAACGATCCCGACAAATTGCGCGACAACCTCATGCCCTACGCGCTCACGGGTCACGGACACGAGCGCGAGGCGGCTTTTCAGCTCGGCCTGCCGGTGGAATTCATGCCGCACGTGGCGCCGCATTTTCGCGGCCTGACCGTGACATGCAATCTGTATCTGTCGCGCGCGCTCACGCAGGCGGACGTGCAGCAACGTTTCCATGCGGCCTATGATGGCGAACCACTGGTCAAGGTGCGGAACGACAGGGCGCCCTGGGTCAACCAGGTCGCTTGCCGGCATCATGCCGAGATCGGCGGTTTCACGCTGTCTGCCGATGGCCGCCGTGTGGTGGTGGTCGCGGTGCTGGACAATTTGCTCAAGGGGGCGGCGACGCAGGCAATGCAGAATATCAATCGGGCGATTGGCGTGGATGAGTTGGCGGCGATCCCATTGACAGGGACGAGGGACGAGTAGCGAGGGCGAAGGATGTATGACCTGCCATAACTGACGAGCTGGCGCCCTCGCTACTCATTACTCGCCCCTCGTCCCTTTTTGGAGAAAACCAATGAGTCAGCCACTCTGGCATAAGAAAGACACCCGCATCGACCCCCGCATCATGCGCTTCATGGCCGGCAACGACGTGCTGCTGGATCGCGAATTTTTCCTGCACGACATCACGGCCAGCAAGGCGCATGTCGAAGGGCTGGCGCGCATCAATGTCATCGGCGGCGACGAGGCGCAATCCCTGCTGCACGAGCTGGATGCGCTGGCGGAGGATTTTCGGCGCGGTACTTTCGTGCTCGACGAGCGTTACGAGGACGGCCATTCCGCCATCGAGGCGCGCCTGACCGAACGCCTTGGCGATGCCGGTCGGCGCGTGCACACGGGACGCAGCCGCAATGACCAGATCCTGGTGGCGATGCGTCTTTGGCTGAAGGAAAAGTTGGCTGAACTGGTCGTGACCTGTATCGATATTGCCGGCGTGTGTCTCGACCATGCGTCGTCCGACTCCCTGCCGCTGCCGGGCTACACGCATCTGCAGCGCGCGGTCGTGTCGTCCACGGCGATGTGGTTTGCCGGTTTCGCCGAAGGCTTCATCGACGACGCGCAACGCGCGCGCGACACCCTTGCATGGATTGATGCCAACCCGCTCGGCACGGCTGCGGGTTACGGCGTCAATCTGCCGCTGGATCGCGACTACACCACGCAGGCGTTGGGTTTTTCGCGCATGCAGGTCAGCCCGGTGTATGCGCAGTTGTCGCGCGGCAAGTTCGAGCTGGCGGCGCTGGACGCGCTGGCCTCGGCCTTGCTCGACCTGCGTCGGCTGGCCTGGGATTTGTCGCTGTTCACCACGACCGAATTCGACTTCGTGCACCTGCCGGACGAATACACCACCGGCAGCTCCATCATGCCCAACAAGCGCAACCCGGACGTGGTGGAATTGATGCGCGCCAGTTACGCGACAGTGGCCGCCGCGCGGGTGGAGATCGAACAATTGCTGTCCCTGCCGTCCGGCTATCAGCGCGATCTGCAGATCAGCAAGGGCTCGATCTGGCATGGCTTCACGCACGGGCTGTCCGCGCTGGCCCTGACGCCGGGTCTGCTGCGCGGCATGCATTGGAATGCACAGGTCATGGAGGATGCCATCGAGCCGTCCATGTACGCCACGGACGTCGCCATCGAGCAGGCCGTGGCCGGCGTGCCGTTCCGCGACGCCTATCGCGCGGCCGCCGAATCGATCGGTTCGGCAGGCAACGGGCGCACGCCCCGGCAAAGCCTGAATGAGCGCGTTTCTCCGGGCGGCGCCGGACAGCCGGGGGTTGAAATTCTGCGTGCGCGCCTCAAGGCCTTGGAGGATGACACGAGATAACTCGGAGACACATTGACCCGTACACGCAGTTTCAGCGAACAAGAAGTACCCACCTGGCAGCGCGCAGTGCTGAAAGTGGGCAGCAGTCTTCTGGCTGGCGAGAATGGCGAGCTGAGCACGCAGCACGTGCTGGGCCTGGCGCAATTCATCGCTTCCAGCCATGCCGAGGGGCGCGAGATCGTACTGGTTTCTTCGGGCGCGGTGACCGCCGGACGCCTGATGCTCAACCGGCACGAAAAGCTCGACGCCAGCCATGCCGAACGCCAGGCCATGGCCGCGCTGGGCCAGGCCCAGACCATCGCCCTGTGGCAGCGCCTGTTCGACCAGCCGCTGGCCCAGGTACTGCTGACGCACGACGACTTGCGCAACCGGCGCCGTTACCTCAACGCACGCGCCACGCTGCAGGAGCTCCTGCGTCACGGCGCGTTGCCGGTCGTCAATGAAAACGACACCGTCGCGGTTGATGAATTGACGCTCGGCGACAACGACAATCTGGCCGCCATCGTGGCCGGGCTGATCGACGCCGATTTGCTGCTGATCGCCACCGACATCGAAGGCCTGTATTCCGCCAACCCGCGTATCGACCCGAATGCCGAGCCCATCGACGAAGTCATCGAACTGACTCCCGAGATCATGGCCATGGCCGGCATGGCCGGAAGTGCGCACGGCACCGGCGGCATGCGCACCAAACTGGAAGCGGCGCAGAAGGCCGCCCAGGCAGGCATCGACACGATCCTTTTCAACGGCCGCGATGCCGACATCGCGCGCCTGCTGACGCACGGCAGGGTGCGCGGCACGCGCCTGCGCAGCACGTCCACCAAGTTGCAGGCGCGCAAGTACTGGTTGCGGCACATGCCTGCAGTGCCCGGTTGCATCCGTGTCGATGCCGGCGCCGCGCGCGCCATCTGCGAAGAGGGCGCATCATTGCTGCCGACCGGCGTGGTCGGCGCCGAAGGCGAGTTCCAGCGCGGCGACATGGTGGAAATCGTCACCGCCGACGATTCGTTGTGCATCGCCCGCGGCATCAGCCAGTACGGCGCTGCCGAAATCAACATCATCCAGGGCTGCCATACCAGCGACGTCGAAGGATGTCTCGGTTACAGCTATGGCGATTCGGTGGTGAACCGCGACGATCTCGCCACCGTCACCAACAGCCCTGAAAACCTGATGGAAGGAGACAGTTCCCATGAACGTGCGTGACATCGCCATCGAATGCAAGAAGGCTGCCGTCGCGGTGGCCGAACTCGATACCCAGGCCAAGAACACACTGCTCAACGCCATGGCCGACGAACTGGAAGCGCAGGCCGAAAAAGTTCTGGCGGCCAATGCCGAAGACATGAAAGCGGCGCGCGAAGCCGGCACGGACGAAGCCTTTCTCGACCGTCTGGCGCTGGACGAAAAACGTCTCCAGGGCGTGGCCAATGCTCTGCGCTACGTGGCCAGCCTGCCCGATCCGGTGGGGCAGGTCACGCACAGCGAAACCTCCGACAAAGGCTTCACCATCGAGCGCGTGCGTGTGCCGCTGGGTGTGATCTCGATGATCTACGAAGCGCGCCCCAACGTCACCGCCGATGCCGCCGCGTTGTGCCTGAAGGCTGGCAACGGGGTCATCCTGCGCGGTGGCTCCAAGGCCATCCGTTCCAACAAGGCCATCGCCGCCTGCCTGCACAAGGCGCTTGTCGACGCCGGTTTGTCCGAGCATGCCGTGGTGCTGATGGAGGATCTCAGTCGCGAAGCGATGCAGGAACTGATGCAGCTGTCGGATATCGTCGACCTCATCATCCCGCGCGGCGGCGAAGGCCTGATCCGCTTCGTCACCCAGAACGCGCGCGTGCCGGTCATCAAGCACTACAAGGGCGTGTGCCATCTGTACGTGGACAAGGCCGCCGATCTCGACAAGGCCGTGGATCTGGCCATCGACGGCAAATGCACGCGCCCGGCCGCCTGCAACTCCATCGAGAACCTGCTGGTGCACCGGGACGTGGCCGACACTTTCCTGCCGCGCGTGGCCAAGGCGTTGCGCGAACGTGGCGTGGAGCTTCTGGGCGACGAGCGTTCGCGCGCCCTCGTGCCCGACATGAAGCCGGCCAGCGAAGAGGATTACGACACCGAATTTCTGGCGCTCAAACTGGCCGTGCGCGTGGTCGACAACGTGGACGACGCCATCGCCCACATCCGCCAATACGGATCCGACCACACCGAAGTCATCGCCACCGAAGACGCCACCACCGCCAACCAGTTCGTGCACGCCCTGCGCTCGGCCGTGGTCATGGTCAACACCTCCTCACGCTTCAGCGACGGCGGCGAACTCGGCCTAGGCGCCGAAATCGGCATCTCCACCACCCGCCTCCACGCCTACGGCCCCATGGGCGCCGACGCGCTCACCATCGAGCATTTCGTGTTGCGCGGACATGGCGAGGTGCGGCACGCGGAAAGTCGGGTGGCCGCTCCGACCCGGCATTGAGCGGGATGTGAACCTGGCGACAAGCTTGCCGTCAGGTTTTCGCGGTGCTGCCACAGCGTAGGGCTGAATACCCTGCAACGCCCTTCGGGTGACGGCGTGCAAATTCAAGTCGAATAAATCGTCCCACGCGTATCCTTGGTAATAGGAATCCGGGTCAAGAAAATTTTCCGGTTCGTCAACGCGTCGGCGCGATTCATGTACCCGGCGCTGCCCGGAATATCGTCAAAAGCCGGTTCTTTCGCAACCGCTTTCGGTCGCGCATGTTTTCACGACTCGGGCTCCCGGTTCGCGGTGTGACCCAATGACCCACCATTCACATCCGATATTTCCTCGGGCGGCTTGTGGGGTCGAGTCGTCGTTCTTGTTCACGAGAGGAGACTCATGACTCATCCGACATTCAAATTGTCTGCCGCCATCGCCGCCGCACTGATGCTGTCCTGCGGCGGAGCCTTGGCAGCGAACGTCAATGACCATCCCAATCCCCAAACCACAAATCAGCCATCCGTCAATCAACAAACCACCCCTCAACAATATACCGAGCATCAATCCACTGGCCAGCAATCCGCCGACCAGCAATATGGCGATCAGGCGTCCGCAAGCGATCAATCCAGCGATTCGTACCGCGAAGGCCAGCTGTGGGCAACCTATGTCCTCAACCCCGCTTTGCAGGCATACCGCATCGACGGCGACATCCAGGGCAATACGGCCACCCTGACCGGCACCGTCGAGAGCAAGACGGAGAAACTTCTGGCTGCCGCTCTGGCGCAACAGGTGGAAGGCGTCACGACCGTGAGGAACAACATCCAGGTGGATCCGGCGCGGATCGTGGTTACCACATTCATACCCGGCAACGTGTTCGCGCAGCAAGTGCGCGACATGACGACGAGCGCGGAAGTCGACTCGCAATTGATGTGGAACGAATATACCGATGCCCTCGACATCGACGTCGCCACCCAGGACGGCAAGGTCACCTTGACAGGAACCGCCGATACCGAAAAGGCGAAACAGCGTGCGACTCGCATCGCCGCCAATACGCAAGGTGTACAGTCCGTGGACAACCAGCTCAGCGTCAGCGGCAACAATATCCCGGAAGCTCCCGGCGAGGAGAACGATGAATGGATCACCGACAAGGTTCAATCCAGTCTGGGATTTACTGCCGGCATGGATCCAACCGATATCGAAGTCGGTACGACCAACGGCGTCGTCACGTTGGCGGGCACCGTCGACAGCCAGACACAACGTCAGCAGGCGATCAACATCGCCCAGGACACCGTCGGTGTCGAGGGCGTCAAGGCCGGTCAGCTGCAGGTGGCCAGCCGCAGCAACGACTCGGTGGCGATCAATTGATCGCCCCATGCGCACGTGATGAGCCGGTCGTTTGACTGTCACCGGCTTTGGCACCCAGGGGCGCATGTTGTCCGCAGCATCCTGCGGCCTCATGTGCCCCTCGACGCCGACGCGCCGCCATCGAACATTTCGTATTGCACGGCCAGGGTGATGGCGGTTATTCCGACAAAATCCGGAGTCGCCTCGACCAAGGCGGCATCGGGAATGACCTTTCTGACGATCCTTGATCGCGGTGGCGATGGCCTTCAATGCGCTCTTTGCCTCACATGACTGCCTCCGACCTCAACGCGCCAGCCATTCGCCTCGGCATGCATGGCGGCCTCAATGTCCTTATCGGGATGGCGCTTTCGAGACATGCGTTATCTCTGTCCTGTACGGGGCAGAGCACAAAACAGGTTGCGTGTTGTCAAATGACAACCTGCAACCTGAGGGCGGCATGACGACAAGACGCCGATGACGGCATTGGCCGCCCTACGGAGTCAGGCGACGCTGTCGTGCCAGGTCTTGACGGCTTCGATCAGGCCCAGGCAGTCGCTGTAGCGGTTGTACATGGGCGTGGGGGCGACGCGGATGACGTCGGGTTCGCGCCAGTCGCCGATGATGCCGTGGGCGGCGAGGTAGTCGAACAATGCGCGACCGCGTTCGCGTCCGCCGATGACGCGGATCGACAATTGCGCGCCGCGTCGCTCGGGGTCGCGCGGCGTGGCAATCTCCAGAATGCCGGCCAGTTGCGTGTCCACCAGCCATTCCAGATAGCCGGTCAGGTCGAGGGACTTGGCGCGCAGGCGCGACATGCCGGCGCGGTGGAATTGCTTCAGCGAAATACGCAACGGCGCCAGCGCCAGGATCGGCGGATTGGAGAGCTGCCAGCCATCGGCGCCGGCGGTGGGCACGAACTCCGGACCCATCTGGAAACGCGTGGCCTTGTCGTGACCCCACCAGCCGGCAAAGCGCGGCAGCTCGGCGCGGGCATGACGCTCGTGCACGAACGCGCCGCCGACGGCGCCGGGGCCGGCGTTGAGGTATTTGTAGCTGCACCACACGGCGAAATCGGCGCCGCTGTCGTGCAGTTGCAAGGGCAGGTTGCCGACGGCGTGGGCGAGGTCGAAGCCGACCACGCAACCATGACGATGCGCCAGTTCGCTGATGGCCTTGAGGTCGAAGGCCTGCCCGTTGCGGTATTGCACGCCCGGCAGCATCACCAGCGCGACGCGCGAACCGTGTTCGGCCAGTGCGCGTTCGATGGCGGCCATGGACAGGGTGCCGTCGGCCTCGTCGCCTTCCAGTTCGATCAGGTCGCGGTCCGGATCGAATCCGTGGAAGCGGATCTGCGAGGCCAGCGCGTAGCGGTCGGTGGGAAACGCGCCGGCTTCCATCAGGATGGCCGGGCGTTCGGCGGTGGGCCGGTAGAAGCTCACCATCATCAGATGCAGGTTGACGCCCAGCGTGTTCATGGCGACCACTTCGCCGGGTTGCGCGCCGACCACTTCGGCCAGATGGTCGCGCACGTACTCGTGATAGGTCATCCACGGCAGCTCGCCATGGAAGTGGCCTTCGACGCCCAGCCGGCTCCAGTCGTCGAGTTCGGCAAGGACGGCTTCGCGCACGCCCCGCGGCTGCAGCCCCAGCGAATTGCCGCAGAAATACAGCGAATCGCCGCCGGCATGCGGCGGGATCAGGAATTCGTCGCGGAAATGGCGCAGCGGATCGGCGGCATCACGGGCACGGGCCCAGTCGGGAGAGGCTTGGTAGTCGGGCATGTCGCATGTACCTTGCATGATGGTCAATGAAATGGGTAGGGCGGGCACTGCCCGCCATGGAAGGTTTGCGCGTGCGTAGATGGTGCTCGGCGGGCAGTGCCCGCCCTGCGTGTCCGGTTCTGAAGGGCAACCGGCGTCAGTGCAGGCTGTCGCTGATGGCGGCACAGCCCCTGTCGAATGCCTTTGTCCAGGCGGCGCCAGCCTGGGACTGGGTCGGGCGCACGCAACGCACCTGGATGGCGTAACCGTCGTGGAGGTAGTAATGCACCACGTAGGTTTGCGCCACGCTGCCGTCGGTGGCCGTGTAGTGGAACCGGGTGCTCGTGGAGATCTGCTTGTCCAGGTGGTAACCCGGCAGGCCTTGCGCGCGCGAGCTTTCTTCGTCGATCAGCGCCTGGAACGAGGCGATGCTGGACACCCGCTGGCTGGTCACGGTGACGCGGGCCAAGGCATTCTGGCTGGTGGCCGAGGGATCGGGATACTGGAACACCTGCATTTCCGGATCGCCCCGGGTTTGCAGGATGCGCGGCCAGCCATCCGGTACATAGAACCGGAAATTGCCGTTGGCGAGCGAGTAGTGGGCCGCCAGGCAGGCCGGCGCCGCGGTGACCAGCAGCATGAACAGGGCAAGGTGGAATCTACGACGCGCCATCGGCGGCACTCCGGTCGGATTGAAAACGCGATGCGGGCAGGCCCAGCCATTCCAGCGCCGTGCCGTGGAACATGCGTGCCTGTTCTTCGGGCGTGACACGCAAGGACTCGATGCCGCTGCCGGGTTCCTGTTCGCCCAGCGGGAAGGGGTAGTCGGTACCCAGCATCACGCGGTCGCGGCCGACCACGTCCAGCAGGTAGGCGAGTGCCTGCGGATCGTGCACGCAGGAGTCGAAATAAAGCTGCCTGAAGTACTCCCGCGGATTGCGCGCGTTGTCCACGGCCACCAGATCCGGACGCATGCGGAAGCCGTGCTCGATGCGACCGATGGTGAACGGAAAACTGCCGCCACCGTGGGCCAGCATCACACGCAGCGACGGCAGGCGCTCCAGCACACCGCCGAAAATCAGGCTGCAGGCGGCGCGCGACTGCTCGGCGGGCATGCCGACCAGCCACGGCATCCAGTATTTGGGCATGGAGTCGAAACCCATCATGTCCCACGGATGCACCATGATGGCGGCGCCGAGGTCGGCGGCGGCCTCGAAGAACGGGAACAGTTCCGGTGCGTCGAGGTTCCACTGGTTGCAGTGCGAGCCGACCTGCACGCCGGCCAGACCCAGTTGCTCGATGCAGCGTTCCAGCTCCTGGATTGCCAGGGTCGGCGACTGCAGCGGCACCGTGCCCAGCCCGACGACGTGGCGCGGGTGGTCGCGGCAGACGCCGGCGGTGTGGTCGTTGAGGTGGCGGTGCAGATCCAGCGCCTGACTGCCCGGCGCCCAGTAGGAAAACAGTACCGGCACGGTGGAAATGACTTGTACATCCACCTCGTGCTGCCGATATTCGCCGATGCGGGTGACCGGATCGAAGGCCGAATCCCACACCTCGCGAAAGAACCGGCCATCCTTGTAGATGCGGTTGTGCCCGTCGCTGTGGGTCATCACCGGAAAGCGGTTGTCGCCGTATTTTTTGGCCAGATCCGGCCAGTCGCGCGGCAGGATGTGGCTGTGGACGTCGATCTTGAGCATCTTTCCAGTGTAACCGCAGATGGCTCATGCGGCGTGGATTGCATCACGTTCGGGCATGGACGGGCGTGGATGGGCCGGGATCCTCGCTGGTTCTGGACCGCTTGAGCATGTGCTCCAGGGTGTCGATGTTGTCGGTCAGGCGGTCGCAGACATGCAGCAGCGCGGCGGCGGTTTCCGCGTCGGCGACAGCGGCAAGCTGGTCGGACAGTTGCTGCTGCATGCTTCGCAACGGTGGCAGCGATGGCAGTTCGGTTTGATCGCGCAGGGCCGTGGCGATGTCGCGCAGTGATTGCACGGCGGTATCCAGGAACGGGCGTAGCTGCGCCTGACCGGGCAGCTGACCTTCTGCGTCGCCCATGGCTTCCAGGGTCATGGCGGTGCGGATCAGGCGGTTGCCGTTGGCGAACAGCGAGGTGGCCAGTTCCATCAGGGCGGCGGTGGTGGCCGGTTCAGCGCGCAGGCGATCCAGCGAGGCCTGCGCGTTGCTGCGGGCGACACGCGCACTGGCGCGTGCATCGCGGCGCGCATCGGCATTGTTGTCGGCGGCCAGCGCGTGCAGGTAATTGGCATAGGCATCCAGCATGCCGGCCAAGGCCGGGCGCGCGCGGCCATGTTCCCATGTCGGCCACACGATGTAGGCGAGCAGGGCCAGGCCGCTGCCGAGCGCGGTGTTGAGGACGCGCGCATTCACCGAAACGCCGGGGGCCACGCCCTCGAAGGCCAGCAGGATCACCACGGTCCCGGTCAGCGCAGCGACGGCCACACCGTAATGTGCGCCGGCCAGGTAGCGGAAGGCGAAACACAGCACGGTCATCAGCACCAGGTGCGCCCATACCGAGTCGGGGCTCAGGTACAGGAGCGCGGTAGTCAGGATCAGGCCGAGGATGGTGCCGAGCACGCGCAGCAGCCCGAAATTGAGCGTGGAGCCAAAATCCGGGCGCAGCACGATGGCCGCGGTCATGGGCAGCCAGTAGCCGTGTTCGAGGCCTGCGTAGTGCGCCACGGCCATGGCCAGCGTCAGCACCACGGCGCAGCGCAGGGCGTGCCGGAAGGCGATCGAGGACAGACCCAGGTTGGCGCGCAAGGCCGCCAGAGGCGCCACGTTGCGCAGGGCGTGCGGCAGACGGATGTCGATGTGACGTGCACGGATTTCACCCTTGCTGCCGGCCCACTGGGTGTTGCGCACGGCGGCGGCAAGTTGGCCGGCAAGCGTTTGCAATCTGGATGATTGTGCCGCGTCTGCAAACGATTTCTGCAGGCGTTCCAGCGCATGGCCGGCCCGTGTCGGGGGCTCGGCGTGTTCCAGCGCCACGGCAATGCCATCCAGCACGCGTGCGACCTGACGCGCACGCGTGCCCTGGACTTGCATACCCGAAAACGGTGCTTGCCATGCCATCAGCTCAAGGCGGATGCGCTCGGCCAGTTCCATCAGGGCGTAGAACGCCTCCATGGCGCGACCGCGCGCGTGGCTGTGGCCCAGCAGGGTGTGTTGCAACTCGGTCAGGCTGTCGGTGACGGGCGGGGCGTCGGTATCCGGGGATTGCTGTCGCGCCAGTTGCGCCAGGTCGCGGTAGACCGCCGCCAGTGCCTGACGTTCGGGCAGGTAGCGTCGCAGCGGCCATGCGGCAATGGAGAACGATGCCTGCAACACGCCACCGGCCAGGATCAACCCTGCCGCCTGCAGCGCCTGCTGCCAAGGCAGGGGCGTGGACGTGGTGACGACCAGCAGGATCATGCTGGTCATGCCGACCCGCGTCATGTGCGGCCCGAACAGCACCAGCAGACCGCCGGCAAAACCCCACAGGGCCATGGCCGCCAGCAGCAGTTCGGGATGGCCGCCCACGAGGAAGCCGGTCAGGCCCGACAGCGTGGCCGCCAGCGTCACCAGCGCAATGACTTCCAGCCGCTGCCGGTACGGCCCCGGCTGATCGGCAAACATCACGTTCAGCGCACCGGCACTGATGCCGAGTCCGGCCACCGGATGGCCGCTGGCAAAACCCGCTGCCAGCGGCAAAGCCACCGCCGCGGTGTTGCGCAGCGCCACCATCACCGGCACGTTGGGACGGCTGGTGCGGGTCAGTGTGGTCAGCAGCGCGGAACGCAGCGAATAGACGCTGTCAGCCATGGCGATTCGTAAGGGGGAATGCCGTCATTGTGCGTCATGCGGCGCATTCAAGGTAGGGCGGGCATTGCCCGCCGTCGCATTCACCGATGCCCGGCAAAATCAGGCGCGGCCGCCGAACTCGCCGGTCAGGGTGTTGACCCAGACCTTTTCATCATTGCTGATGTATTCGGGTACCTGGATTTCCACACCGGTGTTGAGCCTGGCGGGCTTGGTGCGTTTGGTGGCGCTGGCGCCCTTCAGTTCCGGCGCGGTATCGACCACGGTGAGCATGATGCTGGTCGGCACCTGCAGCCCCACCGGCGCATCGTCGATCAGCTGCGCGTAATAACCTTCGCCATCTTCGACGATGTAACCCGCGTTGTCGCCGATGGTGTCGGGCGACAGCGTGTATTGGGTGAAATCCTCGCTGTCCATGAACACGTAGTTGTCGCCGTCCATGTACGAGAAGGTGACCTGGCGGCGCGTCAGCTCCACTTCCTTCAGATCGTCGTCGGCGCGCAGGCTCAGGTCGAACTTGCGACCGCCGGGGATCGAATAGAGCGTGAAACGGAAGGTCACGTTGCCGCCGCGCGCGGTCGGCGAGCTGCGCTCGATGTCGCGCACCTGGTAGACGGTGCCTTCGTGTTCGATGACGTTGCCTTTCTTGGTGTCGGAAGCTTTCATTTTTATTAAGCAATGATGTTGTGGGTAGGAGCCTGCCTGCAGGCGATTGCATGATGTACGGGACAATCCGGCAATCGCCTGCAGGCAGGCTCCTACGGGAAGGCTGAATCTTATTTCGGTGCCAGACGCACGGCGCCGTCGAGGCGGATGGTTTCGCCGTTGATATAGCGGTTGCCGAGGATGAAGGCGACGACATCGGCGTATTCATCCGGCTTGCCGAGGCGCGAGGGGAACGGGATGGACGCCGACAGCGACTCCTGCACTTCCGGTGGCATGCCGTCGACCATCGGCGTCCAGAAGATGCCGGGGGCGATGGTGGCCACGCGGATGCCGAAGCGCGACAGCTCGCGCGCCATCGGCAGCGTCATGCCGACCACACCGCCCTTGGAGGCGGAATAGGCGGCCTGGCCGATCTGGCCTTCGTAGGCGGCGACCGATGCGGTGTTGATGATGACGCCGCGCTCGCCGTCCTCGCCCGGTACGTTTTCCTGCATCAGCACGGCGCCGGCCTTGGCCACGTTGAAACTGCCGACCAGGTTCACCATGACCGTGGCCTTGAACTTGTCCAGCGGCATCGGCCCCTCGCGACCCAGCACGCGCCCGGCGCCAAGAATGCCGGCGCAATTGATGACCACGTTCAGACCGCCCATGGCCTTGTGCGCGGCAGCGGCATTGGCGGCGACCTGATCCTCGTCGGTGACATCGGTGCGCATGAATCGGGCGGCTTCACCCAACTCGCCAGCCACCTGCTGGCCGTTGTCCTCGTTGACGTCGAACAACGTCACCGTGCCGCCATGGCTGACGAAATGACGGGCAACGGCATGGCCGAGCCCGGAAGCGCCGCCGGTGATGATGGCTTTCACCTGATCCAGTTGCATGGAAAATCTCCGCTGGGTAAAAGCGGCATTCTAACCGGATGCTTCTGTACCGCGCTGTGGGGACTGGTGTTGCTCCAGAAATGCCGCAAGGCTGTGTTCGAGGTGCGGCCCTGCCAGTGCCTGCAATTCTCCCTCGTGAAGGCGAATGACCAGGCGCAGCAACTGCAGCGACAGGACGGGTTGCCGAGGCGCTTCGTGGCTGGCAATGACCTGCAGCAAAATTGGTCGCGTGAGGTCGTCGCTGCTGCGCGCGTCCAGCACTTGGAAGTCCTCGCCATCGAGTACCAACTGGCGCAAATCTTCCAACGTGACGTAACTGGAAATACCGGTGTCGTAAAGGCGTCGGTTGGGGTACTTCTTGATGATGCGCGGGGCGGCGGTCATGGGTCGACGCTAGCAGAACATGTTGCACTGCACCAGTGGTTGATCGCCTGCCTGCAGGCGATCAGCGGGGAACCCCATCCTGCGTCGACGCCCGTCCCCGTCCGCCCACCACGTCCGAAAGCCAGGGCAGGGTTTTCTCATGCGCCTGCCGCATGACATCGAACCGCGCCACCGCATGTTCCAGCAGACAACCCGGTTCATCGCTTGCCACGTCGTCCATGGGCACGCCCAGAAGGGCGAGCGCACTGCGTAGCACGAGAGCGGGTGGTTGTTCGGCCAACGGCCGGTCGGCATCGGATTTGGACAACTTGCGGCCTTTGGCGTCGACGACCAGCGGCAGATGGAGATACCACGGTGTGGGCAGGTCGAGCAGTCGTTGCAGGTAAATCTGGCGCGCCGTGGAATCGATGATGTCCATGCCGCGCACGACCTCGGTGACGCCCTGCATCGCGTCGTCGACCACACAGGCAAGCTGGTAGGCCCACAGGCCGTCGGCACGACGCAGCACGAAGTCGCCCACCGTCGCGCGCAGGTTTTGTCGTTGCCGGCCCTGCAGCACGTCGTCGAAAACCACATCGGCATTAGGCACGCGCAGGCGATATGCCGGTGGACGGGAAGGGTCTTTGGCCGTCACGCAATGGCCGTCCAGATGCCGACCGTCGTTGTCGGCCAGGTCGCTGCGGCTGCACCAGCAGGGAAACACGTGGCCGGCGGCGCGCAAGCGGTCAAGCGCCTCCTGATAGGCCGCATCGCGGGTGGATTGATACAGCACCGGAGCATCCGGTACCAGCCCGAGTCGCGCCAGATCCTGCTGCATGGCCAATGCGGCACCGTTCACTTCGCGAGGCGGATCGATGTCTTCCACACGCAGCAGCCATTGTCCATCCGCCTGGCGGGCGCGAAGCCAGCTGGCCAGTGCCGTGACCAGCGAACCGGCATGCAGCCTGCCGGTGGGCGATGGAGCGAATCGGCCGCGGTACAAGAAAGCCTCAGGAGGCGACGTACAGCGGGTAAAGATCGTTTTCCTCGCTGTCCAGGCGCTGTTCAAGCAGACCGCCGACGGTGGCGTAATCCTTGGCGAATTGCTCGCGCTCGGTGCGAGATGCAAAGTCGCAGGCTTGATATTTCTTGATGAAATCGACCACCTGTCGGGCGATGGTGTTCATGTCGCGACGGAAGTCGTGCATGGTTTTGGCGCTGTCGCGGTCGGAGGCGGTCATTGTCTCGACATAGGTATAGAAACGCACGTTTTCCGTGAGGATGTGTGCCTGCAGGCTCGACTTGAAATGGGTGAGAAGCTTGCATACTTCGTTGTAATCGCCGGCTTCGCTGGACTTTCCGATACGCTCGAACATGGCGCCCAGCCGGGCGTGGTCGCTGAGCAATGCGTCAAGCAGCTTTGGATCGTAACCGACGCGATGCGGTGTTGCCGGCGGCGGTTCGAGAGTGCTGACGCCGCGGCCGGCATCCCCTTGTCCAAACATCTTGCGAAAGAAGCCCATGATCCTGTTCCTTCTGTTTTGGTCTGGATAATTCTCCGCAGGCAGTGTAGTCCGATTCGCAGAAATGGGCGTACCCTCGCCTTGAAAAAACGGCTGTCAGCCCCGACACAACGGACACCCGTTCCCGAACGCACGCAGGACAAGCATCGTGACGACAGACTCCACCGCCGAGACCCGCTCCTTTGAAGCCGAGGTGACCCAGATACTGCATCTGGTCACGCATTCGCTCTATTCGCACAAGGAAATCTTCCTGCGCGAACTGATTTCCAATGCCTCCGATGCCTGTGACAAGCTGCGTTTCGAGGCCATTGGCAGTCCGGAACTTCTGGCCGGCGACACCGATTTCCACATCGATGTCAGCTTCGATGCCGACGCCCGCACCATCACCATCAGCGACAACGGCATCGGCATGAGCCGCGAGGAAATCGTCGCCAACATCGGCACCATCGCCAACTCCGGCACACGCCGCTTCCTGGAAGCCATGAGTGGCGAGGCGAAGGCCGATGCGCGCCTGATCGGCCAGTTCGGCGTGGGTTTCTACTCGGCTTTCGTGGTGGCCGACAAGGTCACCGTGGAAAGCCGTCGTGCCGGTGTTGCCGACAACGAAGGCGTGAAATGGGAGAGCGATGGCAAGGGTGAGTATCAGCTCGAAACCGTCGAGCGCAAACAGCGCGGCACCACCGTTACTTTGCATCTCAAGGCCGACGAGGACGAGTTCCTCAAGAGCTGGCAGCTGCGCTCGCTGATCGGCAAATACTCCGATCACGTGGCTTTCCCCATCCGCATGCCGAAGGAAAAGGACGACAAGCCGACCGACGAATGGGAAGTCGTCAACGACGCCTCGGCATTGTGGATCAAGCCCAAGAGCGAAATCACGGACGACGAGTACAAGGCCTTCTACAAATCCATGGGTCACGATTTCAACGATCCGCTGGCCTGGGCGCACAACCGCGTGGAAGGCGCGCAGAGTTTCACCACGCTGCTTTATGTGCCGGCGCAGCCGCCGTTCGACCTGATGATGGGCGCGCGCGACGAGCGCAAGGGACTCAAGCTCTACATCAAGCGCGTGTTCGTGATGGATGCGGCCGAGGAATTGCTGCCCAACTACCTGCGCTTCGTGCGCGGCGTGGTCGATGCCGACGATCTGCCGCTCAACGTCAGTCGCGAAATCCTGCAGCACAATCGTCAGGTCGAGCGCATCAAGGCTTCGTGCGTGAAGCGCGTACTCGACCTGATCGAGAAACTGGCCAACAACGAGCCGGAAAAATTCGCCACCTTCTACAAGGCTTTCGGCAACACGCTCAAGGAAGGCATTGTCGAGGATCCCAACAACCGCGACCGCATCGCCAAGCTGCTGCGCTTCGCCTCCACCAAGGGCGAGGGCGCCGCGCAGAACGTGTCACTGGACGATTACCTTGGCCGCATGAAGGCCGACCAGACCGATATCTGGTACGTTTCCGCCGACGGCTACAAGACCGCTGTCGGCAGCCCCCAGCTGGAAACGTTCAAGGCCAAGGACATCGAAGTGCTGCTGATGTACGACCGCATCGACGAATGGATGCTCGGCTACCTCAACGAGTACGAAGGCAAGCCGCTCAAGAACGTGGCCAAGGGCGAGCTGCCGCTCAGCGAGGCCGACAAGAAGCAGCAGGAGGAAGCCGACAAGGCTGCCGAGCCGCTCGTGAAAAAGATCAAGGATCTGCTGGGCGACGAGGTCGACGGCGTGAAGGTGTCGGCGCGCCTGACCGATTCGCCGTCGTGCCTGGTGCTGGCCGAACACGACATGGCCCCGCATCTGGCCGCGCTGCTGCGCGAGGCCGGGCAACCGGTACCGGAAAGCAAGCCGACGCTGGAAGTCAATCCGCAGCATCCGCTGGTACAGCGCGTACAAAGCGAAGCCGACGCCGACACCCAGCGCGACATCGCGCAGCTTCTGCTCGATCAGGCCAACCTCACCGCCGGCGCCCCGCTGGCCGATCCGGCCGCCTTCGTGCGCCGCATGAACCGCCTGCTCCAGGCCTGACCACGTAGGAGCCTGCCTGCAGGCGATTGCATGATTATTCGGCAATCTCATGCAATCGCCTGCAGGCAGGCTCCTACGACAGCCAGATGGCATCCCAGAACGGGTAGTCGTGCACATGTTCCACCAACCCTGCGCGAACCGGGTTGGCGACGAGATAGCGTGCTGCATGACGCAGATCTTCGTCTTCACGCAAGGCATGATCGTGAAACGCGCGTGCCCAGATGGCCATATCCGGGTGCCGTGTGCGACATGCCCTGGATGCCACCGATTTCATGCGTTGCACCACGCGTGGTAGTGGTCGATTGCCATCCAAGCGGATCAGCCCGTGGAAATGGTCAGGCATCAGCACCCATGCCAGCAACGTTGCCGATTCCCGGTCGGCACTGCTCGCGAATGTCGCACAGGCAGCACATGCGAGCGGAAAATCACGAAAAAGCGGCTGACGCCCGCGGGTCACGAATGTCACCAGGTAAATGCCGCCCGGCTGTGATGTACGCCCTGCACGAAGCGCGCGATGGCCTGGCTTTTTGTCCATGTCGGCAACCATGCCATTGCCAGAAATGCCGCACTATCGGAAAACCCCGCGACCCGCTGTAGGAGCCTGCCTGCAGGCGAATGGACATACGGCAAATTGGATCGCCTGCAGGCAGACTCCTACACCAACAGCGGGAGAGGGATCAGCCGCGCCAGTTTGCGTGGGTGTCCCAAAAAGCAACGCTTACGGCGTAGGCTTCGCGATCGATGGGCACGCCGGAGCCGCCTTCTTCCACACCCAGCGCATTGCGCAGCATGGTGATCGGCGCCATCGGGATTTCCTCGGGCTGCATGGTGTACAGGCAACCGACGATGCCCCAGTCGGCGTCCACGTGGTTGCCTTCCTTTTCGATCTGCTCGCGGCTGTAGAGGATGGGCAGGATGTAGCGCGCCACGGGCGGTTCGACGCCTTCGAACCAGCGGTTCAACACCGGCAGTTCCTCGCGCGAACGGGCCTCGTAGGCCGAGCGCAGCAGGTGCTGGTTGTTGGGCGTGACTTCGACGGCGGTGGCGCGAGTGGACGTCCAGTTTTCGTGCACCGGCAGTTTGCAGAACGGCGCGTAACCATCCAGTACCTTGATCGGCTCGTGCCGGTTGAGGTGGTCGACGAAAGCTTCGGCGGTGCAATCCCGGATACCGTTGCGGCGGCCGTCGCGGGGAAACAGCCGCCGACGGGCGAAGTCAGTCAAGGCGATGGTCATTGGCGGCTCGATTTCTGCCTGGTCAATGCTCAATTTGTCCGGTAAACCGATTGCGGTTTTTCCAGAACGGGCATTCGGGACATGATTCGCCTTCGGGGTAGTCGATGCCTTCCTCGTGTGGGCAACCGATGATGCGATCCGGCTTGACGATCGATTTCGGATGCGCTTCGGCGAAAGACGCGAGCATCTGTGCATTGATGCTACGGTCGTGACGTATGTCGCCATCTTCGGCGTACCACTTTTCCATGGCTTCGATGTCGCCACTCTCGTGCCGGATGAGCGATGCCACGGCCTTGGTCGCATGCTGGTCATCAGGGCCGTAAAACGCCACGGTGACCACAGGGTACCTGCGGAAGCCGTTTTTCTTCAGTTGTTTGCGCAGTTTGTCGCGTTGTCGTTGTTGTTTGTAGCTCAGCATGGATAGTGCAATGCATTTCGGGATGGGATGACAGCCTTATCGTATACGTGTGTTTCGCCCGTTTCCAATGCGGGATAACGCGTCGTAGGAGCCTGCCTGCAGGCGATTGTCCGAGTTACCGAATAATCCGGCCATCGCCTGCAGGCAGGCTCCTACGAGAGATAAATGCTTCAGGCCACGTTGGGCTCGCTGAAGGCTTCGGGTTCGTCCTTGAAGTCGCTGGTGGGCACGCAGCTGCAGAACACGTTCTTGTCGCCGAAGACATTGTCGACGCGGGCGACGGGCGGCCAGTATTTCTGCTGCTTGAGGCTGGCCAGCGGGAAGGCGGCCAGTTCGCGCGGGTAGGCGTGGGTCCATTCGCTGGCGCCGACCTGTGTCGCGGTGTGCGGGGCGTGCTTGAGCGGGTTGTCGTCGCGGTCGAGTTTGCCGTCGGCGATGGCCTGGATTTCCTCGCGGATCTGGATCATGGCGTCGCAGAAGCGGTCCAGTTCGACCTTGGATTCCGATTCGGTCGGTTCGACCATCAAGGTGCCGGCGACCGGGAAGCTCAAGGTCGGGGCATGGAAGCCAAAGTCGATCAGACGCTTGGCGACGTCCTCGGCCTCGACGCCGGAGGTGTCCTTGAGCGGGCGCAGGTCGAGGATGCACTCGTGCGCGACAAGGCCGTTGCGGCCGGTGTAGAGCGTCTTGTAGTGCGACGCCAGACGTTTGGAGATGTAGTTGGCGTTCAACAGCGCCATCTGGCTGGCGCGCTTGAGGCCCTGGCGGCCCATCATGGTGATGTACATCCAGCTGATGGGCAGGATGGAGGCGCTGCCGAAGGCCGCCGCCGACACCATGCCGACGCCACTGTCGGCATCGGGCGAAGTGGCGGGAAGGAACTTCGCCAGATGCGATTTCACCGCGACCGGGCCGACGCCGGGGCCGCCGCCGCCGTGCGGAATGCAGAAGGTCTTGTGCAAGTTGAGGTGGCTGACGTCCGAGCCCCACTTGCCCGGCTTGGCCAGGCCGACGATGGCGTTCATGTTGGCGCCGTCGGTGTACACCTGGCCGCCGTGCTGGTGGACGATGTCGCAGATGGCCACTACGTCTTCCTCGAACACGCCGTGCGTGGACGGGTAGGTGAGCATGATGGCAGCCAGATCCTTGCCGTATTTTTCGGCCTTGGCGCGGATGTCGTCCAGATCCACGTTGCCGTTGGCGTCGCAGCGGGTGACGACCACGCGCATGTTGGCCATTTGCGCCGAGGCGGGATTGGTGCCGTGGGCCGATTCGGGGATCAGGCACACGTTGCGATGACCTTCGCCGCGCGAGGCGTGGTACGCGCGAATGGCGAGCAGGCCGGCCAGTTCACCTTGCGCACCGGCATTCGGTTGCAGGCTGACGGCGTCGTAGCCGGTCAGCTTGCACAGCTGGTCTTCCAGGCTTTCGATCAGTTCCTTGTAACCCGCGGTCTGGTCGGCCGGCGCCAGCGGGTGGATGTTGGCGAATTCGGGCCAGGTGATCGGCAGCATCTCGGCCGTGGCGTTGAGCTTCATGGTGCACGATCCCAGCGGAATCATGCTGCGGTCGAGCGCCAGATCCTTGTCCGAAAGCGAGCGCAGATAGCGCAGCATCTCGTGCTCGCTGTGGTAGGTGTTGAACACCGGATGGGTCAGAAACTTCGATGTGCGCTGAAGTTCCTGCGGGATCAGTGACGGCGCGTCGGCGTCCAGCGCATCGATGTCCGGCAGTGCCGCGTCGTCGCCGCCGAAGATGCGCCACAGCAGCTCGATGTCGCCGCGCGTGGTGGTTTCGTCCAGCGAAATGCACAAGTACTCGCCCCACGCCTTGCGCAGGTTGACGCCCATGGCCACCGCACGGGCGGCGATGGCGTCGGTGCGCTCGCCGGTCTTGAGGCTCAGCGTGTCGAACGCGGTGCCGTGGTGGGATTGGGTAAAGCCAAGCTGCTGCAAGCCAGCCATGAGGATCGCAGCCAGGCGCGTCACGCGCGAAGCGATGCGCGTCAGGCCCTCGGGGCCATGGTAGACGGCGTACATCGAGGCCATGATGGCCAGCAGTACCTGCGCGGTGCAGATGTTGGACGTGGCCTTTTCGCGACGAATGTGCTGCTCGCGCGTCTGCAGCGTCAGACGGTAGGCGTTGTTGCCTTCGGCGTCGCGCGACACGCCGATCAGGCGACCGGGCATGGAGCGTTTGTAGGCGTCGCGGCAGGCCATGAAGCCGGCATGCGGACCGCCGAAGCCGAACGGCACGCCGAAACGCTGCGAATTGCCGACCACGATGTCGGCGCCCCATTCGCCGGGCGGCGTGATCAGCGTCAGCGCCAACAGGTCGGTCGCGACCGCGACCAGCGCGCCTTTGGC
>DASSBH010000222.1:0-4443 GCA_035698945.1 Oleiagrimonas sp.
CCTCGATGGCGCGCAGGTAGGCGCGTGCCGCCGCCGGCAGCTTGTTCCATTCGCGCACGCCGCTGGTCTTTTCTTCCCAGCCCGGAAACTCCAGGTACACCGGCTTGCACTCGCGCCAGCCGTCGGCATCCAGCGGCGCCAATTCGCGGCGCTTGCCGCGGTACTCGTAGGCCACGCAAACCTTGATCGTGGGCAGGCCGTCGAGCACGTCCAGCTTGGTCATGGCCAGGCCGGAAATGGCGTTGATCTGTACGGCGCGCTGCAGGGCCACCAGGTCGATCCAGCCGCAGCGGCGCGGACGCCCGGTGCTGGCGCCGAACTCGTTGCCGGCCTTGGCGATGAACTTGCCGGTTTCGTCATGCAGTTCAGTCGGGAACGGCCCGCCGCCGACGCGTGTGGCGTAGGCCTTGCAGATGCCGAGTACGTAGTCGATGTCGCAGGCGCCGACGCCGGTGCCGGCCAGCGCGCCACCGACGGTGGTATTGCTGGAAGTGACGTACGGATAGGTGCCGTGGTCGATGTCCAGCAACGCACCCTGCGCGCCTTCATAGAGAATGTTGCCGCCCTCGGCGCGGATGTCACGCAGCACGGTGGCTACGTCCTCGACCATGGGCCGGATGTACTCGCCCCAGGCCAGCGCGTCGTCCAGCGTCTTCTGGTAATCGACGGTATCGGCCTTGAGCCAGTGTTCGAGAATGAAGTTGTGGTAATCGACGGCCGCGCGGATCTTTTCCGGCAGCTCGTGCGGGTACATGAGGTCGGCCACACGAATCGAGCGGCGCGCCACCTTGTCCTCGTAGGCCGGGCCGATGCCGCGGCCGGTGGTGCCGATGGCGCTGCCGCCGGCGGCCTTTTCGCGCGCCTGATCGACGGCGATGTGGTACGGCATGATCAGCGGCGTGGCCGGGCTGATCTTCACGCGCGAGCGCACGTCCACGCCCTTGCCTTCCAGCTCCGCGATCTCGCTTTGCAGTGCCGCCGGCGACAGCACCACGCCGTTGCCGATCAGGCATTGCACGCCTTCGCGCAGGATGCCCGAGGGAATCAGGTGCAGCACCGTCTTCTCGCCGTTGATGACGAGGGTGTGGCCGGCATTGTGGCCGCCCTGGAAGCGCGCCACGGCACCGACGCGTTCGGTCAGCAGATCGACGATCTTGCCTTTGCCTTCGTCGCCCCACTGCGCGCCCAAAATGACTACTGACTTGCCCATCTTCTTTATCGCCTGATGTGTTTGTGAACACCCCGCCCGGGGCAACGTCGGTGACCAGGTCACCCTGTCTTGAGTTTGATTCGACGCAACGAAATCGCTTACCGGTTGACCAGTTGCAGCACCAGCAGCCCGGCAACCACGGCCACGCCACCGCATGCGCGCAGGAGGCGCGGATCCATCCGTGCGGCCTGCTCGACCATCTTCTGCCAGCCGCGCGGGGCGGCCAGCAACATCATGCCCTCGATGACGAGCACCAGGCACAGCGCCGCGGACAACTCGTGCATCAGTGCCTGCCTCTAGTGCCCGCCATTGCCGTCGGCGCTGCCGAAGTAGCGCATGAACCGGGATTGCGGATTCACGATCAGCACGCTCTTGCCGTGCCCGAACGCCGTCCGGTAGGCATTGAGGCTGCGGTAGAAGTCGAAGAATTGCGGATCCTTGCCGTAGGCGGCGGCGTAGATGGCCGCGGCCTTGGCATCGCCCTCGCCACGGATCTTGGCCGCATCACGCTTGGCATTGGCAATCAGGACCTGACGCTGACGGTCGGCGTCGGCGCGGATCTTTTCGCCCGCCTCCTTGCCGGTGGAACGCAGCTCGTTGGCCAATTGCTTGCGTTCGGCGCGCATGCGGCTGTAGACCGAATCGCTGACCGTTTCGGGAAGCTCGATGCGCTTGATGCGCACATCCACCACCTCGATGCCGAGGTTGTCTTGCGTGGCCTTGTTGGCCTGCGCGATCACCTGGTGGGCGATGTCCTTGCGCCCGCCGGAAATCAGCTCATCGAGCGAACGCGAGTTGACCTGGAAGCGCAGCGCATCCTTGATGATCGGCGACAGGCGTTGAAGCGCCTGGTTGATGTCGCCGGTTGTGGCGCGGTAGAAGGTGACGTTGTTGGAGATGCGCCACTTGACGTAAAAATCCACGTCGACGCTTTTCTTTTCCTTGGTGAAATAACGCTCGGGCTGCGCGTCCAGAGTCTGGATGCGACTGTCGAAACGCATCACCTGCTGCACGAAAGGCAGCTTGAAATAGAAGCCCGGCGTGAAGTTGGAGCGTTCGATCCGGCCGAACTGCATCAGGATCGCGCTTTGCCCTTCGCTGACCGTGAACATGCTGCTGAAGCCGACGATCACGATGACGACGACAAGGATGATGGGCCACAATTTTTTCACTGTCCGTCTCCCTTGCCATTGGCGGAGCTGCTGTCAGGTTCGATGGCCTGGCCCACGCCCGGCATCGTGGTCGTGCCGGTGCTTGATGGCGTGGCCTGACCCGCGCCAAGTTTCAGATAGAACACGTTGCGGCCGTTGGAACCGTCCACCACTTTCGGGTGCGCGGCCAGGATGTCTTCCATGGTTTCCAGCCACAGACGCGTGCGCGTGACCTGCGGGGCCATCTTGTACTGCGCCAGGATCAAGTTGAAGCGCTGCACGTCGCCCTCGGCGCCGGCGATGCGGGCGGCCTTGTAGCCGGCCGCTTCGGCCGCGATGCGCGCCGCGTTGCCGCGCGCTACCGGAATGACCTGGCTGGCGTACGCCTGGGCTTCGTTCTCGATGCGCTGCTTGTCTTCGCGCGCCTTGTTGACGTCATCGAAGGCCGCCTTGACCTGATCCGGCGGAGCCACGTTCTGAAAGCTGATCTCGGTGACGCGCAGGCCCGCGTGGTAACCGTCCAGCACCTCCTGCAAACGCTGGCGCGTCTTGGCGACCAGCTCGGCACCCTGCCCCGACAGGATCGTGTCCATGGTGTTCGCGCCCACAACAGCGCGCACGGCAGCCTCGGCGGCCTCGCGTACGGTCTGCTCGGGGTCGCGCATGGAAAACAGGAACTTGCGTGCGTCGGAAACCTGCCACTGCACGTTGAAATCGACATGCACGATGTTTTCGTCATTGGTCAGCATCTGCACGCTGTCGGACACCGAGCGCACCTGGGTGGTCTTTACCTTGTACACGTGCTCGAAAGGCGACGGCAGCTTGAGATGGAAGCCCGGCGGCAGGGTGCGCGAATAGGCGCCCAGACGCAGCACCACACCGGTTTCACGCGCGCCGATGACGGTGTAGCTGGACAGGATCAGCCAGGCCAGGATGATCGCCACGATGATGGTGACGATGCCACCGCTGCCCTTGCCGAAACGGCCCATGTGCTGGCGCAGCTTGTTGAAAAGGTCATCCCATTGCGGACCTTTGCCGCCGTTGTTGCCGCCCGAGGGACGATGGTCGCGGCTCCACGGGTCGCGCCCGCCATTGCCAGGTTCATTCCAGGACATGTTCAAAAGCCCCCTGCGGGCAGGATCGGGGCCGACGCATGACGCCGGCAGGTGAAAACATCGGGTTTCGACATGGTGAATGCGTCGCGAATATTGGCTGGAAGCAGTCAATGGCGGCCAGGGACAGCACGAGGAGCCTGAACCGGACGCACTGCTCTTATTCTAGCAGATCATGCCGGGACAACAGGAGTTGTCAGGCGGTCATTCCTGATGCGATGTATCGGCCGCCAATGCGCGCACGGGCTGCGCCTCCTCACCCGGCAGGCTGGCCAGCACATCGCGCGGCGCGTCGATGACCAGATGCCAGCCATCGGCATCCACATGCCCGTCGGCGATGGCGCCGGCATCCTTGAGGCGCGCATGCAGGCGACCGGCGCTGAGCGGCAGATCCAGATTGGCTCGCACCCGGTCACCGCCAAGATGTTCACTCAACGCCGTGCGCAGCAGATCCAGGCCCTCGCCCGTGGCGGCCGACAGCCATACGCGTTGAACACGGCCTTCGCCGTCACGGTCGGCATGCGGGTCGATGCCGGCAAGATCGGTCTTGTTCATGACCCGCAGCTGTGGCACGTCGCTGGCGCCGATTTCGTCGAGAACGCGATCCACCACATCGGCCAGCAGAGCCTTTTCCGCATCGGCGGCGTCGCTGACGTGCAGAAGCAGATCCGCATCCCGCGCTTCGGCCAGTGTGGCGCGAAAGGCCGCCACCAGATCGTGCGGCAACTCGCGCACGAAACCGACGGTATCGGCCAGCACTACCGATCCTACCGATCCACCCTCCAGGTTCTCGATGCGGCGTACGGTCGGATCGAGCGTGGCAAACAACTGATCGGCGGCATACACCCCGCCGGTGGTCAGCTGATTGAACAGGGTGGATTTGCCGGCATTGGTATAGCCCACCAGCGCCACCCTCGGCACGGTGTTGCGCAGACGCGCCCGACGCTGCTGATTGCGCTGGGTTTGCACT
>DASSBH010000223.1:0-12232 GCA_035698945.1 Oleiagrimonas sp.
AGCCAGGCGATTTTCTGTGTGATCACCGAGGTCTTGCCGGAACCGGCCCCGGCCAGCACCAGCAAGGGACCCGCGGCATGTTCCACGGCAAGGCGTTGTTGCGGATTGAGCATGCGCGACATGGTAGCGGCTTCGTCAAGCCGCCAACATGCCATCCGATCACGACGCCGGCGTCGATGCGCGATCCAGCAGTTTCTGCAGGCGTTCGAGTTCCGGTTGGAGGCGGCGCGGCCATACGCGGGGGCCTTCGTTGAATCCCCAGAACCAGAACGCGGCCACGGCGACCGGCGCCAGCCAGCTGATGTCCGGCGTTGCGGGCAGGCGCTGGGCGATGGCCATCGCGAAGCCCGCGCCGAAAGGCACCCAGAACCACCAGCGCAGCGATTGGTGATAGGCCACTTCGCGGCGCAGGCGTTCGAGGCACGCTTGCAGATGCGCGGTCAGCGGCATGTCAGGGCGCAGCCGGTGCATGGCGCGCACGCGCCACAAACGGACGATGCAGGCCACCAGGCTCAACGCCCACAGCATCAGGGCCAGGCGCATGCCGAGCCAGACCTGCGGCAGCAGTTCGAGCACGACCAGCATGATGACGGCGAGGCCGAAGGCGGCGCTGCCAGAGAGGGTTCGCCAGCGGGCCTGGCGTTCGCCCTGGCGCGTGGCGTCGCGCACTTCCCGCGTCATGCGATCGATGCCAGTGGCATCGGGGGTGACGGCCATGCTGGCCTGCCAGGCGTTTTTCAGTGTATCGATGTTCATGCGGGGTTCTCCACGTAGTCCTGTTCAAAACGTTGCTTCATGCGGTTCAGGCGGATGCCGACCGCGTTGCCGCTCAGGCCCGTGATGCGGGCGATATCGGCATAGGGAAGGTTGTCCAGCGACAGCATCAGCACGGCGCGATCCAGCGGCGCCAGCAAGGCGAGGAAATGATCCAGGATGGCGTCCGTATCGGTCGGATCACCCACGCTGTGCGGCGTCAACGGCAGCAGTTGCTCGTGCGGCATCGACCGTTCGTGCGGCCTTGCGTAACGTCGCCGCAAGGTTCCCAGCGCGGTATTGAGCGCGATGCGGTACACCCACGTCGACAGCGACGCGCGCCCGTCGAAACCGGGCAGGCTGCGCCAAAGCTGCATCAGCATGTCCTGCAGCAGATCCTCGCGCTCGTCGGGCGCGGCATAGCTGCGCGCAATGCGCCGCAGGCGGCCCAGGTTTTCTTCAAGCAGCTGGCGGAACTGCGCTTCGCGTGCCTTGTCGGTGGACTCTTGCATCAACGTGCCTTTGAGGTGTGAAACCGGCGTTCGAACAACCCTTCATGAATTATGAGTTGCGCGGCGAGACGAAAACTTTCATGCGGTCTGGATCCATGGCTCACGGGGCAGGAGCCCGCCTGCAGGCGATTGCACATTCGTTCGCGCGCAGGCGCGCTCCTGCGAAAAGCGGCCATCGGCCCGGTCCGCGGAGTTCGCCGCCGGTGCCGCGATACGCTAATCTGGCGCCACGGAAATACAGGAAGACGGGAATGAATGCGACGAGTGCGACGGCGCCGGCCGGTGTCGCCGAAACCTGCGACGTGCTGGTGATCGGCGGCGGCCCGGGCGGCTCCACCGTGGCCACGCTGTTGGCGCGGCGCGGCTGGTCGGTGATCGGCCTGGAAAAGGAGCGCCATCCGCGCTTTCACATTGGCGAGTCGCTGTTGCCGATGAACCTGCCCATCTTCGAGCGCCTGGGCGTCATGGACAAGGTGCGCGCGCTCGGCAAGTACAAGGCCGGGGCCGACTTCGAGGCCGACAACGAGCGCGGCTACAACACCTTCGATTTCTGCCGCGCGCTGGGTTCAAGCCCGCCGCATGCGTTCGAGGTCTACCGCCAGGAGTTCGACCAGATGCTGTTCGAGCATGCGCGCGAGAACGGCGCCGACATGCGCGACGGCGAACGCGTCACCCAGGTGGAGCACGAGGACAGCCGTCAGCACGTCGCCACCGTGCGTGGCCCCGGAGGCGAGTACGTCATCCGCGCACGTTACGTCATCGATGCCAGCGGTCGCGATGCTTTTCTGGCCGGTCGGAAAAAGCTCAAGCGCAAGAATCGCAAGCATCAGACGGCGGCCTTGTTCGGCCATTTCACCGGCGCCGAATTTCGCCAGGGCGAGCATGCCGGCAACGTCAGCGTGTACCGTTTCGGGCAGAGCGGCTGGGCCTGGCTGATCCCGTTGCGCAACGAGGTGATGAGCGTGGGCGTGGTGGCCGGGCCTGACCACTTCAAGCAGCGGCGCGGCGATACCAACGCCTTTTTCTTCGATATGCTGAAATCCAATGCGGCCATGTGGAAGCGCCTGGAAAACGCCAACCTGATCGACGAGCGCGTGCAAGCCACGGGCAATTATTCCTACGATGCCAAGCGCATCGGCGGCCCGGGCTGGATGCTGATCGGCGATGCCTTCGGCTTTCTCGATCCGGTGTTTTCCCCCGGCGTGCTGCTGGCCATGGGCGGCGCCGAGCGCGCAGCGGACGTGGTTGATACCGCCTTGCGTCAGCCGCGCCGCGAGGCCGCCATGCAACGCCGCCTGGAAAAGCGTCTGCGCCTGGGCATGAAGCGCTTCAGTTTTTTCATCTATCGTTTCAACAATCCGATCATGGCGCGGCTGTTCCGCAATCCGCGCAACGTGTGCCAGATCGAGCAGGGCATCATCTCGATGCTGGCCGGCGATGTATTCGACGACCGAGCCGTGCTGCGCCGGCTGACCCTGTTCCGCACCATCTACAGCGTCAATTCGCTGCTCGACTTCCGCGCCTGGTTCGGCGAGTGGCGCGAACGGCGGCGGCAGGCGCGGGCCGCCTACGTCGAATAGACTCCGCAAACCTCCGCAAAAACGGGCAGGGCGGGCATTGCCCGCCAAAAATGGTTCGTGCTTGCCCGGGCCTTCCATGGCGGGCATGCCCGCCCCACCCGAGGCACGGAAGCCCGAGGCAAGACATACCGACCGACACTGACGCACCCATGGCCAAGCTTTACTTCTATTACTCCGCAATGAATGCCGGCAAGACCACCACCTTGCTGCAGAGCGCCTACAACTATCACGAGCGCGGCATGCGCACACTGATCCTGACGCCGGCGCTGGACAACCGTTACGGCGAGGGCATGGTGGCTTCGCGCATTGGCCTGAAGGCGCGCGCGCTGCGTTTTGCCGAGGGTGCCGACCTTCTGGCCATGGTCAAGGCCGATGTCGCCGCACACGGCAAGCTCGGTTGCGTGCTGGTGGACGAGGCGCAATTTTTGACCCGCGCCCAAGTGTGGCAATTGACCGACGTGGTCGACGACTTGCGCGTGCCGGTGCTGGCCTACGGCCTGCGCACCGATTTTCGCGGCGAACTTTTCGAAGGCAGCCAATACCTGCTGGCCTGGGCCGACGAACTCTCGGAGATCAAGACCATCTGCCACACTGGCCACAAGGCCACCATGGTAGTGCGCGTGGACGAGGCCGGGCATGTGGTGACCGCCGGCCCGCAGGTTGAGATCGGCGGCAACGATCGCTATGTCTCGGTAAGCCGCGCCGAGTTCAAGAAGATCACCGCCGGGCGCGGCCGCATCGATCCGCAGCAGAGCGTGCTGCCGCTGGATCGCACGGATTGACGCCACGCCGCCGGATTACGCCATGATGTCACCGCCATCCCGCCCCGATGAACGCTGGCAACGCCCCTACTGGCATGCCAGCGGCGAAAACGCGATGCTGCTGTTTTTCGTGTTCGGCGATTTCGGCGGTGACAGGCAACCGTTGGCCGACCTTCTGGCGTTGCCAGCCGACATCAAGCTGAAGCGCTATGCGCACGCGGCGCTCAAGTCATGGGATGGCTATCCGCTGGCCGGATCGCTGGGCGAGGTGTTCGAGGACGAAGCGCCGCAGGCATTGGCCGCGGCCCGTGAAGCGCCCGACGTGCTGCGGTTGGCCGGCACGGTGAACGATCCCTCCGATCTGCATTATCTGCGCGACACGCTCAACGCGATCACGCGCCTGCTGGATGCCGGCGCCGTGGCCGCGGTCGATCCGCAGGCCGCGGGCCTGTTCGACCGTCGCGCCTGGCGGCAACGCTTCCTGGGCGGCGCCGGCGATTCGCTGCGCCAGCATGTGCTGGTGTTGTGCGACGACGACCTCGAAGACGCGCGCTTTCGCTGGATTCACACGCGCGGCATGCGCAAGTTCGCGCGCCGCGATCTCAGCCTGGTGCGGGTGCCGGCGGCGGAGGTCAACCGCGCCGGCGCGTTGTGCCAGCAACTGGTCGACATGCTCGCGCTGGGTGGTCTTTTCGCCGAGGGCCAGCAACTGCCGGTCGACGGTCTGCCCGGGCCGCTCACCGCGCATCTTGCCGGTGATCCGGACGATCCGCGCTTTTACAACACACACATCGAACTGAACTGGCCAAGGTGATTTTTCCGCGGCAGGGTTGGGAAATCGCGCATGAAACCTTATAATTGAACTGCGGGGTTCAATAAAAATAAGGAGCGTTTCATGCGCACACGGTTTCCCCGCATGCTGGCCGTCGGACTGCTCGCGGCCGCCTGCTTCACCCCTGCTTTTGCCCACGCCGCCGACGTCAGTCTGGTCGCCGGACGCAGCACCACCACCGATCACCGCTGGACGACCAGCGCCTTCGTCAACATCGGCGCCGACAAGGCGTATGCCTGGCGCGGTCTGCACTTTCAGCCCATGGCCACCATCGGCTGGATCAAGGGCCGACGCATGACGCAGGAACGCCTCAACCGCAACGTCTATGTGGCCGGTGCCGGCTTGCGTCTGGTCGACTGGTGGCATGGCGCCTTTGCCAGCTTCCAGATCGGCGCGGCCGGCGGTCGTACTGATGCCTTGAGCAGCGCCGGCCAGTTCATCAGCTCCGTCGGCTGGCAAGGCCGGCACTGGGTGGTGATGCTGCGGCACATTTCCAACGGCGATCTTTTCGGCGGCAAGAACCTGGGCGAAACCATGCTCATGGCCGGCGTCCGCTTCTGAAAACAGCTTCCATCCATGCAAAAAAGGGCGGCCTGATGGTCGCCCTTTTTTGCGTCAGTGTCCGGCCGATGGGCCGCCCGTGCTCACGAACGGCGGCTTGGCCAGCCACATCACGGCGATCAGGCCGATGAAGATCCAGCCCAGGGCGTGGAAGATTTCGTTGAACGAAATCTGGAAGCCCTGCTGGGTGATGACGCCGTTGAGCCAGGCCAGCGCCTGCTGCTGGTGTTCCGGCCCGAAGGTGTCCAGCGCCTTGCTGGCATGCGGGCTGTAGGGCGTGATGAATTCGGTCAGCTGCGCATGGTGCACGCTGGCGCGCTGCGTCCACAGGAAGGTGATGATGGACGCGGCGAAACTGCCGCCCACCGTGCGCAGGAATGTGGCCACGCCGGAGCCCGAGGCGATCTCGTGGGTTTCCAGATCCGACAGCAGGATGGTCAGCACCGGCATGAAGAAGAACGCCACGCCCAGGCCCAGCAGCAACTGCACCAGCGCCACGGTGCCGAAGTTCACGTCCAGGTTGAAGCCCGAGTACAGGAAGCACACGCTGCCCATCACCACGAAGGAAATCGACGCCAGCCAGCGCAGGTCCACGCGTCCGGCGTACTTGCCGATGAAGAACGTCAGCAACAGCGGCAGGATGCCCAGCGGCGAAGTGGCCAGGCCTGCCCAGATGGCGGTGTAGCCGAGGTTGCGCTGCATCCACAGCGGCAACAACAGGGCGATGCCGAAGAACGCGGCGTAGGCCAGGATCAATGCCAGGGTGCCGGCGCTGAAGTTGCGATGGCGGAACAGTTTCAGGTCGACGATGGGATCGTCGTCGGTCAGCTCCCAGATCACGAACACCGCGATGGCGATGGCCGAGATGACGCTGGCCACGACGATGAAGGTGGAATGGAACCAGTCGGCGTCATTGCCCTTGTCCAGCACCACCTGCAGCAGGCCCACGCCGATGATCAGCGTGACCAGGCCGACGTAGTCCATGCGCGGCTTTTCGATCTTCTCCAGTTTTTCCCTGAGCTGGTTGCGGATGAGAAAGCTGCAGAAAAAGCCGATCGGTACGTTGATGAAGAAGATCCAGCGCCAGGAATAGTTCTCCGTGATCCAGCCGCCCAGGATCGGGCCGGCGATCGGCGCGACCACCGTGACCATCGAGATCAGTGCCAGCGCCATGCCGCGCTTGTGCGCCGGGTACACCGAAATCATCAGGCTCTGCGTGACCGGATACATCGGTCCAGCCACCGCGCCCTGGATGACGCGGAAGAAAATCAGCATGCCCATGGACTGCGAGACACCGCAGGCAAACGAGGCCAGCACGAACAGGAGCGTGCACCACACGAACACCTTGACCTCGCCGAAGCGCCGACCGAGAAAGCCGGTCAAAGGCAGGCCGATGGCCATGCTGACCGCAAAGGAGGTTATGACCCAGGTGCTCTGATCCACGCTGACGCCGAGGTTGCCGGCGATGGTCGGCAGCGACACGTTGGCGATGGTGGTGTCCAGCACCTGCATGAACGTCGCCAGCGCGAGGCCGACGGTGGTCAGTGCGAGGTTGGGGGGGCGGAAATACGAGCTCATGCGCCTAGATCATCAAATGACGGATTGAATACCCCTGGGGTTTGTTTGCCGCGGGGTATTGGAAATACCTGCATGTATCGAGATCGGCTTGTTCCGAGGTGTGACTTGTCGAAACCCGTTTGCTCTGAGGCAAGCCCATCGAAACCCGTTCACCCTGAGGTATCGAAGGGCAGTCTCCAAGTTTCCCGCGCCGTTCATGGTTCGATACCTCACCACGAACGGTTGGGGGTCCACATTCAACCAACCCAGCGACTCGGGTTTGAGATCGAATGTGAAGAGAGAAAACTTTTCCGGCTTCCCTGCCGGAAAGAAAGCAGGATTATTTGCCGTCGTGCCCCAGGTTCGCCTGGACGATCTTGTGGATCAGGCTGTTGGCGTCGGCCAACTGCTTCTTGTAGACGTCCGTGGTGAACACCGGTTTGGTCGGCGCGGTCTGCGCCAGCATCGCGCCGTCCTGGTTGTGCAGGTTGACGGTCACGCTCATCGACAGGCCAATGCGCAACGGATGCTTGTCCAGTTCCTTCTGTTCCAGCGAGATACGCACCGGCACGCGCTGCACGATCTTGATCCAGTTGCCGGTGGCGTTCTGCGCCGGCAGCAGCGAGAACGCGCTGCCGGTGCCGATGCCCAGCGATTCGATCTGGCCGTGATAGGTGACCGAACCGCCGTAGAGATCCGACGTCAGTTCCACCGGCTGGCCGATGCGCATGTGCTCGAGCTGGGTTTCTTTGAAGTTCGCGTCCACCCACACCTGGTCGAGCGGCACCACGGCCATCAGCGCCATGCCCGGACGCACCATCTCGCCGACCTGCACCGTGCGTTTGGCCACATAGCCGTCCACCGGCGCGACCAGCGTGGTGCGCACGTCGTCGAGGTAGGCCGCGCGCAGTTTCGCTTCGGCCGCCTTGACGCCGGGGTTGGATGCGACCTTGGTGCCGCCGACCAGCGCCTCGGCATTGTGGTACTGCTGCTTGGCCGAGATCAGCGCACTCCTGGCGGCGGCCAGCGCGTCGTGCGCGTGCGCCAGCATTTCCGCGGAAATCGCGCCGGATTCGGCCAGACCCTTGCGGCGGTTGTAGTCCGAGCGGGCCTTGTCCAGCGCGACCTGGCGCGCGTTCACTTCGGCCTTGGCGCCTTCCACGTTGTTGTACAGGCCACGCACCTTGCGCACGGCCTGGGCCAGGCCGGCCTCGGCGGCCTGCAGCGCCACGTCGGCATCGCTGGGATCGAGCTTCACCAGCACCTGGCCGGCATGCACCAGGTCGCCGTTGTCGGCGCCGATGCTGACCACGGTGCCGGGCACCTTGGGCGTGATCTGCACCACGTTGCCGCCGACGTAGGCATCGTCGGTATCGACATACCAGCGGCCTTCCAGGAAATACCACAAGGCCCAGGCGATGATGGCCACCACCACCACGATCAGCAGCAGGCGCAGGAAGAACTTGCGCTTGCCCTTGCGCTTGGGTGGCATCTGTTCGGATTCGACGGAAGTCTTTTCGTCAGTCATGGGGGTGTCTCAATGCTGGGTCGCGTGGGATGTGGAGGTGGCGGCGGTCGGCTGGGCCGGCGCGTTGTCGGCGGTGGCGCGGAAGCCGCCGCCCAGGGCCTGGATCAGCTGGATGGAGAGATCCACCTGTTTGGCATGCAGCGCGGCGGCGCCCTGCTCGGCCTGAAGCAGTTGCCGGCGCACGTCGAGTGCTTCCAGAAAACTGCCCACGCCCGCCTTGTAGCGTTGCTCGGAAAGTTTCCAGGCCGCACGTGCGGCTTCCAGCGCCTGCTGTTGCGCCGTCGCCTGATCCTTCAGCGAGCGCAGGCCGTTCATGTCGTCGGCCACCTGGTTGAGCGCGCCGATCAGGGTCTTGTTGTACGTGGCCACGGCCAGGTCGTACTGGGCATCCTTGCCGGACAGGTTGGCGCGCAGGCTGCCGCCATCGAAGATCGGCAGGTTGATGGCTGGCGCCACCTGGAAGAAGCGTGCCGGCAGTTCGAACAGCGGTGTGCCGCCGCCGGCGGCGAGGCCGACCATCGCGCCCAGGCTGATGTCGGGCAGGAACTTGGCCTTGGCCGCCTCGATGTTGCGACCGGCGGCCTGCACGCGCCAGCGCGCCGCGACCAGATCCGGGCGTCGGCCGAGCAGGTTGGCGGAAAGGTTTGGCGGTACGGCCAGCGTCGCCGGCGTCAGTGGCTCGGGCGGATGGATGTCCAGACCGCGATCCGGACCCTTGCCCAGCAGCACTGCCAACGCCACGCGCGCGGCGTCCACCTGGCGACCGGCGGCGGCCAGCGCTTCCCTGGCCATGGCCACTTCGGTGTCGGAACGCTTGAGTTGGAATTTGCTGTCGATACCGGCGTGCACGCGCTGGCTGGTGAGCTTGCGCGCGTTGCCGGCGCGATCGAGTTCTTCCCTGGCGATCTCCTGCTGGCGGAAGGCGTAGCCCAGTCGCGCATAGGCGCGCGCCACGTCGACCGACACCATCAGGCGCGCGGCATGCGCGTCCACGCTGGCGGCGTGGGCCACGTCGACGGCGGCTTCCCAGGCGGCGCGCTTGCCGCCCCACAAGTCCAGATCCCAGTTGAAACCGAGGTAGCCGTATTTGACCCAGGCGAAATGGCCGCCCAGCGGTTCCGGCAGCAGGGTGCCGGGCAGGTGCGCGCCGGAGATGCTGGCCGAGGCCTTCACGCCGGGCTTGCGGCCGGCGTCGACCAGGCGCGCGTTGGCCATCGCCGCGCGCGCACGGGCGCCGGCCATGGCGATGTCGGGATTGTCGGCCAGCGCTTCGTCGACCAGGGCGTCCAGTTGCGGATCGCCCAGGGCTTTCCACCAGTCTTTCGACGGCCAGGCCGCCTCGGTCAGGGGCGCGCCGGCCAGGCTGCGCCGGGCGTGCAGGGTGTCGGCGCCGAGCATGTGGCCACTGGGCTTGATGCCGCGGCTGCTGACGCAGGCGCTGAGCAATACCGCCATGGCGCAAGCGGCGACGATTGGGGACAGTCGCAATCGCATGAGATTCAAATCCGGTTCGCGGTCGGTAGGGTTATTGGCGCAGCGTGGTGAGAATGCGCTGCAGGTAGTCGATCAGGTGTCGCCGTTCGTCCTTGCTGAGTGATTTCTGCGCGGCGTTCATCACCCGGTCGGAACAGCCGCCCAGCTCGCGGCACAGGCTCTTGCCCGACGCCGTCAGCTCGATGCGCAGGGCGCGCCGGTCTTGCGGATCCGGCTTGCGGCGCAGGTAGCCTTTTTCCTCGAGCTGGTCGAGCAGGCGCGTCAGCGCGCCGCCGTCATGGCCGAGCGAGCGCGCCAGTTCGCCGGCGCTCATCGGCCCGACCAGGTTCAGGCGCTTGAGTGCCTGCACCTGGCTGAAGCGCAATTCCACGCCCTGCTCGGCGATCTCCTGTTCGAGCGCGCGCACCAGCTCGGACTTGACCAGTCCGAGCAGGATGCCAAGGCTTTCGGGTGGCTTGTCACAAGTGGGGGTGGTGGGGCACATGGTCGGGTATTTTATTGCCCGATATATATTTGTCAAGGCAAATATGTCTCACGCATATTCTACTTTGGCAAATGTTCATGCGCGGTGCGCGCGGCGGAAGGTCGCCGCCTCCGAATCCTGCAGTTTTTCCAGCTCGTCGCGCAGCAATGCGGCCAGGGCGGAATCGCGCACGCTGAACAGCTCGAACAGGCCCAGCGCGCGCACCACCGGCAACTGTTCCAGCAGGCGCGATTCCGCCTGCCGGCGAAGGGTTTCGGGTGTGGCCTCGTCAAGCATCAGTTGCGCGCATGCCACGAACGTGGCCAGCGCCGATGCGGCAGTGGACTTCGACTCCTGGATCGGCGTTGCCGGGAATGCTTCGCTTGTCATGTCTGCCTCCTGAGATGTTTCTCTCCCCTGCATGGCCAGCGCGCCCTCACACCTGACACTTGCCACATGACATGCAGCCTAGGGCATGGCATCGTCGTTCCGATAACGCGAACAGGCCAAGATTTGTCGTGAACGCGCCAATCGAAAATTCCCCGCCCCATTTCGCCCAGCTGGACAGCCTCGACGGCCCGCCCCTGATCGCCTACGTGGTCAAGGGCAAACCGGTGATGGGCGAAACCGACTGGCACCATCACCTCCGCGGCCAGTTCATGTACGTGGAAAGCGGCATGGTCTGTGTGCGCACGCGCGCCGGCGTGTGGCCGGTCATGCCGCACCATGTGGGCTGGATGCCGCACGGCATCGAGCACACCGTGCGCATCATCGAGCCGATCACCGGCTGGGGCGTGTGGGTGGCTCCGCAAGCCACCAGCAGACTGCCGTCGCAACCGGCCAACCTGCGCGCCAGCGACCTGATGCGCGCATTGGTATTGCGCGCCGCCGAATGGTCGGACCAACCCCGTCTCGACGACCAGCAACAGCGCCTGATGGACGTGCTGATGGACGAGATGTGCCGTGCCCGCGAACCGGACAACCCGATCACGCTGCCCATGCCCGACGACCGCCGCCTGCTGCGCGTGGCCGAAGCCCTGCTCGCCAACCCGGGCGACACCCGCAACCGCGACGAATGGGCCAACGCCGTCGGCTTGTCCACGCGCAGCCTGACGCGCCGTTTCCGCGAGGAAACCGGCCTGAGCTTCGTGCAGTGGCGTCAGCAGGTGCGTCTGGGTCACGCCCTGGAACAACTCGGCCAGGGCGTGGCGGTCACCCATGTTGCCGACGCCCTGGGCTATGCCAGCGTCAGCGCCTTCGTCGCCATGTTCCGGCGTTGTCTTGGACAATCGCCGGGGCATTACCTGAGCCTGGAGTCGGAGGCGGCCTGAAGCCTGTGCCGGATCGGAAAGGATCCGGCTGGCTCGCCATGTCCTGCCTACTTGACGTGGACGGTGATCTTTTTCGACACCACCTGCGGATCGAACGGCACGTGATGCATGTCGCCCAGTTCCAGTTGCAGCGTGTGCGTGCCGGGCGGGAGGGTCAGCACAGTTTCGGTCTGACCGCCGCCGAAGTGCCGGTGTTGGGCGTCGGACGGAATCGGCATGCCGGCCGGCGGCAGGGTGTCGACGTCGATCAGCAGGTGGTGGTGGCCGGTACCCGGCTTGTCCACGCCCGACGGCGCCACGCCCATGCCCTTGAGGCCGAAGCGCACGGTGAAGGTGCGCGACACGGTGGCGCCATCGGCCGGCGCGATGATGTAGGCGTCGACCCCGACGGGCGCCTTGTGGACGGGCAGGCCATCGGCGGCCAGCGCGGTCGCTGCCAGCATGGAAAGAGTCAGGGTCATTAACAAACGTCGCATGCCGGCAATCCTCGGTGACAGTGCCTGCAGTGTACCGACATGTGCGCCCCCACGATGACGACAGGAATGTGTGCCGTATCGGCAGCGGAATCGGCTCTGGGCAACGCTGCGTCAAGCCGACGTGTGGTTGATCCACTCGCGCTTCAGCAACGCGAACACCAGATCGTCGACCCATGCGCCGTACATCAGCAGGCTTTCCACGTGATGCGCCTCTGGGCGAAAGCCCAGCGACTCGACCAGGGCGATGCTTGGCCGGTTGCGCGGGTCGATCGAGGCGGTCACGCGACGGTAACCCATGCGTGCGAACAGCTCATCCAGCACGGCGCCCGCGGCTTCGCGCGCGTAGCCGTTGCCCTGCCGCGCGGGCAGCAGCGAGATGCCGAA
>DASSBH010000224.1:0-3712 GCA_035698945.1 Oleiagrimonas sp.
AATGCGGGAGGCAACCGGGTCACGATCCGGAGGTGTGGGATGCGTACGAACGACTGCCATTGCTGGGGTGGTCACGTTGGGCTTGCTGGAGACAGGTGGTTCGGTGGCGTTGGCACACAAAGCCGATATCACAGACGCCGATGCGGTCTTTATCAGGGCCGAGGCTTGGGCGTTTCCCAAGCGGCGTTCCTAGCCGGTATCAAACCGTCACGAAGCGGATGGCGGCGGGCACTGCCCGCCGCGCATGCCTCAGCTCGTACGAATCCAGCGCCACAGTTCGCTCCAGGACGGCTTCTTGCCGAACATCAGGATGCCGGTCTGGTAGATGCGTCCGGCCAGCCACACGCAAAACAGCATGCCCGCCACCATCAATGCCAGTGACCCGGCAAGTTCGTAGACAGGCACCGACGTCAGTGACCAGCGTACCGGCATCACGAATGGCGCCCAGATCGGAATCCAGCCCAGGACCTCGGCCAGGGTTCCATCCGGATTCTGGATGACCGCGAATGCCGTGAAGAAACCGACCATGATCATCATGGTGACGATGACGGCGTACTGCTGGCTGTCCTGGACGTTGTTGCACATCGACCCGATGGCCGCGAACAGGGCGCCGTAAATGAGGTAGCCCAGCACGAAATACAGCAGGAACACCACCACCAGCGCGCCGCTGATATGCGGCAACGCATATCTGGCCACGGTGGCCGGATCGATGCCGAACAGCGTGGCGATATGCGCACCCTGGCTGGTGATGAGCCATGCCGACACGCCCCAGATGGCCATCTGCAGCAAGCCCGCCGAACCCACGCCGATCACCTTTCCAAGCAACATCTGGAACGGCGTGAGCGAGGACACCAGCACTTCCACCACGCGCGAGGTTTTTTCCTCGATGACCGAGGTCATCGTCTGTTGCCCGAACATGAGGATGACCAGGTACAACAGGAAACACATGCCGTAGGCGATGAAATAGGCCGTCATGCCGCTTTGCCCGGTCGGCTTGCCGCTGGATACCTTGCTCGCGTGCATGTGCACGGGGCGCATGGCCTTGGCCACCAGGTTGACGTCCAGGCCGGCCTTGGTCAGGCGCGTGCTGGCGAATACCTTGGTCAAACTGCCGCGAAGCTTTTGCATGGCCGTAAGCGAGCTGGCATTGCTGCCGTAATAGGTCAGCCGGCCGGTTTCCAGCACATCCCTGGGCAACACCAGCACGCCGTCATAGCCGTCCGGCATCTTTTTGCGGGAAAATCCGGTCTTGGCCACCAACTCCTTGCGCGTGGCTTCGATGTCGCCCGATGCCGGCACCACGTCGATCTTGTAACGTGGCCCGGAATCTTTCTCGTCGCTCAGCTTTTCCTTGCCGAGCATGTCCTGGACGTGTTGCCCCAGTTGCATGGAGGTTCCGTCGACCACGGCGATGCGGGTGGCATGGTCGGGACCACCGGCGCCCATGATCAGGATCGGCGCCACCGACACGGCGATCATCAACACCGGCAACAATATGGTAGTGATGACGAAGGTTTTGGTGCGCACACGCGCCGTGAATTCGCGTCGAATGACGGCTAGAGCCTTGCTGTTCATGCGACATCTCCCGTGCGACCGGCAACGGCGGCGTCGGCGCCGACCTTGTCGATGAAGATCGATTGCAACGACGGTTCCACCACTTCAAAACGGCTGAGGTTGACGCCCTGCCTCACCAGTGCGCCCAGCAACTGGTCGGAACGGGTACCGTTGGCCAGCGACACTTCGGCGCTGGCGCCATAGTCGTCCACGTGGGCCACGAGGTTGCGATCGGCCAGTATCGGTTCGGCCGCCTGGCGCGATCCGGCGAAGCCCAGCGCGATATGACGCTTGCCCGACTCGGCCTTCACCTGCGCCAGCGGACCATCCACCACCTTGCGTCCACGCGCCATGATCAGGATGTGGTCGCACATGCGCTCGGCCTGTTCCATCACGTGGGTGGAAAAAATAATGGTGCGCCCCTTGCCGGCCAATTCCACCACGGTGTCTTTCATTACCTGCGCATTGACCGGGTCCAGGCCGGAAAACGGCTCGTCCAGGATCATCAATTCAGGATCGTGCAGCAACGTACCGGCAAATTGCACTTTCTGCTGCATGCCCTTGGACAAGTCTTCGACTTTCTTGTCGGCCCAATCGGCCACGCCCAGTTTTTCCAGCCAGGCCATGGCCCGCTTGTGTCCGTCGGCTCGTGACAGGCCCTTGGTCTGGCCGAGGAAAACCAGCTGGTCCAGCACTTTCATTTTCTTGTACAGGCCACGCTCTTCGGGCAAATAACCCACGCGCTCGGACAAATGCCGGCCATGCTTGCCGGTGCCGAACAGTTCCACCTCGCCCTCGTCGGGCATCAGGATGCCCATGAGCAGACGGATGACCGTGGTCTTGCCCGCCCCGTTGGGGCCCAGCAGGCCGAAAATGCCCCCCGGAGGCACGCTGAGGGACAGCTTGTCCACCGCCGTGTGCCCGGAAAACCGCTTGATGACGTGCTCCATGCGCACGCTTGGTGTCGCCATGATTGTTCCCCTCCTGCAAGGCAGGTTCCGTGTATGAATCGCAAGCTACCATCGACCCTTGCGGGTGCCAATGGACATTTGTCATGTGGTTGGTGTGTGGCTCCGGAACACCGTCATGCCTTGCCTGTCCGTCCATCGTTGTAGGAGCGAGCCTGCTCGCGATTGCCTGAAGCTTGCGGCAAGTCTTCGACAATCGCGAGCAGGCTCGCTCCTACAAAAAATCAAAATCCAGAATAAAATGCAAACCCGCGTTTATCGGCTGAAGATCGGCAGTTGCCAGTGACGACGCAGCGACAGCAGGCGCAGGCCGCAGCACAGCACGATCGGCAGCCACATGCTCCATGCCGTCGCCCAGCCCAGCGATTCGCCGAGCACGGCCAGCGCCGCTCCGATGAAGGCCGCCGAAGCGTAGATTTCCTTTTGCATGATGACCGGCACGCGCGTCAGCAGCATGTCACGCGCCACGCCGCCACCGACGGCGGTGAGCATGCCGACCAGGATCGCCACTTCGGCATTCATGCCCAGCGCCAACGCCTTGTGCGCGCCGTAGACCGCAAACAGGCCCAACCCCAGTGCATCGAACAGGCGCACCGGATAGGTCAGCCGCTCGACCTGCCGATAGGCGACGATGGTCGCCAGCGCCGCGATCACGGCCACCAGTGCATAGCGCCAGTCGGCCAGCCCCGCCGGAGGCACCGCGCCGATGCAGACGTCACGCGCAATGCCGCCGCCGCAGGCGGTGATGTAGGCGACGGCCAGTACGCCGAACAGGTCGAACTTTTCGCGTCGCGCGGCCAGGGCGCCGCTGATGGCGAAGGCGAAGGTGCCGGCCAGGTCGATGATGTTGAACAGCAGGTGTTCGTTCATGGCCGGCGATTACCTCAAGCCCGTAGGTCGGGCACTGCCCGACAACAAAACTCACCTGTCGCGAGGACATACATACGGCGGGCAGTGCCCGCCCTACTTTTTCTTTGGCAGATACAGGTCGGTGATGGTGCCTTCGGCCACCTCGGCAGCCAGGCCGACCGACTCGCCCAACGTCGGATGCGGATGGATGGTCAAGGCGATGTCGGCGGCCTCGCAATCCATTTCGATGGCCAGCGCCAGCTCGCTGATGAGGTCGCCCGCGTTGACGCCGACGATACCGGCGCCGACGATGCGCTGCGTTTCCTTGTTGAAGATCAGCT
>DASSBH010000225.1:0-5966 GCA_035698945.1 Oleiagrimonas sp.
ACCTCATTGGTCGTGGCGGGCGCGACCGCGCAGCAGCAGGCCGATCAATTGAAGCTCAGCCTGCCGCCGCCACGCGAGGCGCGATTGCAGGCGTGGAGCGAATTGCTGGCGCGCTGGCAGGTGGGGTCGGACAAGGTCGGCGTGGCCGAGGCATCGCAATGCCGGGCCGTGATCTTTCCCGGCTTCGATTGCGTGGGCGGTACCGGCACCCTGGATCAACTGGCGAATTTCGACCGTCCGTTGGTGCTGGTGCTGGCAACGCCGCGCGGCAAGCATCAGGTGCTCCTGCTGGGAGTGGGCAAGACGCGCGTGCGCCTGATGATCAACTCGCATCCCGTCGAGGTTTCCCGTCAGGCGCTGGTGCGTCTGTGGCACGGTTATTTTTACGCGCCCTTCCGCTTGCCGGCCACGCTGCCGTCCATGCTCAGACAGGGCGACAAGGGGCCGGCGGTGGCATGGCTGGCCGCGCGTCTGGCGCTGTCGGCCGGGGCAACCACGATACCGGACACCACTGTTTTCGATGCGGACATGGTGGAACGCGTACGCCGTCTGCAACGCCGTTTCGGCATTCCAGATGACGGCATCGTCGGCCCGGAGACCCTGTTCGCGCTGACCTCGCAGGATGCCGCCGGGCCGCACCTGGCGCAGGACGTGCCGTGAGCATGTTCGTTCACGTCGACAGCCGTCGCCGTCCAGGGCCGCGCTGGGCCACGTTGCTGATCGTGGTGATGTGCGTGGCCTGCTTTGTGGCGTTGTCGCTGTTGCCGCCGAAGCAGGAAGTGGCGTGGGTGATGCACTGGGGTACGGTGCCCTCCAGGCTGTTCGCCATGGCGGGTACCTGGTGGCAGAAGTTGCTCGATCCCGAGTGGCTGGGCCTGCTGAGTTCGCTTTTCATCCATGTGGCGTGGCTGCATCTTTTGACCAACATGCTGTTTCTGGTCATTTTCGGCCTGCCGGCCGAGCGCGCACTGGGTTCGCGGCGATTCCTCGGCCTGTTCCTGCTCGCTGGCGTGTTCGCCAACCTGATCGGCGCATTGACGCTGGCTGCGGCACATGCACCGATCATCGGTTGCAGCGGCGCGGTGTCGGCGGTCGTGGGTGTCTATCTGGTGCTGTTTCCGCGCGCGCGTCTGGGGCTGGTGCTGCCGCTGGGCCTGTTCATGGAATTCGTGCGCGTGCCGGCGTTCTTGCTGATCGGCCTGTGGGTGTTGCTGCAGCTGCTGTTCACCTACGCCGGGCCCGGCTTCGGCGCCGTCGTGTGGTGGAGCCACATCGCCGGCTTCCTGTTCGGCGTGCTGTTCGCGATGCTGTCGCGTCACGCCGTGGAGCGACGCCTGCGCGGCTGAGAGTGAGGCAGGGCGGGCAGTGCCCGCACTGCGGTCAGGCGCGATTGGATGATCCTCAGGCTTCCAGTATGCCCGATGGCGGCGGCGGAGCAGGAGGAGGCGGTGGCGCGCGGTCATCCTTGTCCGACGCGTCGACGTGACCGTCAAGATCACGCCACGCTGCATGCAGCAGCGGCCCCAGAACGGCATACAGGACGGTGTACAAACCCAGCTGCATGACGGCCATCACCTGGGTCAGCATCAGCAATGTCATCAGCAGCACCAGGCCGGCAAACAACAGGACGGCCACCACGATCCACGCGCCGATGCTGCGCCATACGCGACGGAAACTTTCGCCCATGGCGACAAAGGCGGTTTCGCTGCGCAGCGCGACACGGGGAATGGCCAGTGCGGTGAATGTCCATGCCAGCAGCACGATGGCCAGCGCCAGCGCCAGCCAGCCGGGCATGCTGCTGTCGGTGAACAGGACCAGCGCTTTTTCGGGATGACCTTCCAGGGTATGCACGTCCATGCCGCGACGCGCCATGATCCTGAATACGGCGACGACAAGAACCATGAAGGCGACGAGTTTGCCGACCACCAGGGGCAGGCACAACTTCAGCGCTTCATTGCGTTGCGCCGTTTCCTGAAACATCGTGAACAATTGGTGGGTGGCCGGAGTGCCGCCACGCCACGCCGTGTCGGCGGCGGTGACGATGCCGGCCAGAAGCGCCGGCCCCAGAAACAGGATGGCGAAGCCGCCCAGGTAAGGCACCAGGCTGATCACGGCCATGATGAACCCCATCACCAGAAAGGTTCCGGGCCAGCGCCGCACCGTGCGCAGTGCTTCGAGCAGCCACTTGAGTCCATGACCGGCGCCGATGTGGCGCGGTGGCGGTGTCGGCGCCGCGCTCATGCGACGACATCCATGGCGCGGGGCGTCGTTTCCCGGGCGAAGCGCTGCAGCAGGCGGCGCGCCTGCGGCGTGGCACGTACCGTGTTCAGCAAGTCGGCGACGTCCATGGACTCGCTGCGCAGGTGGTCCGCACGCAGGCGCAGATAGGCACGCATGGCGGCCGCGCTGAATTCAGGATGCAGCTGCGTGGATATGGTGTTGGGGCCGTAGCGCAGGATCTGGTGCGGATCGCGTGCGGAGCGTGCCAGTACCTGTGCGCCGGCGGGTACTTCAAGCACGCTCTGCATGTGCGTGGTGTGTGCGGCGAAACGCGTCGGCAAGCCTGCGAGCAGGCAATCATCGGTATCCGGCGCGAGTACTTCGATGTCCTTGGTGCCCATTTCGCGGCCGCCGGGCAGCACGTCCACGCGACCGCCCAATGCATGCGCCATCAGTTGATGGCCGTAGCACACGCCGAACAGCGGCAGCTGCGCATCCATGGCATCGCGGACCCAGCCGGCCAGGCGTTCGCTCCAGACCAGTTTTTCGGTGACCATGGCCGCCGAGCCGCTGATCACGGCGCCACGGATGTCGGTTGTGTCCGGCAGAGGAACGCCGGCGCTCACGTCGACCACGCGAATTTCCCTGGCGGACAGGCGCAGCGCCAGCCGGAACCAATGGTCGAAATCGCCGAGGCGGGCGCGGATGGCATCCGGCGCATGACCGGTGAGAATGATCAGCAGGGGCTTCATGACAACCCGTAGTGGCATGGGGAATGGCCGCCATTGTCCCATGTGCGGAACCCTTTGCCGACCCGTCGCCGTTCCTGAGTCATCTCATTCACCCGCAGGGTGGGCTTTGGGTCGCAATCGACTTTTCGCGCCGGTCTGGTCGTACAACGTTTGGACACGGATCAACGCGGATAGACACGGATCAAGAAGCGATTTTTCTGTATCCGCGCGCATCTGCATTGATCCATGTCCAAAAACCTGCCGTTTTTGACGAATGCCGGATAAGGTCTTGATCCGCCCTGCCTATTCCGGAGGCGGCAATACGGTCAGCACTTCGGCGACCGTGGTCAGTCCGCGTGCGACCTGCGCGGCGGCGGAGATGCGCAACGGACGCATGCCTTGCGCATGGGCAGCGGTGATGAAATCGTCGAGCGCCAGGTCGGCACTGATGCGGGCGCGCAGCGGCCCCGACAGCGGCAGCATTTCGTAGACGCCGGTGCGGCCCATGAAGCCGGTGTGCCGGCATTCCAGACAGCCGACCGGTTCGTACACCTGCTCCGGCAGCGGCATGTCCCAGCCGTGGGTCAGGGCGTTCCAGCTTTCCGGGAGCTGGGTGGTTTCGCGCTTGCAGTGCGGGCACAGCGTGCGCACCAGGCGTTGCGCCACCACGCCGGTCAGCGTGGACTGGATCAGGTAATGCGGCACGCCGAGGTCGAGCAGGCGGGTGAGCGCGCTCGGCGCGTCGTTGGTGTGCAGCGTGGACAACACCAGATGGCCGGTGAGCGAGGCCTGCACCGCCATCTGCGCGGTTTGCAGGTCGCGGATTTCGCCAACCATGATGATGTCCGGATCCTGGCGCAGCAACGTGCGCACGCCGGTGGCGAAATCCAGGTCGATCGACGGCTGTACCTGCATCTGGTTGAAATCCGGGCTGACCATCTCGATCGGATCCTCGATGGTGCACACGTTGTACTCGGGTCGGGCCAGATGCTTCAGCGTGGAGTACAGCGTGGTGGTCTTGCCCGAACCGGTGGGGCCGGTGACCAGCACGATGCCGTTGGGCCGTTCGACCATGTGCCGCCAGATCCCGGCCTCGTCGTCGGAAAAACCCAGCTGCGCAAAATCCTTGACCACGATGTCGGGATCGAAGATGCGCATCACCACCTTTTCGCCGAAGGCCGTGGGCATGGTCGAGATGCGCAGCTCCACCTCGCGTCCGCCGACCGAGCGGGTCTTGATGCGGCCATCCTGCGGACGGCGTTTTTCGGCCACGTCCAGGCGCGAAAGAATCTTGATGCGCGAGGTGACCGCCGTCATCACCGGCATCGGCAGCTCGAACACCTTGTGCATCACGCCATCAATGCGAAAGCGCATGTTGCCCGATTCGCGGCGCGGCTCCAGATGGATGTCCGAGGCGCGCTGTTCGAAGGCGTATTGCAGCAGCCAGTCGACAATGTGCACCACATGGCGGTCGTCGGCGCCGACCTCGCCGCTTTCGCCCAGCTGCAGCAATTGCTCGAAATTGAGCAGCGCCGAACCGGCGGTGCCTTCACCCTTGGCGTCCTGGGCCAGACGAATGGAGCGCTGCACGCCATAGAATTCCGCAAGGTAGCGGTTGATTTCCTGCGGATTGGACACCACCAGGCGGATGTCGCGACGCAGCATGTGTGAAAGATCGGTCGCCCAATGCAAGGCAAACGGCTCGCTGGTGGCGAACGTGATGCCGGCATCACCTGCCTCGACCGGCAAGATGTGGTGATTCTGCGCGTAGGCGCGACCGACCACCTGGGTCACCGCGGCCACGTCGATCTTCATCGGGTCGATCTTGAGGTAGGGCTTGCCGGCCTTGTCGGCCAACCATTCCGTCAGCACCTCGATGCTCAGCGGTCGCCCGTCGCTGTCGCGTCGGTTGTCCAGGCGCGCCTTGCCGATCACGGTCAGCGGGTGCAGCGCCTGGCTTTCGCGGTGGCCGGCCGTCAGGCGCACGCGCTTGGCGTCTTCGCCGCTGATGAGGCCGTCCACGACCAATGCGGCGAGTGTCTCGTCCAGCTGCAGGCGACCGTGGCGTCCCAGCAATGCCGTGGATGAAGAGGTGGCTGCCATGGGTTCTCTGACGTCGGAAAATAAGCTGCGTTCGGCGTGGAACACCGTGCTCCGGCTATACTAGCGCGCTTCGTTTCACAAGACAGTCGACCATGTCCGCACCCACTTTCCAGGAAGTCGTCCAGACCCTGAGCCGCTACTGGGGCGAGCAGGGCTGCGTGCTGATGCAACCGCTGGACACTGAAGTGGGCGCCGGCACGTTCCATCCGGCCACCTTCCTGCGCGCGCTGGGTTCCGAACCGTGGGCCGCCGCCTACGTGCAGCCCTCGCGCCGACCCGCCGATGGCCGCTATGGCGACAATCCCAACCGCCTGCAGCATTACTACCAGTTCCAGGTGGTGATGAAGCCGAACCCGGACGACATCCAGGAGCGTTACATCGGTTCGCTCAAGGCGCTCGGCATCGACCCGCTGGTGCACGATCTGCGCTTCGTCGAGGACAACTGGGAATCGCCCACCCTCGGCGCCTGGGGTCTGGGCTGGGAAGTGTGGTTGAACGGCATGGAAGTCACCCAGTTCACCTATTTCCAGCAGGCCGGTGGCCTGGAATGCAAGCCGGTGACCGGCGAGATCACCTACGGCCTGGAGCGCCTGGCGATGTATCTGCAGAACGTGGACAACGTCTACGATCTGGTCTGGACGCAGGCGCCGCACGGCCCGGTCACCTACGGCGACGTGTTCCATCAGAACGAAGTCGAGCAGAGCACCTCCAACGTCGAGCACGCCAATGTGGAAAAACTGTTCGCGTGGTTCGACACCTGCGAGGCCGAGGCACAGAAGCTGGTCGAAGCCGGCCTGCCGCTGCCGGCCTACGAGCAGGTGATGAAGGCCAGTCACACCTTCAACCTGCTCGACGCGCGCCGCGCCATCAGCGTCACCGAGCGCCAGCGCTATATCCTGCGCGTGCGCACGC
>DASSBH010000226.1:0-8304 GCA_035698945.1 Oleiagrimonas sp.
GCCCATACGCTACGTCAACCAGACCATTCCCTACTCCGTGCTGGCCGGCTACTACCGCATGGCGCGCGTCGGGCTGGTCACACCGCTGCGCGACGGCATGAACCTGGTGGCCAAGGAATACGTGGCTTGCCAGGATCCGGACGACCCCGGCGTACTGGTGCTGTCGCGCTTCGCCGGCGCCGCCGAGGAACTGGACGCGGCGCTGCTGGTCAATCCGCACGACGAGGACAGCATGGCCGAAGCCCTGCTGCGCGCCCTGGACATGCCGCTCGACGAGCGCCGCCGACGCTGGCGCGCGATGATGGATGTGCTGGAAACCAATGACATTGCCCATTGGCAGCACAACTTCCTCAGCCAGCTGGATGCTTGCGGCAATTGATTTCGGCGGACGGCCATCCGCTTTTTTTGCAGGAGCGCGCCTGCGCGCGAATGGCCCCATGCATTCTTCAGGCTGTCGCGTGCAGGCACGCTCCTACAATTGTTTTTACAAACGGCCATCGACGCTGGATGGCGGCAGGATGCCCTTGATGTCGTAGATCACGGTGTTGTCGCCGGCCAGTTCGCGGATTCGGCGGCCATCATCCTCGCGGAAGGCGTCGTGGGCGACGGCGACCACCAGGGCGTCGTAGGTGTCCGGGGCCGGCCACTCGGGCAGGATGTCCACACCGTAGGTGGCCTCGGCCTCGGCCGCATCGGCCCACGGGTCGTGGATGTCCACGCGCACGCCGAAGCCCTGCAGTTCCCTGACCAGATCCATCACGCGCGTGTTGCGCAAGTCCGGGCAGTTTTCCTTGAAGGTGAAGCCGAGCACCAGCAGCCGACTGTCGCGCACCACGTGACCCTTCGCGATCATCAGCTTCACCACTTCGCTGGCCACGTGCTGGCCCATGGCGTCGTTGATGCGTCGGCAGGCCAGCAGGATGTCGGGGAAATAGCCCATCACCTGCGCCTTCTGGATCAGGTAGTACGGATCCACGCCGATGCAATGGCCGCCGACCAGGCCCGGACGGAACGGCAAAAAATTCCACTTGGTGCCGGCGGCCTCCAGCACTTCGGTGGTGTCGATGCCGAGGCGGTGGAAGATCAGCGCGAACTCGTTGACCAGCGCGATGTTGGCGTCGCGCTGGGTGTTCTCGATCACCTTGGCCGCCTCGGCGACCATGATCGCGGAGACCTTGTGCGTGCCGGCGGTGATGATGCGCCGGTACAGCGCGTCCACGAAATCGGCGGTGTCCGGCGTGGAGCCGGAGGTGATCTTGGGGATGTCGGCCAGACGCCGCTGCCGGTCGCCGGGGTTGATGCGCTCGGGGCTGTAGCCGATCGTGAAATCGGCATTGAACGCCAGGCCCGAGACACGTACCAACTCTGGCACGCACACTTCCTCTGTGGCGCCGGGGTAAACGGTCGATTCGTAGATCACCACGTCGCCCGCCTTGAGCACCTTGCCGACCGCGCGGCTGGCTTCGATCAGCGGCGTGAAATCCGGGCGCTTGTGCGCGTCGATGGGCGTGGGCACGGTGACGATGTAGACCGTGCATGCGCGCAGGTCGCCGAGTTTGTCGGTAAAAGTCAGACGCGTCGCCGATGCCAGTTCCGTCGAGGATGTTTCGCGCGTGTGATCGACGCCCTTGCGCAGCGCGTCGATACGCGCCAGGTCGATGTCGAACCCAACCACATCCACATGCCGGCCGAAAGCCACCGCCAGCGGCAGGCCGACATAACCCAGCCCGACCACCGCAATCTTCGCCTCGTCCACCGTCTGCATGGTTTTCCCCGTGTCGTTGGAACGGGTCATTCTACGTCGTGCGGCGCCATCCGGGCAGAATGGCGGGCAGTGCCGGCCCTACCCGCATCCACCGAAAACGTCAGCCACCATCATGCCCGCGTAGGGCAGGCGTTGCCCTCCGCACAAGCTCGGAACGGCCAGCCATCGCGTAGAGCGGGCATGCTTGCGATGGGTGGGGGGTGTCGGCAAACACCATCCCCACCCCAGCCCTCCCCTTGAAGGGGAGGGAGCAGGAGACATGCACAGGATCAGAACGGCCAGACGTGCGGGATGATTGCCAACACCACCACGCCGACCAGAATCGACAATGGCGTGCCCACGCGCACGTAATCCATGAACCGGTAACCGCCGGGGCCGTAAACCATCATGTTGGTCTGGTAGCCGATCGGCGTGATGAAGCTGGCCGATGCGCCAATCATGATCGCGATGATGAACGGCATGGCGCTCACGTCCAGCTGGTTTGCCGCCGCCAGGCCGATGGGGAACATCAGTACCGCCGCCGCGTTGTTTGTCAGAAGCTCGGTGAATATCACCGTCAGGACAAACACCATGACCAGGGTCCAGAATGGATCGCCGCCGCCGACATGCAGCAACACGCCGGCCACGGCCGCGGCCACGCCGGTCTTGGACAGGGCCACGCCGATGGCGAAGGCGCAGGCGATCGCCACGATCAGCGGGTAGTCCACCGCGCGGCGCGCATCGCGCCAGCTGACGCAGCCGGTGACAATCACCGCCAATGCGGCCAGCAGCGCGGACACGAAAATGTCCACATGCAATGCCACGTTGGCCAGAATCATCGCGCCCAGAATCGCCAGCGCGCCCATGGCCCGGCGCGGCTGCACCGGCGGCGTGTCGTCGACCACGTTGACCATGATGAACTCGCGCGACTGGCCATGCTCGCGCGTGAACTCCGATGTAGTTTCCAGCAGCAACGTGTCGCCGGCCTGCAGCACGATGTCGCCCGGCTTGCGCGACAACTGCTGACCGCGCCGATTGACGGCCACCACCGCCGCGCCATAGCGGTCGCGAAAACGCGACGCGCGCAGCGTGTGGCCCACCACCGGCGACAGACGCGAAGGCACGGCCTCGACAAAATGCCGGCCACTGTCGCCACCCACCTTGAACACCTGCTCGTCCACATGCGCCAGGCCGGCCACCTGGCGCACCTCGCGCAAGCCTTCGGCGGTACCGACAAACACCAGGCGGTCATCGGCCTCCAGCACCGTATCGGGCCGTACCGCCGGGCGGATCGAACCCATCGCGCGTTGCACCTCGACCAGAAACGCACCGGACAAATTGCGCAGCTTCGCCCCGACCAGATCGCGCCCGACCAGCGGGCCGCCGGCCTTGACCCGCATCTCCAGCACGTACTCGCGCGTCTGCCGCGCCTGATCCAGCGCGGTGCGACGATCCGGCAACAACCAGCGCCCCACCGTCAACAGATAAATCAGGCCGGCAACAGCCGCCGGCAGACCGACCCATGCCGGATCGAACATGTGCAACGTGGGCAAACCGCCATGTTGTTGCATCAGGCCCAGCACGACCAGGTTGGTGCTGGTGCCGATCAGCGAACACATGCCGCCGAGAATGGTGGCGTAGCTGAGCGGAATCAGCAGCTTGGATACCGACACCTTGGCTTTGCGGCTCCAGGTTTCCACCGCGGCGGTCAGCATGGCCACCACCGGCGTGTTGTTGATGAACGCACTCAGCGACGACGAAATGCCGACCAGACGCGCCTGCGCCACGAAAGTGCCATGCGGCTTGCCAAGCACCCACGAGGCCACCCAACGAATCGCGCCGGTGGTGCGCAAGGCCGCCACCACGATGAACAGCACCGCCACCGTCAGCACGGCGGTATTGGAAAATCCCGCCAACGCTTCGGCCGGCGTCAGCACGCCACCCACCAGCAACACCGCCACCGCGCCCAGCAGCACGATATCCGGCGTCAGGCGCTCCCACACCAGACAGCCAAACACCGCCACCACCACACCGATGGTGAGCCAGGCGTGGAAGCCGAGGTCGGCAAAGGTCACCGCGTCCATGCATGGCCTCCTTGTGATTTTCCGTATGGCACATCACCCAAGGCAGGATACGTAGAGCGGGCATCGCCCGCCGAACATGGTTCGAGGCTGCGTGAAGCTTTCATGGCGGGCAGTGCCCGCCCTATGGAGGGCATCCACCGGGCCTCCCGCGTCTCGGCGCCCCCGCCATGCACGACGGCGGAGCGGGGGCGGTTTTGGGTTTTCCACGGCATGCGCGGTTACTTGCCCAACAGCTTGTCGACCACCCGCTGCGCCAGCATGTCCGCGCTCACACCTACGGTTTCCAGATGCAACTCGGGCGTCTCGGGCACTTCGTAGGGCGAGCCGATGCCGGTGAAGTTGGTGATTTCGCCGGCGCGCGCCTTGGCGTACAAGCCCTTGACGTCGCGCTGCTCGCACACTTCCAGCGGCGTATCCACGAACACCTCGTTGAACTCGCCCTCCTCGAACAACTGCCGCGCCATGCGCCGCTCGCTGCGGAACGGGCTGATGAAACTGACCAGCACGATCAGCCCGGCATTGCTCATCAGCCTGGCCACCTCGGCCACGCGGCGGATGTTTTCCACGCGATCCTCCTCGGTGAAACCGAGATCGCGGTTGAGTCCATGGCGCACGTTGTCGCCGTCCAGCAGATAGGTGTGATAGCCCATCGCATGCAGACGTTTTTCCACCAGATTGGCGATGGTGGATTTGCCCGACCCGGACAAACCGGTAAACCACAGGCACGACGGCTCCTGCCCCTTGATGCGCGCCCGCGCGGCGCGATCCACGTCCAGATGCTGCCAATGGATGTTTTCGGCGCGACGCAAGGCAAAATCAATGGCGCCCGCGCCCACGGTGGCGTTGGTCTGGCGATCGATGAGGATGAACGCGCCCAGTTCGTGGCACTGCGCATACGGCTCGAAGGCGATGGCGTGATCCAGGCTCAGATTGCAGTAACCCACCTCGTTGAGTTCCAGGCGCTTGGCCGCCAGGCTCTCCTGCGTATTGACGTCCACCTTATGCTTGATGTCGGTGATCTGCGCGCTGATGGTGCGCGTGCCGATCTTCATCCAGTACGGACGCCCCGGCAGTAGGGCCGTGTCGTTCATCCACAGAAGATGCGCGGCAAACTGGTCGGCCACCTGCGGCGGCGAAGCGGTGGCGGCGATGACATCGCCACGGCTGGTGTCGAGTTCGTCTTCCAACGTCAGCGTGATCGCGTCGCCGGTCTGCGCACGCGCAAGGTCGCCATCGAAAGTGACGATGCGCGCCACGCGCGAACGCGCACCGCTCGGCAGGCTGACCACTTCGTCGCCCACCGCGATGGAACCCGCCACCACTTGGCCGGCATAACCGCGGAAATTCTGGTCGGGACGGCACACCCACTGCACCGGCATGCGGAAACCCAGCTCGCTGGCCGGATGCCCGATCTCGACCGTTTCCAGATGCTCCAGCATGTGCGGGCCGTCATACCAGGGCATGGCCTCGGACGGCGCGCTGACGTTGTCGCCCTTGAGCGCCGACAACGGAATCGCGGTGACATGCCCGATGCCCATCTGCCCGGCCAGCTCGCGATACTCGGCCTCGATGGCGCGGAAGGTGTCCTCGTCGTAACCGACCAGATCCATCTTGTTGACCGCCAGCAGCACATGGCGGATGCCGAGCAGGCCGCAAATCCAGGTGTGCCGGCGCGTCTGCGTCAGCAAACCCTTGCGCGCATCCACCAGCATCACCGCCAGATCGGCCGTGGACGCGCCGGTGGCCATGTTGCGCGTGTACTGCTCGTGCCCCGGACAGTCGGCGACGATGAACTTGCGCTTCTCGGTGCTGAAGAAACGGTAGGCCACGTCGATGGTGATGCCCTGCTCGCGCTCGGCCGACAGGCCATCGACCAGCAGCGCGAAATCCAGCTCACCGTTTTGCGTGCCGTGACGCTGGCTGTCGCCCTCCAGCGTCGCCAGCTGATCGTCGAACAGCAGCTTGGTGTCGTACAACAGACGCCCCAGCAGCGTGCTCTTGCCATCGTCCACGCTGCCGCACGTCAACAAGCGCAACAGGCTCTTGGTTTCGTGCTGCGCCAGGTAGGCGTCAATGGCCTTGGTGGCCGCATCGGCTTGCGTCGTCATGTTGTCGTTTTCCACATCAAGTTGCATGTCAATATCCCGAATCATTTTCCAAAAGTCTCACCCGTAGGGCGGGCACTGCCCGCCATCATGCCTCCCGGCAACCCGGAAGCATCCACGTCGGGCAATGCCCGACCTACGCAAGCAAATCCCGCCGATTGGCCGTACACCATCCCAACCACCTCACCCGTAGGGCGGGCACTGCCCGCCGCATCCGCACCATAAACCCACCTCTCTCTGCAGGAGGGCCCACGGTTCAGACATGCTCATCCTGCCGCATCTCCATCGAAACCGGTTCGGTGCAATCGATCATGAATAGTGGAGCTCAAGACATTTTCTCCATACCGTCGGACGTCAAGGTCGTGAGACGACGCGCAAGGCTGCGCAATCGTTGTTGCACGGCAGCCGGAGGCAATGCGATCGAAAGCGCCTTGATGCAACGTTCCAACCGGCCCGGCCGGTCGCGCAAGGTATCCAGGGCCCGTCGCATGTCGGTCACCACCGTTGCGCCATAAGCCTCCCATGCCTTGCGCAACGCCGGCGCAAGTTGCCTGGGCGGCATGTCCAGCATCGCAAGGTCGATCACATCCCGCGAAAAAACGCTGTCATCGGGCCAGCGGTCGGCATTGGCGAGAAACTTGCTGGCAGCAAGATCGGTGCGTGAAAGGGTGTACACCCCACACACCTTGTCGGCTCGTCCTGGTACATCGAATTGGATACGTCCTTCATTCACGATTTCAAACTTGATCGGTACCTTTTCCACCAGCACAAACATGCGAATACCGTATCGGTCGGCGCGTATTTCCCGCTCCAGGGCAATGGGCGCACAACCTGCCCGCGTAATGGGCGCGAGATTTCCCGCCGCCATCAATCGATGACGCAGATCACGGTATCCGGCTTGCTCCGACACCATGAAATCCATGTCCACCGACTCCCTGTACTCGCCTTGCCGCAATGCAATGGCGGTACCCCCACCGAACCAGCACGCACATTCACGCAACCGAGCGGCATCCAGGCTGGCCAATACCTGGCCAATACGCCGATGGTGGGGGTGCTCAAATGTTCGCATGAATCCCGCCGTACACCTTGCGCAGCGTCCGCATCAGGGCTTCTTCATCGGCCGACAAATTTTCCATGTCCAAATGCCGGCCATTGCGCTCATACAGTTCCCACGCTTCGCGCGGGGTGAGCGTGTCCAACCCGTCCCGTATCTGCCAGGCCAAACGGCGCAGGCCGGGGAAATCATCCAGCCGAATGGTCAAGGGCATCCAATCATCCAGGGAAGGCGTTTGCACACAAACCTTTGTCGATGGCGAACCATCGTCATCCACCATCCAATCCATGCCCAACCCCAGCGCGCCTGCCGCCGCAAGGGCAAAACCCCATGCAACCCCCGTTTCACCTTTTTCCAGACGGTGCCAAGTCACCCGCGACATGCCTGCAGCTTCTGCGGCAGCCGTCATGCTGATGCGCTGCGCCTTGCGCCGCGCACGCAACGCATGACCCAGCTTCAAAGCCATCTCGTCGGTCGCTGGCTGCACCACTCAAAATCTCCAAACCGGCACAATTTTGCATCTCATAATGAACATTTGCTCACAAATGTCAACAATACGATACATTTTGTGCAACTAAATACCCGTAGGGCACTGCCCGCCATCACGCCTCCCGGCAACCCGGAGCCACCCACGTCGGGCAATGCCCGACCTACGCAAGCAAATCCCGTCGATTGGCCGTACACCATCCCAACCACCTCACCCGTAGGGCGGGCACTGCCCGCCGCCAACCTGCCGAAAACTCCACCTCTCCGTGCACGAACGCATTCCATGCGTGACAGCTTCAGCCCTTGAAGAGCCTCAAGGCCATCGCGAGCAGGCTCGCTCCTACGGAAAGCACCGTACATCGTTGTCCTGTTGACAGCGCATAAGCATGTTGTAACTTCGACAACATGAAAGCGCAGCCGCTCATTGCGAGGTGGAATGATGAAAATCGTATGGTTTGAAGTGATGGATCCGGGCAAGGCCATGGAACGCATGGTGCGCGAAGCCGAAACCGCTACATATGCCGGACGCGCGCGCGTCACCTTCCGTTCGGCCGAATCCATGGCTCGCGTGTTGACACCCACCCGCTGGAGCGTCGTGCAAACCTTGACCGGCGCCGGCCCAACCGGGGTGCGCGAACTGGCGCGACGCCTCGAGCGCGACGTGAAAGGCGTACACACCGACGTAACCGCCTTGGTCACCGCCGGCATCGTCGACCGAACCGAAGACGGCAAATACCTGTTCCCTTTCGACCGGGTAAAAGTCCGCTTCGACCTCCACGCAGCCGCCTGACCCCGCGGCACCCCGCCATCCGCAGGGCGGGCATTGCCCGC
>DASSBH010000227.1:0-4136 GCA_035698945.1 Oleiagrimonas sp.
GCGAATCTGCTGCAGCTCGCTCACCGGCATCGAGAAGTTGAGATACAGGGGATCGATCTGGCGCACCGTGGTCAGCAGCGTGGCCGCACCCTGGCCGACCAGGGCGCCTTCGGTCACCTGCTGCTTGCCCGCGCGACCGGCAATGGGCGCGCGCACCGTGGCGTAACCAAGGTTGATCTTGGCGTTTTCCACCTGTGCCTTGGCGGCCTTCACGGCAGCCAGGGCCGTGCGTTCGGCGGCTTTGGCATTGTCCAGGTCGGACTGCGACACATACCCCTTGGGCGCCAGCTTGCTGACGCGCTGGGCGGCGATGTGGCTGTTGGTGTAAGTGGCGCGCGCCTGTGCCAGCGACGCCTCGGCGGCGTTCAACGTGGCCTTGAGCGGCGCCGGGTCGATCTTGAACAGCACCTGGCCCTTGTCCACGTGCGTGCCTTCGTCATAGGTGCGCTGAAGCAGCACGCCGCTGACGCGGGCGCGCACATCGGCGCTGCGATAGGCAGACAGGCGGCCGGTCGCACTGCGCACCAGCGGCACATGCTGCGGTTGCACCACCATGACGCCGACCGCAGCCGGAGGCATTTGATGGGATGGACTCTGACCGCCGCATCCGGACAGCAGGGCCAGTGCGGCGGCTGTCGCCAGAAGACCGGTGAAGCGCGACAGATGAGACGTGTTGATGGAGGTCATGATGACGACTTCCTTGACAAGTGGTCGGGGGAATGGGGTTGGTAGGCGCGAAGAAATACATTTACGGCATGTGATGCCCACATGTCCTGTGCCTTTCGTCCTCGACTGCGCAGTCCCAGCAGGTTGCGCTGCGGATTCATGCCGTTGAGCATGGACAGGAACAGTTCGGCGGCCTGGCGCGGATCGTCGCGCCTGAGTTCGCCATGACACATGGACTGACCGATGCGTTCGGACAATCGCTCCAGCACGGCGCCCGAGCCGGACTGGAACAACTGCCGAGCGGCGCGCGGAAAGCGCGGCGCTTCGGCCACGAGCATGCGACCGAGCGCGGCGTTGGAAGGATCGCTGGTGTGGCGGCTGTAGGTTTCGGCAAGCGAGCGCAGGCTGCTTTCGATATTGTCCTGGTGCGCATCCAGCGATGCATGCAGGGGCGTCACCAAAGCCTCCACGGCGGCACGGAACAGCGCGTCCTTGTTGCTGAAGTGCGCGTACACCGTCTGTTTGGACACACCGGCCTGCTGCGCCACCGCATCCATGCTGACGCGGTAGCCGTTTTCAAGAAACAGCTGGCATGCGGCATCCAGAATACGCTGGTGCGCGGATGGAGAGGCGGGAGATGACACGAGGCCTGCGGGAAGTGTGGACTGTACCGTCCAGTTTAGAATTTGAGCCGGTATCCGTCAACGTCCGAGTGGCTGAATTCGGGCTTGGCGCAAGCCATGTAGGCCGTTCCCTTATGCTGGTTTTGCATAGGCACGGGAGCTATCCTTGCATGGCTTCAAGGCAATGCCGACATTCGGCGTTGCTTCAACCCCACCTCTTTACCCACTTTCAAATTTAGAAGATCTGTCATGGCTCTTGAACGCGCGTTTGACGAAGGCCGTTTCGCGGCAGGCGTCGGTGAAGCATTGGAAGCACTGCACAAACAAGGCAAGTCGTCCCTGGAGCGCCTCCCCGAGGCGCAAAATTTTGTGTCCAGTTTTTTTGCGCGAACCGCGCCGGGCGATGTGCAGTTGCACAACGCTTCCGTCTGGGCGGCCTTGCTTTCGGATCTTTTCGAGTTTGTGCGCCAGCGTGACGCCGGCACCGCCAAGGTGCGCGTTTTCAATCCCGAGCAGGAAGCCAACGGCTGGCAGGCCATGACCACGGTGGTTCAGGTGATCACCGACGACAGCCCGTTCCTGGTCGATTCCGTGAGCATGGCAATCACGGAGCGACACCTGGATACCCATGTGGTCATCCACCCGGTGTTGTCGGTGGCCCGCGACAAGAAGGGCGTGCTGACGAGTCTTTCCACGGACAAGGGCCATCCCGAATCGGTGATGCATTTCGAGATCGACCGGATCACCGACGCCGACGAGCGCAAGGGTCTCGAAGAACAACTGACGCGCCTGCTGACCGACGTGCGCGCGGCCGTGCGCGATTGGCAGCCGATGCGCGACAAGCTGCTGGACATTGCCGAAAAGCTGCCGTCGCACAATATCCCGGTCGATGCCGCCGGCATCAGCGAAGCCCAGGATTTCCTGCGCTGGGTGGCTGACGACCACTTCACCTTTCTCGGTTACCGCGAATACGAAGTCGCTGCCGTGGACGGCGACGAGGTGCTGCGCGCCATCGACAACTCCGGCCAGGGCATCCTGTGCGGCACCGAGCGTTCCGTGGCGCCGCGTTCCCTGCGCTCGCTGGCGGCCTCGCAATTGCCGCAATCGGGTTCGGTCGATGCCATCATCCTGACCAAGACCAATGCGCGCTCGGACATCCATCGTCCCGGCTACATGGATTACATCGGCGTGCTCGAGTTCGACGATCAGGGCAAGCCGGTGCGCGAGCATCGCTTCCTCGGCCTGTTCACGTCCAGCGCCTACATGCGCCGTCCCAAGGACGTGCCGCTGCTGCGGCGCAAGTTCAACGCCGTGATGGAGCGTTCGGAGCTGCGTCCGGATTCGTATTCGGGCAAGGCGCTGCGCCACATCCTGGAAACCCTGCCGCGCGACGAACTGTTCCAGAGTGGCGAGAACGAACTGTTCGACGTGGCCTGCGGCATTCTCGACTTGAAGGAGCGCGCGCGTGCGCGCCTGTTCGTGCGCCGCGACAAGTACGAGCGCTTCTTCTCGTGCCTGGTGTTCGTGCCGCGCGACCGCTTCAACACGTCGGCGCGCAAGCGCATCGAGTCGATGCTCAAGGACGCGTTCCATGGCGTGCATCTGGATTCCAACCTGCTGATGGGCGAGTCGGCGCTGACCCGTCTGCACATCACGATCAGGCCCAACCCCGGCGAACACCCCGAGTACGACCTGACCGATCTGGAAGCACGCCTCGTGAACGCCGTGCGCGACTGGCGCGACGACTTGCGCGAGTGCCTGGTCAACGAAATGGGTGAAGTCGAGGGCAGCACGCTGGCCAACCGTTTCGGCGAAAGCCTGCCCGCCGGCTACATCGAGGAAGTGACGCCGGAAATGGCCGCCACCGACGTGCGCGTGCTGGCCGGCCTGAAGCCGGACGACAACGCGCGCATGTCGCTGTACCGGCCCATCAAGCACCCGCAGCAGTTGCGCTTCAAGGTGTACCGGCTGGGCGGCGACATCGCCTTGTCCGACGTGCTGCCGCAACTGGAAAACCTGGGCATGCGCGTGCTCACTGAGCACGTCTACGAAATGGATGTGGGCGGCAGCCGGCTGTCGATCCAGGATCTGGAGGTGCAGCCCCTGGGCGAGCTGGCCTTCGACGTGGCCGATGTCAGCGATCACTTCGAGCGCGCCTTCGAAAACGTTTGGCGCGGCAATGCCGAGAGCGACAACTTCAACCGTCTGGTGCTCGGCGCGCTGCTCGATTGGCGACTGGTGGCGGTACTGCGTGGCTACTGCAAATACCTGCAGCAGGTCGGCATCGCCTTCTCGCAAAGCTACATGGAAGAAACGCTTAACCGCTATCCGGCCATCGCCAACCTGCTGGCGGAGCTTTTCAACGCCAAGTTCAACCCGGTTCGCGAAACCATGTCCGCCGAGGAGCTCGAAAAGGACGGCAAGCAGTTGCGCCGCGAGCTGGACGTGCTGGTGCCGAAGGCGACGCTGGAGGCGCACCGCGACTTCATCGACAAGGCCGTGGACGTGCTGGCCAGGCCGCGCCAGGAACAGATCGACCACTTCTGGAATGCCATCAAGATCCTGCTCGACGGCGTAGCCAGCCTGGACGACGAGCGCATCATCAAGAGCTACATGGACATCATCCGCGCCACCACGCGCACCAGTCACTTCCAGCGGTTCGATGGCGCGCCGCGTCATTTCATCAGCTTCAAGTTCGACTCGCACCTGGTGCCGGACGCGCCCAAACCGGTGCCGTTCCGCGAAATCTGGGTGTATGCGCCGCGCGTGGAGGGCGTGCACCTGCGCTTTGGTCGCGTGGCCCGCGGCGGTCTGCGCTGGTCCGACCGCCGCGAGGATTTCCGTACC
>DASSBH010000228.1:0-23066 GCA_035698945.1 Oleiagrimonas sp.
ATACCTCAACACCCAGCTCACCAACGAGCTGACTGCGATCAACCAGTATTTCCTGCATTCGCGCATGTACCGCAACTGGGGTTACAAGGAGCTGGCCGAGCACGAGTACCACGAGTCGATCGACGAGATGAAGCACGCCGATGCGCTGATCGAGCGCATCCTGTTTCTGGAAGGCCTGCCCAACCTGCAGCGGCTCGGCAAGCTGCTGATCGGGCAGACGCCGGTCGAGGCGCTGGAATGCGACCTCAAACTGGAACACGCGGCCCTGGCCGACCTCAAGCCCGCCATCGCGCACTGCGAGCAGGTCGGCGACTACACCAGCCGCGAATTGTTCGAGGACATTTTGAAGTCCGAGGAAGACCACATCGACTGGCTGGAAACCCAGCTGGATCTGGTCAAGGCGCTGGGCGAGGCCAATTATTTGCAGACCAAGGTGGGTGACTGAGCGACGCGCACATGCCGCCGCTGTCGTAGGAGCCTGCCTGCAGGCGATGGTTGGATTATTCCGCAAATCCAACCATCGCCTGCAGGCAGGCTCCTACACGCCAACAAAAAGCGCGGTGTTGGGGGCATCAGAAAGGTTTGACGATCACCATGATCACGATGCCGATCAGCAGCAGCGCCGGAATCTCGTTGAAGATGCGCAGTGCGCGGCTCGACCAGCGCAGGTTGTCGTGGGCCAGTTTCCGCGTCATGACCATCAGCATGACGTGGTAGACGATCAGCAGCGCCACCAGCGCCAGCTTGACGTGGAACCAGCCGCGCGCGAACAGGTAGGCCGGGTCGTGCGCCGCCCACCAGCCGACCAGCGACAGGCCGAGGATCACCGTCAGCGCGCCGCCGATGTGGGTGATGCCGAGCAGGCGCCGCTCCATGACCTTGAAACGCTCGCGCAGCGCCGGTTCCGTGGCTTCCACGTGATAGATGAAAAGGCGTGGCAGATAGAACAGCCCGGCAAACCAGGTGACCACGAAAATCACGTGAAACGCCATCAGCCAAAGCATGCATCGACTCCGCAACCGAACCGGCCGACAGTATAGGCGACCTGCCGCACGCTTCCTGTTCATGATCGCGGCGATGGATCGGCGGCGTGCAAACCGGGCGCGCGCCCGCAATTCCCGCGCGTGTTCCTTGACGCTCCGTTCACGGGATGGCTATATAAGGCTTTTCCCGGCACGACCGCATGAATTCCCGACCACCACCGCGCTATGTCGTCCAGACCGTGGACGACCCGGGTGTGCGCCGCCGCCGCTGGTTGTGGGTGGCCTTGATCTGGGCGCTCAGTCTGCTGGTCGTCGGCGGGGGCGTGTATCTGGCCACGGATCGCGGGCCGCTGGCCTCGGTCGACCGCACTGAAGGCCATCAGTTGCAGCAGGAAAACAGCACCCTGCAACAGCAGGTGGCGACGCTGACGCGCTCGCTGCAGGTGTCGCAGGTGGCCACGCAGTCGCTCAAGGACACGCTGGCCAAGCGCGAGGAAAAGATCAACGGCCTGCGCGCGGATCTGGCCTTCTACAGCCACCTGATCGGCGGCGGTGCGCAGCATCATGGCCTGCGCATCCAGGATGTCCACCTGACGCAGGTGGGCGATTCGCGCGCCTGGAACATCACCGTCACCCTCACCCACAACGTCAAGCGCGGCAGCGAAGTGAAGGGTGCCATACAGGTGGCCGTGGAAGGCATTCTCAAGGGGCATCTGACCCGTCTGTCGTGGGACAAGCTGAGTGGCCACGCCGAGGCGACCGGCCTCGATTTCGGCTTCCGCTATTTCCAGCAGGTTCACGGCACGCTGATGCTGCCCGAAGACTTCATCCCCAATCGACTGCGCATCGAAGCCAATCCCGAGCACGGCAAATCCGCCGTCAGCAGCGTGGACTGGAGCGATGCGCTCAAACCCGTGGAGAACAACGATGTTCAGCAATAACCAACGCAAATCCGGCGACAACCATCACCATGGCCATGCCAGCGACACCAGCCTGATCGCGCGTGGCACCACCATCCGCGGCGATGTCGAGTTTTCCGGGGCGCTGCACCTGGACGGCAACATCGAAGGTGCGGTGCTGGCCGCCGACGATGGCGACGCCGTGTTCACGCTGAGCGCCGAAGGCCAGGTCATCGGCGAGGTGCGCGTCCCCAACGCCGTCATCAACGGCACGGTCAAGGGCAACATCGTGGCCAGCGAACGGCTGGAGCTGGCGGCCCAGGCCCGCGTGGAAGGCGACGTGCATTACCGCGTGCTGGAAATGGCGGCCGGCGCCGAGGTCAACGGCCGCATGATGCGGCTGGCCGACGAGCCGCCGCGGCAACTGACCGGTCCCGCCAGCGAGGCCGTGGACGATGCCTCCGAACGCGAAGCCGTGCTGACCGACGCCGACTGATCCGGAGAGTATTTGAATCGAGGTGGGTCGAACACGCGCTCGCCCGCCAGGGACTTGCCGGAACGCGTAGGGCGGGCATTGCCCGCCATGAAAGTCACACACCTCCGCAAGCCATGTTCGGCGGGCAGTGCCCGCCCTACTCGAGAAGCCCATTCGATGGGCGGGGTTGATGCGGGGCGCGGTCGCCATCATGTAATCTTGACAGGCCGCCCTGCGGCGGCCACGCAATGTTGCAGGTTCGCGCCATGTCCACATCCATCGAAACCGCCACGCCGGATTACCGCCAACAGGGCACGCCGCTGGACTTCACCGCCGCGGCTGCGCACAAGGTGCGCGAGCTGATCGACGAGGAAGGCAACCCGGCGTTGAAGCTGCGCGTGTACATCAACGGCGGCGGCTGCTCGGGCTTCCAGTACGGTTTCACCTTCGACGAGGATCAGGCCGAGGACGACCTGGCCATCGACCGCGACGGCGTGCGCCTGCTGGTCGATCCGCTGTCGCTGCAATACCTCGCCGGCGCGGAGGTCGACTACACCGAGTCGCTGAGTGGGGCACAGTTCGTCATCCGCAATCCCAACGCGCGCACCACCTGCGGCTGCGGGTCGTCCTTCTCGATCTGACACCGCACATGTTGCAGCCCCAGCCAGACCTCGTCGGTTCGCGCCAGAACACGTTTGCCAACCTCACTCTGGATCGCGCTGCCGAGTTCCGCGAAGACGCCATCTGGCTGGCGGCGCGCGAAACCGCGCTGGACAGCCGCTTCCTGTGGCTGGACGACGCCGGTCGCATGCCGGTCGACCGCACCACCGACACACCACGCTGGCTCGATGCCGGCGAGCGCATGCGCTGGTGTCCGGATGCGCCGGCCAGCCTGTTGGGCGTGCGCGCGGATCGGGCCTATTTCATGCTGCATCCCGTCGGTACCCACCTGCCGGCGGATTTGAGCGGCGATCACATTGAATGGACGGGCCTGCGTCAGGCCGGCGCCAGCCTGGATGCCTTCGACGCCGGGCTGTTCGCCTACGCCAGCGCCCTGGCCCACTGGCAGGCGACGACGCGGTTCTGCTGCGCCTGCGGCGCGCCGCTGAAACTGGCGGCGGCCGGACACCGTGCCTGTTGCACGGGGGCCACCTGCGGGCAGCTGCATTTTCCGCGCACCGATCCCGCCGTCATCGTCATCGTCGAACATGACGGCGCCTGCCTGCTGGGGCGGCAGGCCGGCTGGCCCGAAGGGCGCTACTCCACGCTGGCCGGTTTCGTCGAACCCGGCGAAACCCTGGAAGCTGCCGTGCGTCGCGAAGTATCCGAGGAAGCCGGCGTCGACGTGGACACCTGCTGCTACCACTCCTCGCAGCCGTGGCCGTTTCCGGCTTCGCTGATGCTGGGCTTCACCGCCACCGCGCGCCGCCGCGAGATCACCCTGCGTGACGGCGAGCTGGAAGACGCGCGCTGGTTCACGCCCGAGCAGATCGTCGACGGCGTCGGCAACGGCAGCCTTTTGCCATCCTCGCGGGTGTCGGTGGCCTGGCATTTGCTGGCGCATTGGCTGCGCGAACGCGCCAACATAGATCTGGCACAACTGTAGAGTGCACTGCCCGCCAAACGTGGTTCGTGGGTACATGTGCCTTCCTTGGCGGGCAATGCCCGCCCTACCCTGCCTACCTCGGCTGAACCTTCGGCAACGATGACCGGTACAATCGAACCGCATACGTGCGGAGAAGCGAGCCGATGACATTCCGATTTCTTGCCGTGGTGATCGCCCTGCTGCTGGTGGCTTTCGTACCCCAGGTACGGACATGGCGCGACTTGCGCTGGTTCGACCACTGGATAGTGCAATGCGGCAACGTGCGCGGCGTCGGCCGCCTGCTGCTGGTATTGGCCCCGCCGGTCATCGTCGTGGCGATCGTCGCCGCGCTGCTCGGCAGCGCGTACTGGCTGACCCTCGTGTGGCTGGCCTTCGCCGTGGCGGTACTTGTCTACACCCTCGGCCCGCGCAATCTGGAAGCCGACATCGGCGCCGTTCTGGCATCCGAAGGCCTTGTGGAACGCGCGCATGCCGCGCAAGCATTGCGCGTCCACACCGACGACGACGCCGTGCTGTCGCTGAGGCCCGCGGCACTGGTCGAAGCGAGCGTCTGCTCGGCGCTCAAGCGGCGTTTTGGCGTGGTGCTCTGGTTTGTCGTGCTGGGACCCGCCGGCGCACTGCTGTACCGGCTGGCGCAGCATCTGGGCGACCACGCCGACACCGATGTCGACAGCCGCAGCGCCGCGCGCCGCTTCGCCGACATCATGGATTGGCCCGCCGCACACCTGATGGTGTTCGCCATGGCCCTGGTCTCGGACTTCGATGCCGTCATCGGCACCTGGCGCGCCTGGCACAAATCGCCAAACCGCTCGCCATGGACATTCGATGCGGGCTTCCTCGGCGCCGTCGCCCGCGCCGGCGTCGAGGCCGACGTCGAAGCCGGCGACGACGGCGCACCCGACACCGATAACCCCATGCTCGAACTCCTCGACGCCCGCCGCCTGCTCCTGCGCGTGTTGCTGGTGTGGCTCGCCGTGCTGGCTTTGCTGGTGTTGGCTGGATGGGTAGCGTGATGTGGCAACCGTGATGGTTTCGAACGATAGTTAGCCCTCATGGAAATTTCCGGCAATCAGCTTGACGAAGCGTCTTTAGCTGCCTTTGGTGTTGAGGCACTTCAGCTTCTTGCCACCGGGAATATTGCTGTTTTGGCAGAGCGCTTTGGATACGCCCTGGCCTTTGATCAAGAGCCCGCCAGTGCAATCCAACGAGACCTAGAGTCGTCGCTTGCTTCCGTGGGCGCCAATTCGCTCGCGCTTGCAGACGCAGAGGCTCCCAGCGTCACGTATTTCAAACCCAGCGACCCTGGTCTGTTCGCCCTCATCGAGGGGCGCGCACCCACCAACAACGGCAAAGCCGTGCTCGTAGAGCTCATCGTAGCCGGCAACGAAGCAAAAAAGCGTCTCGCCTTGGAGCAGATCAGTGATGTAGCCTGATATCTCGTTCGAAACGAACCTGCCACCACATTCAACTCCAATGCTGGGCCCTGGCACTTTTGCTCTCGAAGCCACGCAAGTGAATCAGCACATTACGCATCAGGAGGGAAGATGTTTGACAATTTGTTCAAGCGAAAGGAAGGCAAGAAGCAGGCGACTGCCTGCCACGTGATCGCTCAATTGAATTGTCGCGTACAGCCAATGCATCGTGTCGAGTTCTTTGAAGAGCCTCTCGAAGAAAGACTCAAGGCGGAGGGATTAGGGACAATTACCGGGGGCGGAACCATGCAGGAGGCTACAGGCGAGATCGAGTACTGTGATATAGAAATACAAGTGCGGTCCGAAGCCATGAATGTGCCTCGCCGTATCGTCACGCTGCTTCAAGAGCTTGGTGCTCCAAAGGGCTCAAAGCTCCACATGGAAAGCACTGGTGATGCAATCCCCTTCGGTACTGCAGAAGGTCTCGCTATCTATCTCAATGGCACGGATTTGCCCGACGAGGTTTACGCATCGTGCGACTCCAATGTCGTCCATGACGAGCTTGATCGCCTGATTGCCCCAGAGGGCCGGGTGCTGAGCTACTGGCAAGGCTCTACGGAAACTGCTTTTTATCTGTACGGGCTATCGGTTGTTGTCATGCAAGACGCCATCAAGGACTTCGTTGCGAGCTATCCTTTATGCGAAAAAGCACGGATCGAGCAGGTAGCTTGATGCCTGACTGTTCGTCCAGACCGATTTCACCTCATGACACGGCTCAGACCTGACAACTTTCAGGAACAGGACACATATGGACATCAATCAACTCAAAAGGATGCGCAGGTTTCGTCGCCTTTTCCGCCTCATGGGTGGTATGTGGGCGCTTGTTGGCGGAATGCTTCTGTTCTCTTTCGTCCCTCTCGTCCTGGATCCGCGCGCATCCATTGTCTACAACGGCACGCCGACTACTGCGCTCGGTCCCAAGCTTTCTGCGGCATTGTTTGCTGGCGCGTTTCTGATTGCCGGTCTTTGCTTCCTTTTCTTGCCCGCACGACTGCTCGACCGGCTTTTTGTCTGGCGCCAGTCTGCCCTGTCCGCGCTCATGTTCTGGCGGCAATAACGTCCGGCCAGGCGCCGAATGCTGCTCCGGGCGGTTTGGCTCGCGCAAGGCGTACGTAGCATCCCAAAAGCGGCGGCCATCATGCTGCCGCTTTTGTGTGAAATGCAGGAAACCTCGTTGATCCGTCAGGCCGCGTGCTTGCGCTTGAGATGCACCAGCAGCAGCGAGATGGCGGCGGGGGTGACGCCGCTGATGCGGGCGGCCTGGCCGATGGTGTCGGGGCGCGCCTGTTTGAGTTTGGCGAGGACTTCGGCGGACAGGCCGCGCACGCGGTCGTAGTCGAAGTCGACGGGGATGACGGTGCCTTCGTGGCGGCGCTGGCGCGCGATGTCCTCGCGCTGGCGGTCGAGGTAGCCGGCGTATTTGGCTTGCACTTCGACCTGCATGGCCGCGTCGGGCTCGGGCAAAGGCGGACCGAAACCGTCGGTGTCGGTCAGTTTGGCGTAGTCCAGCTCGGGTCGGCGCAACAGATCGAGGCCGTTGGCTTCGCGTTGCAGGATGATGTCGTGACGGGTCTTGAGCGCTGCGCCGAGAGCGTTGTCGGGCGTGGCCCAGAGGGCCTTGAGGCGCGCGGTTTCAGCGGCCACGGCGTCGCGTTTGCGGCGCATGGCGTCGAAGCGCGCTTGCGGCACCACGCCGAGTTCGAAGCCGGTGTCGGTCAGGCGCAGGTCGGCGTTGTCTTCGCGCAGGGACAGGCGGTATTCGGCGCGCGAGGTGAACATGCGGTAGGGTTCGAGCGTGCCGTTGCTGGTCAGGTCGTCGACCAGCACGCCGAGGTAGGCTTCGTCGCGGCGCGGGTACCACGGTGCCTTGTCCGCGGTCGCGCGCGCGGCGTTGAGGCCGGCCAGCAGGCCTTGCGCGGCCGCTTCCTCGTAGCCGGTGGTGCCGTTGATCTGCCCGGCGAAGTACAGCCCGCCGATGGTTTTCGTTTCCAGCCACGGGTGCAGGCCGCGCGGGTCGAAGTAATCGTATTCGATGGCGTAGCCGGGGCGCGTGATGTGCGCGCGCTCGAAGCCGGGAATGGAATGCACCAGCGCCAGCTGCGCGTCGAACGGCAGCGAGGTGGAGATGCCGTTGGGGTAGATTTCGGGCGTGTCGAGGCCTTCCGGCTCGATAAAGATCTGGTGCGAGGCCTTGTCGGCGAAGCGCACCACCTTGTCTTCGATGGACGGGCAGTAGCGCGGGCCGGTGCCTTCGATCTGGCCTGAGTAGAGCGGCGAGCGATCCAGCGCGCCGCGGATGATGTCGTGGGTGCGCTCGCTGGTGTGGGTGATCCAGCACGGCATCTGGCGCGGATGTTCCTCGCGCGAGCCGAGGTAGGAAAACACCGGCGCGGGATCGTCGCCCGGCTGCACGGTCAGGCCTTCGAAATCGATGCTGCGGCTGTCGATGCGCGGCGGCGTGCCGGTCTTGAGCCGTTCGGCGGCCACCGGCAATTCGCGCAGGCGCTTGGCCAGCGTGGTCGCGGGCGGATCGCCGGCGCGACCGGCGCTGTATTGCGAGGCGCCGATGTGGATGCGTCCGGCGAGAAAGGTGCCGACGGTCAGCACCACGGCGCGGGCATGGTAGGTGAGGCCCATTTGCGTCACCACGCCGGTAACGCGACCGTTCTCGATGACGAGGTCGTCCACGCCTTGCTGGAAGATGTCCAGGTTCGGCTGGGATTCGACGATGTGACGAATCGCGGCCTTGTACAGCACGCGGTCGGCCTGGCAGCGCGTGGCGCGCACCGCCGGGCCCTTGGAAGCGTTCAGCGTGCGCCACTGGATGCCGGCGCGGTCGGCGGCATGCGCCATGGCGCCGCCCAGGGCGTCGATTTCCTTGACCAGATGGCCTTTGCCGATGCCGCCGATGGCCGGGTTGCAGCTCATCTGGCCGATGGTTTCGATGTTGTGCGTCACCAGCAGCGTGCGCGCACCGGTGCGCGCCGCGGCCAGGGCAGCCTCGGTGCCGGCGTGGCCGCCGCCGACGACGACAACGTCATATGTCACGGGATGAAGCATCACGAAATCTCTTGCATGCGGCGCCGGCAGGCCATGCCGACCAGTGCCGACTGCGTCACAGTTTGCGAACGTGCATTTTACGGCAAGGGAAGCCCGGGCGGCACTGGCATGGATGCTGCTTCTTCCCTGACGCACTTTCCCGGGCAGACGCACGCCACAGGCGTTGCCGAGGCTGGCATTACAGGGGCCGGCCGCGTGCCGGGAAAGGCAGCGCCCGCCGCGCTCGTGCGCGGCAAGATCAGGGGACAGGGGGGAAAGGAATCTGGCGCCCGGCGGTCTCAGGAACAGGGGGAATCCAGAATGACCGTGTGCCGGGCGCCAGAAACTTTTTTGACTGGTGTCGATGGGGATGAAGCAGAGTGGCGACTGCCGTCCCTCGACGCGGAGCCATCTTGGCAAATCATGCGTGAACACGGCGTGACTTGCAACGGCAACTTGCGACGCAAAGCGTCACGTTGATCCGCCATTCATCCACAAGTGTGACGCAGTTGGCACTTGGCACGCAACATGCAGCACTTCCGGTGAGGCATGCCATGGGAGTCTCGCCATGATGAACACGATGGGCACGACATCTGCCGGCCCGAAGGCACAATCGATGCACCACGACTTGTGGGTGGAGTTGGCGCGTATCGAAATGGCCATGGAGACACTGGATGGCCGCGCCCCCGGCACGGCCGGTCAACGCCAGCAACTGGAAATCCGGCGCGCGCAGTTGACGCAGACCATGCAGCGGTTGTCCGAATAGGCTTTTTGTCCGGGTCGTTGCGCGGGTGGCGGGAAAAGCCGGCAGGCAGTGCCCGCCCTACGGGTGTCGTCCCGGTTGCGGTTTTCGGTCAGTGCGAATGCCGGTTCCGCGAATGCCGCGAATGTGTGTGCGAAGACTCATGCCGATGCTCGCGATGCGTGGTCCGCGGATGGGCGCGATGGCGATGATGGCCGCGATACGTGTAGGTGGCGCCAAAGCCGATGCCGCCCCAGCCCCAGCGCGGCCCGTAATAGCCCCACCACGGATTCCACGTCCACGGATCGGCATAGACGTTGCCGTAGACGACCGTATCGGCATTGCCGTAGGCGGACTGGCCGTTGTAATAGCCACCGCCGTCGACCGTGCGGGTGTAGTGGTAGGCGGGTTCGATGGCGCAGCCACCCAGCAACAACAGGGTGGCCAGGGCCGGCAGCAGGACGGACAAGCGTTTCATGAAGCACCTCGCATGACCCGTCCGGCAGGAGACGGGTCAACAGAAGGAACGCATCAGGCGGCGCGCGCGTTGACGGGTGGCCCGGCGGCGTTTCAGCCACCCTGCAGGGCGCGTTGCACGATGTCGCCCAGATTTTCCGACAGATCGCCCCCGGCCAGCAATTCGGCCAGCGCGGCATGCGCTGTCTCGCGGCGCACGGGTTCGAGCTGCTTCCAGCCATTGAAGGCGGTGGCCACGCGCGCGGCCAGTTGCGGATTGAGTCGATCCATGGCCTTGAGCTGCTCGGCCAGCAGGCGGTAGCCGGCGCCGTCGGCGCGGTGGAAGCCGCTGGGGTTGGCCTGTGCCCACACGCCCAGCACGGCGCGCGCGCGGTTGGGGTTGCGCAAGGTGAAGGCCGGGTCGGCCAGCAAGGCTTCGATCCGCTTGAGCGCGCCTTCGCCGGGCACGCGCGCATGCGCCGAGAACCACTTGTTGAGCACCAGCGGATGACCGGCAAAACGTTGCCGGAAATCGGCCGATTCGGCTTCGCCCGCTTCCAGCCACAGCAGGGTTTCCAGAGCGCCCAGACGTTCGGTCATGGTGGCGGCCTCGGCATATTGTGCGCGCGCCAGCACGGTGGCGCGCTCGCCGTCGATGCGCGCCAGCAGGTTCAGCAGGCATTGCTTCAGGCTGCGCCGGGCCTGGCTGTCGGCCTCCATCGAGGCGTCGCCCGGCTGATGCAAGGCCTGGTAGCGGGCGGCCAGGGCGTCGGCGCCAAGATGGTCGGCCAGCGTGGCCAGCAGGCGTTCGCGGGCGGCGTGCACGGCGGCGGGATCGTTTTCCTCGTGGCGTTCGGCCAGCACCACCTCGCCCGGCGGCGTCAGCAGCGTGGCCAGCAGCGCGCCGTCGAACGCGGTGTCGGCAAACAGCTTGCCCAACGCCCGATGCCAGGCCGCCAGGGTGGCGGGCGATGTCTCGCCGGCGCGGATGGCGTCGTAGGCGCAGGCGGCCAGTTGCTGGCTGGCGTCCCAGCGGTTGTAGCCGTCGACGTCGTGGCTGAGGAGCAGGGCCAGTTGTTCGGGGCTGTAGTCGAATTCGAGCGTGGCCGGGGCCGACAGGCCACGCAGCAGCGAAGGCACCGGCTCGGCGTCGATGTCCTCGAACACGAAGCTTTCGGTTGGGCTGTCGAACACGATCACGCGCTCGTCGCCCTGCGCGGCATCTTCGCCGGCAAGGCGCAGCGGCAGGCGGCGGCCATCGGCATCGAACAGGGCCAGCTTGACCGGCAGCGGCAAGGGCAGTTTTTCGCGCTGTCCCGGCGTGGCCGGGGTGCGCTGGCTGAAGGTGAGGGTGTAGCGGCGCGCATCGGCATCGTAGCTGCCGCGTGCGGAAAGGCGCGGCGTGCCGGCCTGGCCGTACCAAGCCAGATACGGTGTCAGGTCGATGCCGTTGGCGTCGCCCAGCGCGTTCAGGAAATCCTCGATGGTGGCGGCCTGGCCGTCGTGGCGCTCGAAGTACAGATTGGTGCCGCGGCGGAAGCCGTTGCGTCCCAGGCGACCGGCCAGCATGCGCACCAGCTCGGCGCCTTTTTCGTACACGGTGGCGGTGTAGAAGTTGTTGATCTCGCGGTATTCGGACGGGCGCACCGGATGCGCCAGCGGGCCGGCGTCCTCGGTGAACTGGGCGCGGCGCAGCAGGGCCACATCCTCGATGCGCTTGAGCGGCGCGGAGTTCATGTCGGCGCTGAAACCATGCTCGCGGAACACGGTGAAGCCTTCCTTGAGGCTCAGCTGGAACCAGTCGCGGCAGGTGACGCGGTTGCCGCTCCAGTTATGGAAGTATTCGTGCGCCACCACGGCCTCGACACGACGGAATTCGGCGTCGGTGGAGGTTTCGACATCGGCCAACAGACAGCTGGTGTTGAAGATGTTGAGGCCCTTGTTCTCCATCGCGCCCATGTTGAAATCGTGGGTGGCGACGACGTTGAACACGGAAAGGTCATAGTTGCGCCCGTAGGTCTGCTCGTCCCAGCGCATGGCGCGTTCCAGCGAATCCATGGCGAAATGGCATTGCTCGATGGCGTCGGCCTCGGCCCACAGGTTCAATGTGACTTCGCGGCCGTCGGCGGTGGTGTAGTCGCGACTGATTTTCTCGAGCGAGCCGGCGACCAGCGCGAACAGGTAGGTGGGCTTGGGGTGCGGATCGACGAAACGCGCCCAGTGGCGGCCTTCTTCCAGTTCACCGGCGCCGTCGGGATTGCCGCCGGCCAGCAGCACCGGGAAACGTTCCTTGTCGGCGCGCAGGGTGACGGTGTAGCGCGATTGCACGTCCGGACGATCCGGCATGAAGGTGATGTGGCGGAAGCCCTGCGCCTCGCATTGCGTCAGCAGAAAGCCGGTGTCGGGCTGGCCCGACAGATACAGGCCTTCCAGCGCGGTGTTGGCCGAAGGATTCAATCGCACGTGGGTTTCCAGCACGCTGCCGTCGCTGGCGCCGGGGACAGTCAGGGTGACGCCGTCGTAGTCGTAGTCGTTGGCATCCAGTTTTTTGCCGTCCAGCGTCACCGAAACCAGGTCGAGTTTTTCGCCGTCCAGCGTCAGCGGGCCCTCGCCGTCGCGGATCAGGTGCAGCCTGGCGTGCACGTCGGTATGGGAAATGCCGAGGTCGAAATCCAGCGCCACCGTATCCACGCGCCACTCCGGCGGTCGATAATCGGCGAGACGGACGGATGGATGCTGGTCGTTGTGGCGAAGACTCATGGCAATGGATCCAAGGGCGTGCATGAAAAGGTATTCAGGCTAACATGGGGACTTTCCGACCTTGTCACAACTTGCATGCGTACAGCGGGACAACCATGAGCCGATACACGATCCGTCACGAACACCTGGGGCCGTGGCCGGTCGTGGCCATGATCGACACCAACAGCGGCACTACCGTGCGCCTGGCCCGACGCGGCGCCACCGTGCTGGAATATCTGCTGCCGCTGGCTGACCGCATGCACAACCTGGCCGACGGCTACGACACGGCCGACGACCTGGCCGCCATGAAGGGCGCGCATTTCGCCGTCATGTGTCCGTTCGCCAACCGCGTGGCCGACGCGCGCTACCGTTTCAACGACGTCACGCATGACCTGAAACCGGGCGCAACCGGCGACAACCGCCGCATCCTGCACGGTTTCGTGCGCGCGGTCGATTTCGATCCGGTGTCGGTGGACGCCGACGGCGACGGCGCCTGCGTTCGCCTGCGCACCCAGGCCATCCGCCCCGACGCTTGGCCGGGCTATCCGTTCGCGCTGGATCTGGAGGTGGCGTTCACCCTGCATCCGGGCGGGCTGGATCTGGTCGCCACCATGCGCAACGTCGGCGATACCGCGGCGCCGTGCTTTTTCGGCTGGCATCCGTATCTGCGCCTGCGCGAGGACGGCGTCGACGAACTCGAACTCAAGCTGCCCGCGCAAACGACCGTCGTCAGCGATGATGCACTCATTCCCTTGCCCGGCGACGCGGCCTTCAAGCCGCTCGACGCCTGCCCGGAACTGGATTTCCGCGACTGGCAACGCATCGGCGCGCGTCAGCTCGACAACGGCTTCGCCAACACGCAGGCCGATGCCGACGGGCGCATCCGCTCGCACCTGCGCGACCCGGCCAGCGGCCTTGGCGTCAGCATGTGGCAAAGCTCCGGCGTCATCCAGGTCTTTACCGGCGACACGCTCGAAGGCGCCACCGCGCGCCGCGCCGTGGCGCTGGAACCCATGCAGACGATGACCGACGCCTTCAATCGTTCCGATTGCGCCGACCTCATCACCCTGCAGGCCGGCGAGGAGCGCGTATTCCATTGCGGTCTGGAAGTGCACCTGCCGTGAGCGCGACATTGCCGACACCCGATGCGGTGCGCAACGCCGCCGCGCGCATCGCCGCCCACGCGCGCATCACACCGGTAATGCAAAGCGCGGCGCTCGATCCCCTGCTCGGTGCATCGCTGCATTTCAAGTGCGAGCACCTGCAGGTCAGCGGCGCCTTCAAGTTTCGCGGCGCCTGCAACGCGGTGTGGTCATTGAGCGGGGAAGAGGCCGCCCATGGCGTGGTCACGCATTCCTCCGGCAACCACGGCCACGCGCTGGCGCTGGCCGCCGCCACCCGCGGCATCGCCGCGCACGTGGTGGTGCCCGAAGGCGCGGTGCGCGCCAAGGTCGAAGCCATCGAGGCCGCCGGCGCGACGCTGCACCGCTGCGCTCCCACGCAAGCCGCACGCGAAGCCGTCACCGCCGAGGTACAGGCCGCCACCGGCGCCACACTGGTGCATCCCTATGCCGATGCGCGCGTGATGGCCGGCCAGGGCACCGCGGCACTCGAACTGTTGCAGCAAGCCGGCCCGCTGGATGCCCTGATCACGCCCATCGGTGGCGGCGGTCTGGTCAGCGGCTGCGCCATCATCGGCCATGCTCTTGCACCCGGGCTGTGCATCTTTGCGGCCGAACCGGAGGGTGCGGACGATGCCGCGCAATCGCTGGCACGCGGCGAACGAACTGCCGTCGCCAGCCCCGACACGATCTGCGACGGCCTGCGCGCCACCATCGGCGAACCCAACCTGGCCGCCCTGCGCACGCACCACGTCGACGTGCTGACCGTCGGCGACACGGAAACCATTGCCGCGATGCGACTGCTCTGGCAACATCTCAAGCAGACCGTCGAACCCTCCAGCGCCACCGTGCTGGCGGCGCTGCTGAAACATCGCGAACGCTTTGCCGGAAAACGCGTGGGCGTGGTGCTCACCGGTGGCAACGTCGACCTGGATACGTTGCCGTGGATGTAATGCATGAAAGCCTTTCGCACGCGCAGGATGTTCCGGATCGTGCAGGACGGGCACTGCCCACCATGAAACCTCCACCAGCCATGAAAGCATCATCGTCGGGCAATGCCCGACCTACGCACTCGATGTTTCCTGAGCGATTTTCCGACGACCGATGCCACTGACGGCGAGAAGGCCGAGCACGATCAGCACGATGCCGACGGCCTCCGTGCCATCGGGACGCTCGTGCAGGATCGCCCAGGCCAGCAAGACCGCCGTCACCGGCACCGCCAGGCTGGACAGGCCGGCGACCGTGGCCGGCAGGTTCTTGACCACGAACAGCCACAGCAGCCAGGCGAGGCTGGACGCCAGCACGACCGAATACGCCAGCCCGTAGATGAACGCCGGCGTCCACGCGATCGGTCGCGAAGGCACGGCCAACGCGATCACGCCCAATGCCAGCGCGCCGAACAACATCTGCCAGGCCGTGAAGGCCAGGGGCGATGGAGCATGCCGCTGGAACATGCGCTTGCTGAATACCGTGCCCAGCGCCCACGCCACGCCGCCCGCCACCGCCAGCAGTGCGCCGTGCAGGTCGCCAAGCCCGTGCCAAGGCTCCATCACGCATGCCAGTCCGCCGGCGGCCAATGCCAGACCCAGCCACTGCCGTGATGTCGGGCGTTCGTGCAACAGCCACCACGCCAGCAGCACCACCCAGAACGGCATCGTGTAGGCCAGCAGCGACACATGCCCGGCGCCGCCCGTGACCAGCGCCCACTGTGTCAGCGCCTGGAACGCCGTGGTCTGGCACAGGCCGATCACGATGGTGAGTTTGAGCGGCGGCGGCTTCAGCGACTGGCGTCGCGCCAGAAGCAGCACGAACAGCACCGCCGCGCCGCCGAGGTAGCGCAACGCGGCAAAATCGAACGGACCGGCGTAGCGCAGCACCTGCTTCATCACCACCCAACTGTAGGCCCACACCAGCACCAGGACGACCAGCGCCAGCAGGGCGGAACGACGGGAAGCGGCGTGGTTCATGCAGTCGGGTCGTGCAACGGGGGAGCGCGCATGATGGCACTTCGAACCGCGCCCTGGCGAGTGCTAGCCTGTGATCTTTGTTTGCGGATGCGATGCCACATGAAACGCTGTGCCTGGGCCGACACCGAGCATGCACCGATGCGCGAGTATCACGACACCGAGTGGGGCGTGCCGTTGCACGACGACCGGACACTGTTCGAGTTCCTGTGCCTGGAAGGCGCGCAGGCCGGCCTGTCGTGGCGCACCGTGCTGGACAAGCGCGCTCATTACCGCAAGGTGTTCCATGATTTCGACATCGAGCGTATCGCCGCCATGGACGACCGCGAACTGGAAAAACTGCTCGTCGACCCCGGCATCATCCGCAACCGGCGCAAGGTATGGGCCATGCGCGACAACGCCCGGGTGACGCTCGACGTGATCCGGGAAGATGGCAGTCTGGACGGCTATTTGTGGTCCTTCGTCGACGGCAAACCGCTCGTCAACCATTGGAAAACCCCGGCCATGGTGCCCGCCACCACGCCGGTGTCCGACCGCATGAGCCGCGACATGAAAAAGCGCGGCTTCAAGTTCGTCGGTTCCACGGTCTGCTACGCGCACATGCAGGCGACCGGCATGGTCAACGACCACCTGACAGGTTGCTTTCGGCATGCCGAGTGCGCGGGATGACTTGACTGCATCGACCGCCGGCATGCGCGATTCACCCGCACGTCATCGCGCGGATGCTTGCATGGAGCCTGTATCCATCGGACAGGTGCTTCGTGGCCATGCTGCATATCGGCATTTCCGGCTGGCGCTACAAGCCGTGGCGCGGGCGGTTTTATCCGGACGATCTGCCGCAGCGTGCGGAACTGGAATATGCCTCGCGCCAGTTCCCCAGCATCGAGCTGAACGGTTCGTTCTATGCACTGCAGCGCCCGAAAAGCTATGCGCGCTGGCGTGAGCAGACGCCGCCGGGCTTCGTGTTCGCGGTGAAAGCGCCGCGCTACATCACGCACATTCTGCGTCTGCGCGACATCGACACCGCCATGGCCAATTTTTTCGCTTCGGGGCTTTTCGATCTGCGCGACAAGCTGGGGCCGATCCTGTGGCAGTTTCCGCCCGGCATGCGGTTCGACCGCGAGCCTTTCGAGCGTTTCCTGGACATGCTGCCGCGCGATCTGGAGCAGGCGCGGAAGCTGGCGCTGCGCCGCGACTACCACGTCAAGGGCCGCGCGCGCCTGGCGATCGATCGCAACCGGCGTCTGCGTCACGCCGTGGAGATACGCCACGAAAGTTTCCGCGATACCGCTTTCATCGCGATGCTGCGGCGTCATGGCGTGGCGCTGGTGGTGGCCGATACGGCCGGCAAATGGCCGCTGCTGGAAGACGTCACCGCCGGCTTCATGTACCTGCGCCTGCATGGCGACGAGGAGCTGTACGCCAGCGGCTACGGCGATGCGGCACTGGACGACTGGGCGCGGCGTATTCAAGCCTGGAGCCGGGGCATGCAGCCGAGCGGCGCGCGCCGCGTTTCGAAAGCGAAACCGCCGCCGCGCAAGTCGCGCGATATCTATTGTTATTTCGACAACGACGCCAAAGTCCGCGCGCCGCCCGACGCGCGCGCGCTGATGCGCCGCTTGCATGTCCATTGGCCACATTCTGGCTGATGAATTGCGAACAGCCATGACCACGTAGGTCGGGCATTGCCCGACGATCAATGCCCCGACCTACGTCGGATGCTGCGACGTCGACGTCAGCGCTGGCGGTGCGATCCACGCAACTGGTCAATCGAAAAACTGGCCATCTCGCCGCCCATCGGCAGGCGTCGCGGTTGCCCTGGCGGCGGCCCCCAGGCATGCGCCGTGACCACTTCCCAGGTGGCCGGAATGGTGCCGTTCACGCGCAGGTTTTCGTAGGCGTCCAGCATGTGCCGAAAGCGCGCGCGACCGGTCAGGCCGCGTACGCGCCTGGCATCGGCGTTGGTGGCGCCGAGGCCTTTCAGGTCGCGCAGCACGGCCTGCGGCTTGTCGTAGGTCATGGTGATGCGCATCACGTCCAGCACCGGGTCGCGCAGGCCGGCGGCGAGCACGGCGTCGCCGACATCGTGCATGTCCAGGAAACGCGCGACGTGCGGCGTGCCGCCGTCGCTGGCCCAGGCGGCGCGCAGTTCGCGCAGGGTGTCGGGGCCGAGGGTGGAAAACACCAGGAAGCCGCCGGGCTTGAGCACGCGCACGCATTCGTTGAACAGCCGCGCGAGATCGTCGCACCACTGGAAGCACAGGTTGGAATGCAGCAGGTCGATGCTGTGGTCGGCCAGCGGCAGCTGCACGGCATCGCCCGCCACGCGCGCGAACGGGCGCAACAGGCGGCTGTGCTGCTTTGCCTCGCGCAGCATCGGCAGGGCCAGATCCATGGCGATGACTTCGGCCTTGGGGTAACGGTTTTTCAAAAACGCAGCGCCGCGACCGGTGCCGGCACCGAGGTCGAGCACGCGCGCGGGCTTTTCCAGATAGAAGTCCAGACGCGAAAGCAGATCCTGCTGCACCTCGCGCTGCAGGACGTCATGCTTCTCGTAGCTGGCGGCGGCGCGGCCGAAGGCATGGCGCACCTGGCGGTGATCGAGTCGGAAATCGCTCATGCCTGTTTCCTGCCGCTGTCGGCATGGTCGAAGAGTGGATCGAGCGCGGCGACGACCTGATCGACGAAGCCGATAAAGGGCGCATGCCCGGCGTGGTCGATGCGCGTGAACGTGCCGCCCGATGCCTCGGCGCTCCATTGCATGGCCTGCCACGGAATCAGGCGGTCGCGCGCGCCGGCGATCCAGGCGCTGGGCTGCGCGAGTTCGGGAAGACGATCGCGTAAATCGGTGTGATCGAGCACGTCCAGCCCCTCGCGCAGCACGCGCTTGTCCGGCTCGCCGCGCGTGAACAGGTCGGCGCGCAAGCGGCGCATTTCCTCGCGCGCATGCTCGCTGCCCATGGCTTCCAACGCCAGAAAGCGATCTAGCGTACCGTGGTAATCGGTGTCCAGTTCGCTGCCGAAACTGGCGAACACTTCCGGCGCCATGCCGTACTTCCAGTCCGGCTGACGCACGAAGCAGGGCGAGGCGCACACCATGGCCAGCGCTTTCACGTGTCGCGGGTGCTCCAGCGCTCCGGCCAGCGCGACCAGACCGCCCAGCGACCAGCCCAGCCAGATGGCGGATGGCGTGGCTTCGGCAATGGCGTCGGCGCAGGCGGGCACGGTCAGCGGCAGGCGCGAATCGCGCGAGTGGCCGTGGCCGGGCAGATCCACCACGTGCACGGTGGCGCGCTCGGCCAGGGCCTCGGTCAACGGCGCAAACACGCCGCCATGCATGGCCCAGCCATGGATCAGCACGATGTGCGAATCGCCGTGGCCATGGGTTTCGATGTAGAGCTTGGACATAAGCTGTCTATTGTACCGCGAGCCTGTTCGAAGCTTCGGCCATGTGGTCTTCGTCGCCGCCCTTGCAAGGGGTAGGAGCGAGCCTGCTCGCGATGGAATTTTTTCAGACGCATCAGGCACAACCATCGCGAGCAGGCTCGCTCCTACAGAGGGAGGATGCGTTTGGATACGGCGGCCAAGGCATCGAGCAACCGATCGACATCGTCATCGGCATGACTGGCCGACAGCGTGATGCGCAGGCGCGCCCGGTTGGCGGGAACGGTCGGCGGGCGGATGGCGACGACGAGGAAGCCGGCCTCGGCCAGCAGACTCTGTGCGGCCATGGCGCGTACGCTGTCGCCGAGCAGGAGCGGCTGGATCGGTGTCGAGGAAGGCATGACCGGCAGGCCGAGCTGGACAGCGCCATGGCGAAAGCGGTCAATCAGCGTGGTGAGTTTGTCGCGCCGTTCCGAATCATGGCGGGCGACAGCCACAGCGGTTCGGGCAGCAGCGGCCAAGGCCGGTGGCAGGGCGGTGGTGTAGATGTAGCTGCGCGCGAACTGCACGAGACCGTCGATCAGCGATGCCGAACCGGCGACGAAGGCGCCGTGGCAGCCGAGCGCCTTGCCCAGTGTGCCCATCAGCACCGGCACGTCGTCCTGGGTCAGGCCGGCGGCGCGCACGCTGCCGCTGCCGTCGGGGCCGACCACGCCGAGGCCGTGCGCGTCGTCGACCATCAGCGTGGCATGTTCGCGTGCGGCCAGCGCCGCCAGTTCGGCGAGGGGCGCGATGTCGCCGTCCATGCTGAAGACGCCGTCGGTGGCGATCAGCGTAGCGGCTTCGCCGGTCGTGGCCAGTTGCCGCGCCGCGGCCTGGGCGTCGGCATGCGGATAGCGTTTGAGCGTGGCGCCGACGGTACGCGCGGCGTCGATCAGGCTGGCGTGGTTGAGCTTGTCCTGCACACAGGCGTCGCCGCGCGCGAGCAGCGCCTGCATCACGCCGAGGTTGGCCATCATGCCGCTGGAAAACACCAGTGCGCGCTCGCGTCCAGTCCAGTCGGCCAGGTCTTCTTCCAGTTGCGCGTGTTCGCGCCGGTGTCCGCTGATGAGGTGCGAGCCGGTGCTGCCGACGCCGCATTGCGCGGCGGCAGCCTGCAGCGCACGGATGATGGCCGGATGATGCGCAAGACCGAGGTAATCGTTGCTGCAGAAACTGGTGACGGTTTGGCCGTCCATACGGCCATGCACGCCGTCGAAGTCGTCGAGGGTGATCGATTGCCGATGCAATCCGTCGCGCTCACGCTGCCGGGAAGCGGCAGCCATGCGCTGGAGCAGGTCGGGACGGTTCATCGCCAAATTCCCATATTCCACCTGTGTAGGAGCCTGCCTGCAGGCGATTGCCCGATGCTGCGGCAGGATCAAACAATCGCCTGCAGGCAGGCTCCTACATGGCGGGTTCGAGGATGTCGGCGTGCACGGTATCCGCTTCGTGCACGACTTCCAGCGGCTTGAGATCGAGCCGCTCCAGCAGGCGGCGGTCGTGCTCGACGTCGGGGTTGCCGGTGGTGAGCAGCTTGTCGCCCATGAAGATGGAGTTGGCGCCGGCGAAGAAGCACAGCGCCTGCACGGCGTCGTCCATCTCGCGGCGGCCGGCGGACAGGCGCACCATCGAGGCCGGCATCAGGATGCGCGCCACGGCGATGGTGCGCACGAATTCGAACGGATCAAGCTTTTCCGTACCATCGAGCGGCGTGCCGGGCACCTGCACCAGCTGGTTGATCGGCACCGACTCGGGCGGCTCGGGCAGGTTGGCCAGGGTTTCCAGCAAGCCGGCGCGCTCTTCGCGTGTTTCGCCGAGGCCGACGATGCCGCCGCAGCAGGTTTTCAGACCCGCACCGCGCACGCGTTCCAGCGTGTCCAGGCGATCCTGGTATTCGCGGGTGTGGATGATTTCGCCGTAGTGTTCCGGCGCGGTGTCGAGATTGTGGTTGTAGTAATCCAGCCCTGCTTCGCGCAACGACTCGGCCTGGCCGTCTTCGAGCATGCCCAGCGTGGCGCAGGTTTCCATGCCCAGATCCTTCACCGCGCGCACGATGGCCGCCACCTTGGGAATGTCGCGATCCTTGGGCCCGCGCCACGCCGCGCCCATGCAGAAGCGACTGGCGCCGGCGGCCTTGGCCGCACGCGCCTGCTCCAGCACGGCCTCCACGCTCATCAGTTTTTGCGCCTGCACACCGGTGTGGTAACGCTGCGCCTGCGGACAGTACGCACAATCCTCGGGGCAGCCGCCGGTCTTGATCGACAGCAGCGTGGACATTTGCACCGCGTTGGCGTCGTGATGCTCGGCATGCACGGCATGCGCGCGCGCCAGCAGGTCGTTGAACGGCAGGTCGAACAGGGCGAGCACCTGCGCACGCGTCCATGAGTGTCGGGGGGTGTGGGTCATGGGGCCTCCACGGGGAGATTCAGTGGACGAGTGTGGAATTGGTCGGATTTCTTGTCAACATGATGTGATGCCATTTGTTGACGGCACATTGCCTGACAACATGTATCGGCATCGGCCGACAGAGCCGACATGTCGATGGCGTCAGGCTATGGGCATGTCATGCAAACCATGGACGATCATCCGGCGCGTCGGCCCGACATGGCCATCGCATTGCCTGTTGTGCGGCACGCGCGGCATGCCCGGACTGGATGTGTGCGCCGGCTGCCTGGCCGATTTGCCGCGCAACACCTGCTGCTGCGCGCGTTGCGCCTTGCCGCTGGCGCAGCCGGCGGCGTTGTGCGGGCGTTGTCTCGCACATGCGCCGCCATGGCAGGCGGCCTGGGTGCCGTTTCGCTACGGCTGGCCGCTGGATCGGCTGGAAACGCGCTACAAGTTTTCCGCCCATCTGGCCGCCGGCCGCACGCTTGCCGCCTTGTGGCGGGAACGTCCGCCGCCGGAATTGCCTGAGGCCATCGTGCCGGTGCCTCTGCACCATGCCCGTCTGCGCCAGCGCGGCTACGACCAGACACTCGAACTGGCGCGCCGGATCGCCCGACAGATGCACTTGCCGTTGCTCGACGACTGTCTCAAGCGCCAACGCGCCACCCGCGCGCAAAGCACCCTGGATGCCGTGGCCCGACGGCGCAACGTGCGCGGCGCGTTCGGCATCCGCCAAGACGTGGCGTTACCCGACCACGTGGCCTTGTTCGACGACGTGCTGACCACCGGCGCCACTCTGGGTGAATGCGCAAGGGTACTGCGTCGTGCCGGCGTGGCGCGGGTGGATGTGTGGGCGTTGGCGCGGGTGGCAGCGCCGGGGCAGTGACGCGGTTGATGGTTCGCGGGTCACAACCATCGAACGTCATGCGGCCATGAGGTTTGTCGGGAATGTTTTGGACACGGATCAAAATGCGCTTGTCTGTATCCGTGTCTATCGGTGTTGATCCGTGTCAAAAACAGGCAACCCTGTCCAGGCCCATACCCACGGCGGGCAGTGCCCGCACAGGAGTGTCGCGATGGATCAGGCGTGGGGTTGCAGAAACGCTTCCGCGCCTTGATCCAGCAGGCGTTGCGCCACTTCCCGGCCGAGCGCTTCGGGTTGGTCGAAGACGCCCTGGGCGTGGGCGTGCAGGATGCGACCGCTGAGGGTATCGCCGACCAGGCCGCGAAGATCCAGATGATCTCCGGTACGTTCACACCACGCGCCTACCGGCACGGTGCAGCTGCCACCCAGGGTCTGGTTCATGGCGCGTTCGGCACGCACGGTAAGGTGGGTGTCGGCATCGTCCAGCACGGCCAGATAGTCGGCCGTGACGGCATCGTCGGCACGCATTTCCACCGCAATCGCTGCCTGGCCCGGCGCCGGCAGCCAGTGCGGAGCGGTCAGGCGCGAGCGGATGTGCTTGCCGAGGCCGAGGCGTTCCAGACCTGCGCAGGCCAGCACGATGGCGTCGTAGTCGCCGCGTTCGAGCTTGGACAGACGCGTATTCACGTTGCCGCGCACGTCGACAAGTTCCAGGTCGGGACGCAACGCGCGCAGCTGCGCCTGCCGACGCAACGAGGACGTACCCACGCGTGCGCCCAACGGCAGATCGCCCAGCTGCTCGTATTGCGTACTGACGAAGGCATCGGACGCGTCGGCGCGGGTCAGCACCGCACCCAGCGTGAAGGGCGTTTCCAGCTCGGCGGGGACGTCCTT
>DASSBH010000229.1:0-8149 GCA_035698945.1 Oleiagrimonas sp.
TCCCGATCCCGATCAGCCGATGCGCGACATCGCCGACTATGTGGTCGACTACCGCATCGACTCGAAGGAGGCCTACGACACCGCGCGCTATATGCTGCTGGACGCGCTGGGCTGCGCCATGCTGGCGATGAAGTTTCCCGAATGCGTCAAGCACCTGGGCCCGATCGTGCCCGGTGCGACCTTGCCCGGCGGCACGCGCGTTCCCGGCACCAGCCACGAGCTCGATCCGGTGCAGGGCGCTTTCGCCATCGGCACCCAGATCCGCTGGCTGGATTTCAACGACACCTGGCTTGCCGCCGAGTGGGGTCATCCGTCGGACAACCTTGGCGCGATACTCTCCGTGGCCGATTACCTCGGTCGCAAGGCCAGGCGTGAAGGCGGCATCGGGCCGACCGTGCGCGACGTGCTCACCGCCGCCATCAAGGCGCACGAGATCCAGGGCTGCTACGCGCTCAAGAACAGCTTCAATCGCGTCGGCCAGGATCACGTGATCCTGGTGCGTCTGGCGTCCACCGCCGTGACCACGCAGATGTTCGGTGGTGACAAGGACGCCATTACCGCCGCCGTCTCGCACAGCTGGATCGACAACGGTGCGCTGCGCACCTATCGCCACGCGCCCAACACCGGGCCGCGCAAGAGCTGGGCCGCCGGCGATGCCTGCCGTCGCGCCGTCACCCACGCGCTCAATGCCGTGGACAAGGGCGTGGTCGGTTATCCCTCGGCGCTGAGCGCCAAGACCTGGGGTTTTTACGACGTCGCCTTTGGGGGCAAGCCGTTCGAGTTCGAGCGTGCGTTCGGCAGCTACGTGATGGAAAACGTGCTGTTCAAGATCAGTTTCCCGGCCGAATTCCATGCCCAGACCGCCGTCGAATGCGCCATGCAGCTGCACGAGCAGGTGGCCGGCAAGCTGGACCAGGTCGAAAAGATCGTCATTGAAACCCAGGAAGCGGGCTGCCGCATCATCGACAAGACCGGCCCGTTGGCCAACTACGCCGATCGCGACCATTGCATCCAGTACATGGTAGCCGTGCCGCTCATCTTCGGTCGTCTGGTGGCCGACGATTACAGTGACGAGGTGGCCGCCGATCCGCGCATCGACGCCCTGCGCGACAAGATGGAAGTGAAGGAAAACCCGCAGTTCACCAAGGACTATTTTGATCCGGACAAGCGTTACATCGGCAACGCCGTTCAGATTTTCTTTGCCGACGGCAGCCATACCGACAAGGTTTCCATCGATTATCCGATCGGCCATCGCAAGCGTCGCGACGAGGGCATTCCGGTATTGCTTGCCAAGTTCGAAAAGGCGCTGCGCGGTCATTTGCCGGTGCATCGGGTGGAGGCAATTCTGGCTGCCTGCGCCGATACTCAAAAGTTCGATGCCATGCCCATTTCAGATTTCATGAGCCTGCTTGCAACCTGAATGATTGCGTGACCAGCGCATGAATGGCCAATGACAAAAGCCGTTGAATTGTTTGTTTTTTGCTAAACTGGCATTCGCCGGTTGCGGAGAAATCCGGAGCCTGCCGGATACATGAAACGGCTTTTTTCATGCATGTCTGTCAGGGGTGGAGCGGATATCACTGGTCACAAGAGAGGAGACTCGCAGATGAAACGTAAGGGCTTATGTTTGCTGATTGCCCTGGCTTTGGGAGGCGGCGTTGTCGCGGCTCATGCCCAGGACACCCAGAACAACGACGCCATGTACTCCCAGGACAGCAGCATGTCTCAGGACAGCAGCATGTCCAGTGCCAGCGTCTGGCCCAATGGCTATGACGACCGTTGGTATATCGGGCCAGCTGCCAGCTTTTACCATAGCGACAGTGATCGCCATGCAGGCCCCAATGGCTTGCTATATGGGCTGAGTTTTGGGCGCTTTATTTCCAGCAATGCCTCGATCGATTTTTTCTTTGATCACATCGGGCGGAACGGGTTTGACGCAGCCAATAACGGCGGTTGGACCAGTAACAATTTAGGTGTGGCAGCACGTTTTTACGGTGGTGATTGGAACGCGTGGCGTCCGTACGCGCTGGTTGGCCTGATGGACAGCTACCATGTAAATGCCGTTGACCATGGCTGGGCGCCAGCTGCGGAGCTGGGCGTGGGTTTGTCCAAGACCATTTCCGACAGTTCCGATTTCCGTGTTGAGGCGGCCTATCGTTACGACTGGGACGACAAGACGCAGCCCAGTCAGAGCGGCTATGGCGATATTCTGCTCGGCATTCAGCTGCTCTCGCGCTTTGGCAATCCGCCGGCCCCGCCGCCGCCGCCGGCTCCGGCCGCGCCGCCACCTCCGCCGCCGCCGACCTGCGACCAGTTGGACGACGACCACGACAACGTCAACAACTGCAACGACCAGTGTCCGAACACGGCCGCCGGTTCCCTGGTGGGTCCGGATGGTTGTCCGCAGAAGGTGGTCATCGACCTGCGCGGCGTGAACTTCAAGTTCGACCGTCCGAGCAAGGGCGAGACCAACATCGGTCCCACCCTGAAGGAGCCGACCTCGGATTCGATGGCCATCCTGCAGCAGGCAGTGGATACGCTGCAGCGTTATCCGCAGGTGAAGGTGATGGTGGCCGGTTACACCGACTCCATCGGCAGCGATGCCTACAACCAGAGCCTGTCGGAGCGTCGTGCGCAGATCGTGTACAACTACCTGACCTCGCACGGCATCGACGCCAGCCGTCTGGAAGGCCCGGTGGGTCATGGCGAGAACGATCCGGTGGCCAGCAACGACACCAAGGAAGGCCGTGCCCGCAACCGTCGTACCGAGCTGCAGGTGGATCAGTCCACCACCGGTGGCCAACAGCAGGATGACAGCAACGGCATGTAATGCCGACGGCATGAAGCCAAAAGAAAACCCCGCTTTGGCGGGGTTTTCTTTTATTCGTCTGCAGGGCAGGCGATTGGAAGGATTTTTTCGGACACGGATCTACACGGATAAAGCATGCCGCCTCATCCGTATTTATCCGCGTAAATCCGTGTCAAAAAAAACTTTTTGTACGGCCCGGTCATCAAGATGGCGCGCAGCTTTTACAGAACCCCGACCTGCTTGCCGATGCGGGTGAAGGCCTCAATGGCTTTGTCCAGATGCTCGCGCGTGTGCGCCGCGCTCATCTGCGTGCGGATACGGGCCTGGCCCTTGGGCACCACCGGGAAAAAGAAACCGGTGACATAGATGCCTTCGTCCAGCAGCGCATTGGCCATGGCTTGGGCCTTGGGGGCGTCATAAATCATCACCGGCACGATGGGATGGTTGCCGGGCTTGATGTCAAAGCCGGCGGCAGTCATGCGCTCGCGGAAATACTTCGTGTTGTCGGCCAGCGTGCAACGCAGTTCGTCGGCGCCTGCCAGCATGTCGAACACCTCGATGGCCGCAGCCACGATGTGCGGCGCCAGCGAGTTGGAAAACAGGTACGGACGCGAGCGCTGGCGAAGCATCGCGATGACTTCGCTGTGGCCGGTGGTGAAGCCGCCGAGTGCGCCGCCGAGCGCCTTGCCCAGCGTGCCGGTGAAGATGTCGATCTTGTCCATCACGCCATGGACTTCGGCCGAACCGCGTCCGCTGGCGCCGAGAAAGCCGGTGGCGTGGCATTCGTCGATGTGCACCATGGCGTTGTACTTTTCCGCGAGCGCAGTGATCTTGTCCAGCGGCGCGACCACGCCGTCCATCGAGAACACGCCGTCCGACGAAATCAGCTTGGTGCGCGCGCCGGCGGCATCGGCGGCCTGCAGTTGCTTTTCGAGGTCGGCCATGTCGCCGTTGGCGTAACGGAAGCGCTTGGCCTTGCACAGGCGCACGCCGTCGATGATGGAGGCGTGGTTCAGCGCATCGGAAATGATGGCGTCCTCTTCGCCGAGCAGCGGCTCGTAGAGACCGCCATTGGCATCGAAGCAGGCGGCGTAGAGGATGGTGTCGTCGGTGCCGAAGAAGCGGGATATTTTCGCCTCCAACTCCTTGTGCAGATCCTGGGTGCCACAGATGAAGCGCACCGAGGCCATGCCGAAGCCGTGCGTATCCAGCGCCTTTTTCGCTGCCTCGATCAGACGCGGAGAGTCGGCCAGGCCGAGATAGTTGTTGGCGCAGAAGTTCAGCACCTTGCGGCCATCGGCGAGGGTGATCTCGGCCGATTGCGGCGAGGTGATGATGCGCTCGTCCTTGTACAGGCCCTGCTCGCGGATGGCATCCAGTTCGGTGGTGTAGCGGTCTTGTGCGGCGTAAGTCATGGCGGATCTCACTTCAAGGTTTTCGATTTCGTCGGATGGGATGGGGGCGCGGGCCACTCCACTTTGTCCGGCCCTATCAAGGGGACATAGGCGCCGGCGAGATTGCGTTCGTTGGCAGCGAAACTCCTGATCGCGGAAGCGCACAAGCTCAGTGGGTGCGGACCCGCGATCAGGATATTGGTGCGAATGAGCCAGAACGATTTCCTGGCAATGCGCTGCTTGCCGTAGACCTGCGCAATCTGTTGCGCCTGCTCGAAGGGCATGTGCGACAACGCTTGCGTGGTGATCGCGGTCTGGTAGGCGGCATCGGTCAGGTTCACGGCGCCGGTTCCGCCCCATTGACTCCACAGATAGCACGGACGCGGCGGTTGGTTCTGGTTCTCCGGCGCCTTCTGCATGCGCGCCACCCGCCGATACAGGTAGGCGACACTCTTGTGCAGCGCGTCCCGGTTGGCGACAAGTTCCGCGCGGATCGAATGCATGGCGTCGTCGACCGCGCTTTGTTGCTGATGCTCTGTGACCCGATTGTTGATGAACAGCGCCAGCAGGATGCCGACCACGACGGCGAAGATCTGCACCACGAAATCGCCAAGACTGATCGCTTCGCGACGCAGCCAGCGCATGCGCCGGCGCGGCTCCGGGTCGGCGGGTTTTGGCGCTTCGTCGTTCACCAGCTGCAGACCACCTTGCCGCACTGCCCGGACGCCATCAAATCGAAACCGGTCTGGAAATCGTCGATGGCAATCTGGTGGGTCAGCACCTTGCCCAGCGGAAAGCCGGTCTGCACCATCTGCGTCATCTTGTACCAGGTCTCGAACATGCGCCGGCCGTAGATGCCTTGCAGGGTGAGTCCCTTGAAGATCACCTTGTCCCAGTCGATGCCGGCGCCCGAAGGCAGCAGGCCGAGCAGGGCGATCTTGCCGCCGTGGTACATGCAATGCAGCATGTCGTTGAAGGCGTGCGGGTTGCCGCTCATCTCCAGGCCCACGTCGAAACCTTCCATGTGCAGATCCGACACCACGTCCTTGAGGCGCTGCTTGGAAACGTTGACGACACGCGTGGCGCCCATCTCGGCGGCCAGTTTCAAGCGGTAGTCGTTGACGTCGGTGACCACCACGTTGCGCGCGCCCACGTGCTTGGCGATGCCGGCGGCGATGATGCCGATCGGGCCGGCGCCGGTGATCAGCACGTCCTCGCCGACCATGTCGAACTCCAGCGCGCAGTGGGCGGCATTGCCGTAAGGATCGAAAAAGGCGGCCAGCTCCGAGGGGATCGAATCGGGGATGGGCCACAGGTTGGTGGCGGGCACGGCCACGTACTCGGCAAACGCGCCGTTGCGATTGACGCCGATGCCGACCGTATGCGGGCACAGGTGCGGACGGCCGGCGCGACAGTTGCGGCAATGGCCGCAGACCACGTGGCCTTCCGCCGAGACGCGGTCGCCGACGTGGTAATTCTCGACCGCCGAACCGAGCTCGACGATGCGACCGACGAACTCGTGACCGATCACCAGACCGGGCTTGATGGTGCGCTGACTCCACTCGTCCCACTTGTAGATGTGCAGGTCGGTGCCGCAGATGGCGGTCTTGTCCACCTTGATCAGCACTTCGTTGGGGCCGATTTCCGGCACCGGCACCTGCTCCATCCAGATACCAACGGCTGCTTCGCGCTTGACCAGCGCCTTCATCATTTGCGGCATGAAACTTCTCCAGTCGAACCTGCCGATTATAAGGCACGCGCACCCCATACAATGAGCCCATGAGCGTCGACACACGTCCCCTCGCCATTTTCCTCATGGGCCCGACCGCCTCGGGCAAGACGGCGCTGGCCTGCCATCTGGCCGATCATTTCGGCGTGGAGCTTCTCAGCGTGGATTCGGCCCTGGTCTACCGTGGCATGGACATCGGCACGGCCAAGCCGGATGCCGCCATGCTGGCGCGCCATCCGCACCGGCTGATCGACATCCGCGATCCGGCCGACGCCTATTCGGCGGCCGATTTCAGCCTTGATGCCATGGAGGCCATGCGGGCAGCCGTGACCAGGCAGCGGATACCGCTGCTGGTGGGCGGCACGGGATTGTATTTCCGTGCCCTGCAGCAGGGTTTGTCGCCGTTGCCGGCGGCGGATGCGGAGATTCGCCGGCGCTTGACGGCCGAGGCGGAACAGCAAGGCTGGCCGGCACTGCATGCGCGTCTGGCGCAACTGGATCCGGTGGCCGCGTCGCGCATCCGGCCGCGCGACGCGCAACGCATCCAGCGTGCGCTGGAAGTCATCGAGCTCGGTGGCGGGCAGCCGTTGAGCGAACAGCAGAAACGCGCGGAGCGTGCGCGTTTTCCGTTTCGTGTACTCAAGCTGGCGTTGGTGCCGAATGGTCGCGCCGATCTGCATGCGCAAATCGCCCTTCGTTTCGATGCCATGCTCGAGGCCGGATTTCTGGACGAAGTGCGACGGTTGCGCGAGCGCGGGGATCTCGGGCCGGACGTGCCTGCCATGCGTGCCGTCGGTTATCGTCAGGCCTGGAATTATCTAGATGGAAGTATCGACGCGAAAACCTTTCGCCAGCGCGCCCTTGCCGCCACGCGGCAACTGGCCAAACGCCAGATCACCTGGCTGCGCGGCGAGCTGGACGCCCGCTGGTTTGAGCCGGGGCTGACGCAAACTCGTGATGAAGTCATGCGTGCCGTGGACTGGTTCACAAATGGAGCCCCCACCGGTATTTGCGTGTGATTTAAAAACCGTTAAGCTCAATCGTGGGGACTCGCTCCATGGGGGCTGGGCGAGTCAATTGGGCCGGGATGCGATCCGAAGCATGGATGGCATCCATTTTCCGGCCGTCGTTGTGGGGTTTTATCGAGCCGGCCTTCGCAGGCTGAAGCTTTGCCAGGAGCAAGAACAATCATGTCCAAAGGGCAATCGCTGCAAGATCCTTTCCTGAATGCACTGCGCCGCGAGCGCGTGCCGGTGGCCATCTATCTGGTCAACGGCATCAAGCTGCAGGGCACCATCGAGTCGTTCGACCAGTTCGTGGTGTTGCTGCGCAACCAGGTCAGCCAGATGGTCTACAAGCACGCCATTTCCACCGTGGTGCCATCACGCAACGTGCGCATGAGCGGCCACGAGACGGGCCACCACGACGGCCAGGCCAACCGGAATGAAGCGGAGACGGCCTGACCCGATTCAGGCTTTCAGGCGGTAAAATCACCCTGTCCGCCCCATGGTGGGGCGTGAACCTTGCCGTCGGGAATCAGTACGCTGTTTGATCGAAAGCAAAAAGGCGAGCGCGCCATCCTGGTATTGCCGCACTCGCGCCATGCCGGCGATCCCGCGCGCCGTGCCGAAGAGTTTGCCGACCTGGCGACATCGGCGGGCGCCGAAGTGCTGGAGCGCATCAGTGCGCGTGTGGCCGAGCCCAATCCGCGCTATTACATCGGCAGCGGCAAGGCCGAGGAAGTGGCCGAGTGCGTGCGCGCCACCGGCGCCGACCTGGTGCTGGTCGATCACCTGCTGAGTCCCGTGCAGGAGCGCAACCTGGAGCAGCTCCTGGGCGTGCGCGTGATCGACCGCGCCGGCCTGATCCTCGACATCTTCTCGCAGCGCGCGCGTTCCCACGAAGGCAAGCTGGAAGTGGAGCTGGCGCAGCTTCGGCATCTGTCCACACGTCTGGTACGCGGCTGGACCCATCTGGAGCGCCAGCGCGGCGGCAGCATCGGCCTGCGCGGCCCTGGCGAAACCCAGCTGGAAACCGATCGCCGCCTGCTCGGCATCCGCGTCAGGCAGCTCACCCGGCGGCTGGAAAAAGTGCAAACCCAGCGCAATCAGCAGCGTCGGGCGCGTCTGCGCAACACCGTGCCGAGGGTGGCGCTGGTGGGCTATACCAATGCCGGCAAATCCACCTTGTTCAATCAGCTGACCACCGGCGGGGTGT
>DASSBH010000230.1:0-3884 GCA_035698945.1 Oleiagrimonas sp.
CAGCATGAAATGCAAGCGTTGCGACGCACGCGGCATGCGCGGGTCGATGGCAAGCACCTCCCCCTGCAAAGGTTGCGCAATTTCGGGTTCGGCTTGTGCGGGCACCTTCTTCCGATGTACTTCGGTGCCGGTCGGCAGGTACCACTCCGTGCGCCGCACGCATGGCGGCGGACCAATCCATTCGCAGGTTTCGATGGCACGTAACGCGGGGCTTTGCCACAAGCCGGCGTAGGGTGCCGACGAGCGCAAATGCGCGAAAATCCGGCGCAGCACGAGTGCAGGCCCCGCGGATCCGGTCAGCGAGTCCGTGGCCTTGCCGTCCAGCCGTCCCATCCACACGCCGACCGTATAGCGATTGGCGAAACCCATCGTCCAGACGTCATGATAATCGCTGGACGTTCCGGTCTTGACGGCCGTGGGCTCGGGCAGGTCAAGCACGCTGTAGGGACCGAATTCGGCGGCGCGCGCGTCGGGGTCGGAAAGGATATTGGCCAGAATCGAGGTCACGTTCCCTGGCAGCACCTGCATCGGAGGCGGCTGCGGAACGCCCTTGAGCACATGCAGTGGCAGGAACCGGCCATGACGGGCGAGGCTGGCATAGCCCTGCACCATGTCGAACAAGGTCACCGACCCATCGCCCAACACAATGGCCGGGCCGTAATAGTCGGACGGTTTCGTAAACGTGGTGAATCCGAACCGCTGCAACCCGTCGATGATCTGCGGAACACCCACGGCCTGGGCGGTGCGCACCGCCGGGATGTTCAGCGAATTGGCCAGGGCGTAGCGCAGGCTGACCCGCCCGTAATGCCGACCCGAGTAATTGCGGTAGCGGTGCACGCCCTGGCCGACGCGCTCGGCGAGCGGCGTGTCCATGATGACGTGATCGGCCTGCCAACCGAGCCGCGCCATGGCCAGTCCGTACACGAACGGCTTCAACGCCGAGCCCGGTTGCCGCGGCGTCACCAGCGGGTCGATTGCATAGGCATTGCCCTTGGGCGCGACGGCCCAGGCCAATACCCCGCCGGTCGCGTTGTCGACCACCATGGCCGCACCATTGCGCACGCCCCTGTTGGCCAGCGCCTTCACGCGCTGGCGCAAGACCTGCTGCACGAAGGTTTCCAGCGTTGGGGCGAGCGTGGTGTGGACGACCGGTCCGGCCAGCCCGTGTTTGTGCGCCTGCTTGAGTGCGTACACCACGAACGGCCCCGCCTCGACCGCAAGCGCTTGCCGCGCCGGCTGGAGGGGTGCCGCGCGGATGGCTTCTGCCTGCGCCGCGGTGATGACATGCTCGTCCAGCATGCGACCGGCCAGCCGATTGACGGCTTGACGCAAGGCCTGCCGATGGTGGTGCGGATCATAGGCAACCGGCGAGCGTACCATCACGGCCAGCGCCAATTGCTCGGCCGGGTCGAGTGCACGCAGGTTTCGCCCGAAGTAATAGCGCGCAGCCTGCGCAACCCCGCGCCGCCTGGCACCGTAAGGCACCTGGTTGAGATAGAACGTCAGCACTCGTGCATGGCCGAATCGGTGCAACAGGCGACCTGCGTCGAAGCCGGCAACCCAGTGACTCCAGTAGGTGCGTGGCCGCGGCGCGAGGATGCGCGCGACCTGCTCGCCGATGGTGCTGGCGCCGCGCACGATGTGGCCGGCCTTCAGGTTCTGCCACATGGCGGCGAAGCGCGCGCGCCAATCGACGCCGCCATGCTGCCAGTAGCGATGATCCTCGGCCGCCACGAATGCCTTGCGCAACAACAGTGGCATGGCCACCGCGGGCAACACGTCGGCGTGGTTGAAGCGGGTATCGAAGCTCAGGTTGAGCGCCGTGCCATCGGCAGCCACGACATGCGTGGCGCCGGTCTTGCCGCTCAGTCCGCCCATGCGCAGCGTGGCCGGCAACGGCATCAGCGATTGCCAGGTAACGATGGTCAATGCCGCGGCCGCCGTCACGAGCACGGCGGCGCCTGTCAAGCGAGCCCGCTTGCGCCACATCGGCTCACTTCCCCGGCATGGCCACGTCGACGCGTTTCGTCACGCCACGGCCGAACACGTCCGGCTGGTAGATCTCCTTGATGATGGGTGCCGGCGCCATGAACGTGCCCGGTGCTATCACCTGCGCCGAATACATCACCTGGTAATGTCCGGCCGGCAGGTTGGCCGCGAAAAAGCGCACCGCATCGAACGCCGTTTCGCGGTGGTAAAAACCGCCCGTCACGATGGACATGTCGGGCCAGGCGCCACCGGTGAACATCAAGGTCGTCATGCCCGGCAGCTTGGCTTTCGCCGACAACACCGGCGCCCCGGCGAGATTGCGGTTGACCGCCTCGAACGCGCCCGGCAAGGGGTCGGACAGCACGACGTGATGACGCTCCGTCGGCGCATCGACCGTCAACACCACCAGCACGATGTCGCCACGATGCAACACCGTCCTGGCCGTCACCCGATTCCACTTCGTGCCGTCCTCGACGAAATACTCGCGCGACAGGGTCATGCCTGCATCGGCAGCCGGCAAGACACCGGGCGGCATCATGTAGTGCGCCTGCACGCCGTAATAAAGCCGCCCCTTGCCGCCACGCGCGAGCTTCACGTCGAACTGCTGGCCCGGTTTGGCGGCTGGCCCGGCAAGCTTCACCGCGGGTGCGGCCCGCGAAGCAAACGTGGTGCTGACCGGTTTTTGTCCCGGCAGCTCGAGGGTGCCGGTCAAGGCATGCACGGGCGTCTCATAGGCGTCGGCGTAATGCGTCGTTGCGGTGGTGCAAAAGACGTTTTCCTGGCTGTTGGGCCAGTCGCCACTCGTCGTGCGCTGCGCCGCCACCCAGCGCATCAGTTTCTGGGGCACGGCACCGACCAGGTTTTCGTCGCCGTACGCCGTGTGGTAACGCGACAAGGCATCGAGAATCGCGCAGTTCGACCGCAACGGCGTGGCCAGAATGTCGGCGTAGGCAAACTCGCGATGCTGGTTGAACGAGATTTCGCCGGCCGATTCCTCGGCATGGTTCAAAAGCGACTTGGCGATGGTGTCGGCGCTGGCTCGATCATGGCTCGCCACGGCCGCATCCAGCAGCAAAGCCTGCCCGAACAGGCGCATCCTGGGCAGTGCGGGCACTATGCCGGCCACCGCGCCATCGGGCAGGTTCCCGTTCGGCGACATTGCCAGTGCCGCCATCGCACCCGCGCGCAAGACCGGTGCGGCCCTGTCGGCACCGCCCCCGCCGAGAATCTGCGCGTGAAGGTAGATCCACAACCGTTCCCTCACCAGCGGTGGTGGTTCATGACCGGCGTCCTCGAACCAGTCGAAAACCAGCGCGGTATACACGCTCAGGTATTTGCTGACGAACCGGTTGCGCGGAATCCAGAACACCATGCCGCCGTCGGGCGCCTGGAAATCCGCTGCTGCCTCCAGTTCCGTCGTGATGACCTTGCCCGAGTGCGGCCAGTCCACGGACTTGCCCAGCACGGGCTTGAGCCGCTGGTAATCGGACGCCAGGATGGCGCGGCTCAAGCGTGCCTCCCAATACTTCCACTCGTCGTTGCGTGCGTAGTCGAACACTCCGTCGAGGCCACCCACCAGCGTCGGTGCAAAGCGCACGCTGATCCTGCCGCTGCCGGGCACCGCATTGGCCGGCACCCTGACCGGAACCTGCGCGCCTGCACTCGTGGTACTGCCGTATTCCGCGGCCGTGACCGGCGTTCCCGCCGGGTGCACCGGAATATGCGCCAGGGTGGCGTCGCCCAGCTTGCCCGAGCGTGCGCTGCCGGTAAGCGTGATCGTGCCGGATTCGGATGCCACGAGTTTCAACCAGGCCAGGCCATGGTCGAACGAGGTCAGATGCAGCGCGCCATCGGACTCATCCTTGCCGCCCGCAATGGCACCGCTGGCGGCGATG
>DASSBH010000231.1:0-3461 GCA_035698945.1 Oleiagrimonas sp.
GGGCACGCTGGCCGCCAATCTGCTTGGCGGCTTTCTCATGGGCCTGGCGCTGGGCGTGTTTGCGCACTACCAGAGCCTCGCGCCCGAGTGGCGGCTGTTCATTACCACCGGCTTCCTGGGTGGGCTGACCACGTTTTCCACTTTTTCCGCCGAAGCGGTGACACTGCTGCTGCGCCAGCAATATGGCTGGTTCGCGGCGCATGTCGGCATGCACGTCGCCGGCACGCTGGCCGCCACCCTGATCGGATTCGCCCTGATCCGTTTCGCGCTTCGCGCCTGAGGAGACATTCATGACCGCTTCCAGCACTCCCGTCCATCATGGCGTCAGCCTGCGCTTTTTCATGCATACCGATGCCCGCCACGATGGCATGCTCCTGTCCGAGTGGCTGCTCGAACTGGCCAGGCACGAACACCTGGCCGGCGGCTCGGCCTTTCGCGCCATCGCCGGCTTCGGCCGCCACGGCGTGCTGCGAGAGGAGGCTTTTTTCGAGCTGGCCGGCAAATTGCCGGTGGTCGTGGAATTCGTGCTCGACGACGCCGACGCCACACGCCTGCTCGAACGGGTACGCGCGGCAAACGTCGAACTGGTCTACACCCGCACCGCCATCGAGTACGGCGTATTGGGCAGGACGGACACAAAATGAGCCCAATCCCGATATGATCACAGGCTGACCCGTGCAGGAATGACAGGATCATTCTCCCACCATCAACCGACGGTCCAGAGCCGCCATGAGGAGGTATCGTGAGTCAGGATTCGCTGAAGGCACGCGCCGAAGACCTGCTGAAACACGCCGACATCCACATCAACGGCAACGCACCCACCGATCTCAAGGTGCATGACGAACGCCTTTATTCGCGCGTGTTCGCGCACGGTTCGCTGGGTCTGGGCGAAAGCTACATGGACGGCTGGTGGGACGCCGACGACCTGCCCGGTTTCTTTACCCGCATTCTCGGCTCGCATCTGGACGAGCAACTGAAAACCCTGGACACCCTGCTGGCCCACCTCAAGGCCAAGTACCTCAACCTGCAGCGCGGCCAGCACGCCTTCGAGATCGGCAAGGCCCACTACGACACCGGCAACGACCTTTTCGCCGCCATGCTCGGCAAGTATCTGATGTACTCGTGCGGCTACTGGGCCGACGCCGACAACCTCGACGATTCGCAGGCAGCCAAACTCGACCTGCTCTGCCGCAAACTCAGGCTCAAGCCGGGCCAGAAAGTCCTCGACATCGGCTGCGGCTGGGGCGTAGCCCTCAAGTTTGCCGCCGAACGCTACGGCGTCAGCGGCGTCGGCGTCACCGTTTCCGAGGAACAGGCCAAGTTCGCCCGTGAGTTGTGCAAGGGGCTGCCCATCGAAATTCGTCTGCAGGATTACCACGAGCTCGACGAAACCTTCGACGCCATCTATTCCATCGGCATGTTCGAGCATGTCGGCGGCAAGAACTACCGCAGCTATTTCGAGATCGTGCGCCGCTGCCTGAAAGAGGACGGTCTGTCGGTACTGCACTGCTGCGGCAGCAACGCCACGCCTTCGCAGCCCGATCCATGGATCGAGAAATACATTTTCCCCAACTCCGTGATTCCGGCCGCCAGCCAGGTGACGGCGGCGCTGGAAAACCTGTTCGTGGTGGAGGACTGGCACAACTTCGGCGCCGACTACGACCTGACGCTGATGGCCTGGCTGGCCAACTTCGACGCCGCCTGGCCGGAGCTTTCCAAAACCTACGACGAGCGTTTTCGCCGCATGTGGCATTTCTATCTGGCCTGCTCGGCGGCCATCTTCCGCTGCCGCCGCGATCAGCTGTGGCAGATCACGCTCAGCCCCAACGGCGTCCCCGGCGGCTACCGCGTTCCGCGATAATGACAGGGATGACCCGCATGAATCTTCTCTTTCGCCGCCGCGGCCTGCACGCCGCCTGGCTGACACTGCTGATCTGCCTGCTCGGCACGGCTCCGGCATGGGCGTCCCATCCGGCCCTTTGGCGCGCCAGTGACGCCGACACCACGGTGTACTTTTTCGGCACCGTGCACACGCTGACCAAGGACACGCACTGGCATTTCCCGGCGCTGGACAAGGCATTGGACAGCAGCAAGGTGCTTTACCTCGAAGCGGCCGACATCAACCCGGCCACCGTGCAGCCGCTGGTTCTGAAATACGGTCTCGACCCTGCTCATCCGCTTTCGGACAAATTGAGCCCCCAGGAAAATGCCCTGCTGCAACAGGCGGCCGAGCAGATCGGCATGCCCGGCGGCGCGGCCGCCATGAACGTGATGAAGCCCTGGCTGGCCAGCCTCACCATCTCCACCGCGCCGCTGCTCAAGGCCGGCTACGACCCCAAGCTCGGCGTGGACAAGCAACTGCAGGCGGCCATGAAACAGGCGGGCAAGCCGGTCAAGGGGCTGGAAACGGCCAGACAGCAGATCATGTTTTTCGTCGACATGCCCGAGTCGGTGCAGCTGCATTTGCTGCGCCAATCGTTGCATGACTACGCCCATGCCAAAACGCAATTGTCGGCCATCGTGGATGCATGGGAACAAGGCGATGTGGGAGCCATCGCGCAAACCATTGTCGCCAAGCTCAAGGACCGTTCGCCCAGGCTTTACCGGACGCTGCTGGTGAACCGGAACCATATCTGGGCGCAACAGATTGCCGACATCATGAAAGCCACACCCGGCACCATCTTCATTGCCGTCGGCGCAGGCCATCTGGCCGGGCCCGATCGTCTCCAGCTCCAGCTCGGAAAACTCGGTATCCAAACCCGCCGCGTCGACGACTGATCCTGCCCTCCTTGCAAGAATCCATGAACATCCAAAGCAATTACGAACAGATTCCGCTGCGCGAATACGCCGAGCGCGCCTACCTCGACTACTCCATGTACGTGGTGCTGGATCGCGCCCTGCCCTTCGTCGGCGATGGTCTGAAGCCCGTGCAGCGGCGCATCATCTACGCCATGAGCGAACTGGGCCTGGCCGCCAGCGCCAAGCCCAAGAAATCCGCGCGCACCGTCGGCGACGTCATCGGCAAATACCACCCGCACGGCGACAGCGCCTGCTACGAGGCCATGGTGCTGATGGCGCAGCCGTTCTCGTGGCGCTATCCGCTGATCGACGGCCAGGGCAACTTAGGTTCGCCGGACGATCCCAAGAGCTTCGCGGCGATGCGTTACACCGAATCCAAGCTGCGCCCGATCGCCGACGTGCTGCTGGGCGAACTCGCGCACGGCACCGTGGACTGGACACCCAACTTCGACGGCACCCTGGACGAACCCACCTGGATGCCGGCGCGGCTGCCGCACGTGCTGCTCAATGGTTCCATGGGCATCGCCGTGGGCATGGCCACCGACATTCCGCCGCACAACCTGCGCGAGGTCGCTACCGCCTGCCTTCGTCTACTGGACGAGCCGAAGGCCAGCGTTGCCGATCTGGTCGAACACGTGCACGGCCCGGATTATCCCACCGCC
>DASSBH010000232.1:0-10755 GCA_035698945.1 Oleiagrimonas sp.
ACCTGGCGCATGGCCGGCCGCGACCTGGCCTTCCTGATCGGCGGCCCCGACGGCCACGCCCCCGACGTACTCGAACGTGCCGACCAACGCTGGTCACTCGGCCCTTTGACCCTGCCGCACATGCTCGTGCGCCTGGTGCTGATCGAACAGCTCTACCGCGCCACCACCATCGTCGCCGGACACCCCTACCACCGCGCCTGATGCAGCTCACCATCCACGTTGCCTTGAAATTCTCTCGTGCGAGTAGGGCGGGCACTGCCCGCCAATACAGCCTGCCCATGGCGTGAAACCCATGCCTGCGTTGATGGACGACGAAGCATGACCGACACCATCCAGTTTTCATGGCGGGCAGTGCCCGCCCTACGCATCCGGTGGGCTTGAGGCTTCGACACAGCCGGGATATCCATGACTGCGGCGCCAGCTTTCAACAAACCTTCGGTTATGCTGATGCGATGCTTTATCTCGCCTCCCAATCCCCGCGCCGTCGCCAGTTGCTGGAGCAACTGGGTGTCGATTTCCAGGTGTTGAAAGTGGATGTGCCGGAACGGCGCGAGGCGGGAGAGTCGCCGCTGGATTATGTCGAGCGGGTAGCGCGCGACAAGGCGCGGGCGGCTCTGGCGCATCTGGGCGATGGCGCCGATGCGTTGGTGCTGGGCGCCGATACCGAGGTGGTGCTGGATGGCGAGGTGTTTGGCAAGCCGGATGACGCGGATGCCGCGAAGGCGATGCTGGGGCGTCTGTCCGGTCGCGAGCATGAAGTCATTTCGGTGGTCTGGCTGGTCGCGCATGACCGGGAGGCATGTGCGCGTTGCGTGTCGCGGGTACGCATGGCCGAGCTGGATGCGGCGGAGATGGATGCCTACGTGGCCACGGGCGAGTCTTTCGGCAAGGCGGGCGGGTACGCCATTCAGGGACGGGCGGCGGCTTTCATCGCGCATCTTGATGGCAGCTATTCGGGTGTCATGGGATTGCCGCTTTACGAGACGGCGGGGCTTCTTCGCGGTTTTGCGGTGTGAGTGCGGGGTCAGGCCATCGCCAGCAGGCTGGCTCCTACGATGTTCATCTGTAGGAGCCAGCCTGCTGGCGATGGATGTCGCGCGCGAATCTGTGCCTGGCGGATGACAGTGTCCACATGGAACGGCTATAAATGGGGCTTGTACGGATCAGGGTGTTCTTGATGCCGACACCGGAGGGTATGCACGGGTGAGCGAGGAAATCCTGATCAACGTGACGCCGCGTGAAACCCGCGTGGCCAAGATCGAAGGCGGCATGTTGCAGGAGGTGCATGTCGAGCGTGCCCATCGCCGCGGCTTTGCCGGCAATGTCTACAAAGGGCGCGTGCGCCGGGTGATGCCCGGCATGCAGGCGGCGTTCGTCGACATCGGGCTGGAACGTGCGGCTTTTCTGCACGCTTCGGATATCGTGCGGCCGCACGTCGCGCCAGTGGCGGAAAATGGCGACAGCATCGTTCCGGAACCGGTGCAGGCTCCGGCGCCGATGCCGTCGATCAGCGAATTGGTGCACGAAGGCCAGGACATCGTGGTGCAGGTCATCCGCGACCCCATCGGCAGCAAGGGTGCGCGCCTGTCGGCCTATCTTTCCATCCCTTCGCGCTATCTGGTGCTGTTGCCGCATGCGCACAATCTGGGCGTGTCGGCGCGCATCGAGGACGAGGACGAGCGCCAGCGCCTGAAGGACACGCTGACGGGCCTGATCGGCGAAAAACCTCTCGGCTACATCGTGCGCACCAATGCCGAGGGGCAGTCCGGCGAGTCGCTGGCTTTCGACGTGGACTATCTCGGCCGCGTGTGGCGGGTGGTGCAGGGCAACATCGCCGAGGCAAAAGTGGGCGATTGTGTCTACGAGGAACTGTCCCTGCCGCTGCGCACCCTGCGTGACCAGCTGCATGATGGCGTGGAACGCGTGCGTGTGGATTCGAGCGAGATCTGCGAAAAATCGCGCCGTTTCGTGCACAAGTTCATGGCCGATCTGGACAACCGCATCGAGCTTTACGACGACGAGCGACCGATCTTCGAACTGTACGGTGTCGAGGACGAGATCAAACGCGCGCTCAACAAGCAGGTGCCGCTGAAATCCGGCGGTTCACTGGTCATCGACCAGACCGAGGCCATGACCACCGTCGACGTCAATACCGGCGGCTATCTCGGCACGCGCAACCTGGAGGAGACCGTCTACCGCACCAACCTGGAGGCGGCGCAGGCCGTCGCGCGTCAGGTTCGGCTGCGCAATCTCGGCGGCATCATCATCATCGACTTCATCGACATGACCGATGCCGAGCACAAGCGCCAGGTGCTGCGCATGCTGGAAAAAGGGCTGGCGCACGACCGGGTCAAGACCACGGTGTACCCGATGTCGGCGCTGGGGCTGGTGGAGATGACGCGCAAGCGCACCAGCGAAAGCCTGGAACGTCAGCTGTGCGAACCTTGTCATATATGTGGAGGCCGCGGCACGTTGAAAACGGCCGAAACGGTGACGCACGAAATCTTTCGCGAGATCACCCGTGCAGTGCGCCAGTTCGATGCGGGCAAGCTCATGGTCATGGCCAGCCAGACCGTGGTGGATCGCATCCTTGAGGAAAACTCGGCGGCGCTGGCCGAGCTGGAAGAATTCATCGGCAAGGACATCAGTCTTCACGCCGAGGAGCAGTACACGCAGGAACAGTTTGATGTGGTGTTGTTGTAAGTACCACGGCAGACGGCGCGTCCGAGCGGGATCGGTGACGGGAGAGACGTGTTGAAACCGCGTTGGCGCCATCGTTTGCGTCGCACCTGGTTCACGGTCGGTGGCGTGCTGGCCGTGCTGGCCATTGCGCTGGCGGTGTTGATGGCCCTGGGGCAACTGTTGCTGCCGCTGGTTGCACACTACCCGAAACGGGTGGCGCATGTGCTCAGCGGGCAACTGCACCAGCCGGTCAGTTTTGCCTCGATGGAAGGGCATTGGCAGCCTTCCGGCCCGTTGCTGGTATTGCATCAGGTGCGCATCGGCGGAAGCAAAGACCAACCGGCGCTGGTGTTGCCCACGGCCAGGGTCAAGCTGGATTTCGGTGCGCTGGTATGGCCGTCGCGGCATTGGATCAATCTGCGCCTGAGCGGGCTGAAGCTGCAGTTGCTGAGGGACAAGAGTGGCCAATGGCACGTGGCCGGTTTCGGCGTGGCCGGCAGTGGTCAGGCGCATCACGTCACCCTGGGCGACCTGCCGGGCAACCTTTGGCTGGACGACATGGTGCTGGACATCGACGATGCCGACCGAGGCCAGCATTACCGCGTGCGTGCCGGGCCGATACGCGTCAGCAATGGCGGCAACGTGTTGCGTTTCGCCGGGCTCCTGCATCGGGGTCGTTCCAGCCAGGCCTTGAAGGTGGTTGGCGAAGTGCGTGCCGGCGGCGCTGCGGGGCGCCTGTATCTGGCGGCGGACGACGCCGATCTGGGCGCCATGTTTGCGCGCGCCGGCGTGGATCATTACGCCCTGACTTCGGGGCGTGGCGATGTGCAGCTTTGGCTGGCCTGGAAACAGCGCCGACTGGCTTCGGCCACGGCGCAAGCCGATCTGACGAATCTGACGCTGCAAGGGCCGGGCGGCAAGACCGTGATACCGAAGCTGCGCGGTCTGGTGCAGTACCGGCGCGATGGCGACCATGCGCAGGTGCTGTTTGCGCCGGGCCGGCAGGGCGCGGCGCGAATCGACATCAGCGGCATGGGCACCCATTTGCAGGTGCGCGCCAGGGCGCATGATTTCGATCCGGGCGGCTGGCTGGCGCTGGGCGCCTTGCTGCCGCAACTGCCGCTGTCGACGAGCCACTGGCTGGTCAATGCCGATCCGCATGTGCGTCTCGATTCGGCACGGGTGCACTGGTCGAAGGCGCAAGGCATCACGTTGCTCGATGCCCGATTCGATCACCTGGGCTTTGCCGCGGCAGACAAGAGACCCGGCGTGGATCATCTCTACGGCGAGCTGCGTGGCGACGCCGAGGCGATTTCCCTGCACTTGCCGGAGCAATCGCTGACGCTCGATTACCGCCCCATGTTCCGCTGGCCGTTCCAGTTGCTGGCCGTGGGTGGCAACGCCGTGGTTTGGCGTGAGGCCGATGGCGGCTGGAGCATCGGCAGCGACGGCATCGATTTCAGCGGCAAGGGCATCAAGGGGCAGGTACGCGGCTCCGTGCGCTTGCAGTCGGGCGATGGCGCGCCGGTGCTGAACCTGTACGCCTCGCTGGCGCATGGCGACATCGCGCAGGCAAAGCAATTCTGGCCGGTCGGTGCGATGTCGCAAGGAACCATCGACTGGCTTGACCATGGCCTGATGGCCGGCTCCATCGACAGCGCCAGCGTGATCATGCACGGCAGCATGGCGGATTGGCCTTTCACCGATCACCAGGGGCGCTTCGAGGCGCGCGCCGACATTTCCGGTTTGAAGCTGGACTACCAGCCCGGCTGGCCGCGTGCTTCGGACGTTGCGGTGCAGGCCAGCTTCATCGACAACGGCCTGCTCGCCATCGTCACGTCCGGCAAGGTGGGTGGCATCAAGGTGAAGCGCGCCGTGGCCAGCATTCCCGATTTCGGCGCGGCCGAGCTTGTGCTTTCGGCGCAGGGCAGCGGCAAGGGCGGGACTCTGATGCAGTTCGTGCGTACCAGCCCCATCGGCAAACCGCATGCCGATGTGCTGGACGGCCTGAAACTGGACGGGCAGGGCGACTTCAATTTTTCCATGGTGGCGCCGCTCTCGCGCAAGGCGACGGAACCTTTCACGCTGGCCGGCAAGGTGCAACTGCATGATGCCGATCTCGACGCGGCGGCCTGGAAACTTCATCTGGGCGATCTGGGCGGGCTGCTGAACTTCGATGCCCATGGCCTTCAGGCGAACGGTTTGACCGCCATCTACCACGACCAGCCCGTCACGCTCGACATGAACATCGGGCCGAGTACCGGTCATCCATCCTGGCCGCTCAAGGTGGCCATGCGCGGCAACTTCACCATGGCGCAACTGGTGCAGGGGCGCGAGGAACTGCAGTCCCTGACCAAGATCGCCAGCGGCAGTGCGCCTTTCCATATCGAATTCCACATCGACAACGACGCCGCCAATCCGCTGCATGCCACCCAGGTGCTGAGCGTCCGCTCCAATCTGCAAGGCATGGCGCTGGATCTGCCTGCGCCGCTGCACAAACCGGCGCAGGCGCTTCTGCCGCTGGATGTGCAATTGGGGCTCCCCTTTGCCGGTGGCGGCCTGCGGGTGGATCTGGGCAATCTGCTGCATGCGCGTGCGCGCTTGCCGGCCGACAACCAGCCCTCGGCGGTGGACGTGATGCTGGGCGTCCAGGCGCCGCAGGGGCCGATGCCGGCGAAAGGCATCCGCATTCGCGGCCGGGCGGCACAGTTGGATATCTCCGGCTGGGTAAGTTACGCGCTCTCTGCCTCGGGCGGAACGCATCAAGGCATGCCCCTGGTCGATGTGGATGTCCTGGCCGGGAGTGCCAGTATTTTCGGTAACAAGTTCAATCAGATGGACGTGAAACTTCATCCGGAAAAGGCGCAGATGGTGTTGTCCGTGGACAGCCCCGACCTCAAGGGCGGCATCACCGTGCCGTTGGAAAGGCTGGATCAACGAGGCATCGTGGCGCGCTTTGACCGCCTGTACTGGCCCAGCCCGGAAAAGAACACGGCCGCCCCCGCGCCAGCGCCGGCCTCGTCGAGCGCCGCGCCGACGCCGCAGCAGGCCGCTGCCGTGGGCGTCGCGCCATCGAGCCTGCCGCCGTTGCATGTATGGGTCGGTGATCTGCGCTTCGGCGACGCCAGGCTGGGCCAGGCGCGGCTGGAAAGCTGGCCCACGGCGCAGGGCATGCACATCGACATGCTGCGCACCCAGTCCGACTCGGTGCACATGGCGGCCAGCGGCGACTGGAACGGCACCGCCGAGAACAGCCACACACACCTGGCCTTCAGTTTCAGCGCCGAAAACCTCGGCAAAATGCTGGACGCCTTCGGCTACGATGGCCTGTTCATCGGCGGCGAAACCCGCGCGCACATGGACGCCACCTGGCCGGGCGCGCCCTCGTCGTTCGAGCTGGCCAACATGGAGGGCACGCTGAGCATCAACATCGGCCAGGGTCGCATTCCCGAGGTCAAGCCGGGTGTGGGACGCCTGTTCGGGCTGGTGTCCATTGCCGAGCTGCCGCGACGGCTGAGCCTGGATTTTGGCGACGTGTTTGGCAAGGGGTTCGGCTTCGACTCCATCAAGGGTCATTTCAGCTTCCACGACGGCAATGCCTGGACGAAGGATCTCGCCATCAAGAGCCCGGCGGCGAATATTTCGATCACCGGTCGCGTCGGTTTTCGCACGCACGATTACGACCAGTACGTGCTGGCCATCCCGCACATCGGCAGCAGTTTGCCGATCGTGGGCGCGGTGGTGGCCGGCCCGGTCGGCGCGGCGGCGGGCTTGGCCGTGCAAGGTTTGCTGGGCAAGGGCCTCAACCGGGCCGTCAGCGCGCGCTATCACATCACTGGATCGTGGGACAAACCCCAGATCAAGCTGGTCGAGAAGTACGTGCCCAAGCCGAAGCCGCCTGCGCCGGCGCCCGCTGCCAGCACGGCGAATCCGACGCCCGCCACATCCACCTCCATCGGCCGATAAGCGTAGGGCGGGCACTGCCCGCCGAACAATGATGCGAAACTGCGGGTTCTTGAAACGATGGGACGCGGATCAACGCGGATGAACACCGATCCAGAAGCGTTTTATCCGTGTCCATCCGTGTCGATCCGTGTCAAAAAATCCGTGCGCATTCGGATAGCCATGTCGGCGGGCAGTGCCCGCCCTACGCATCGGGTGGATGTCGGGTCTTCTCGCAGGGTTTAAGCTTGTCCGTTTGGCCCCCATGTCAGGGGCAGTTCCCCGAGGTACATCGCATGGATTCATCGCTTGCCCTTGCCGAAAATCGCCTGCTGACGCCGGGCGGTCTGGCCGTGTCCGATCTCGAGCGCGTGTTCGCGCAACTGACCGGGCCGTCGGTCGACGCTGCCGATCTGTATTTCCAGCATTCGCGCAGCGAATCGTGGGCGCTGGAAGACGGCATCGTCAAGAATGGCAGCCATGCCATCGAGCAAGGGGTGGGCGTGCGCGCCATCGCCGGCGAAAAGACCGGTTTTGCCTATTCCGACGATATCGTGTTGCCGCAACTGCTGGATGCGGCGGGCGCCGCACGCGCCATCGCGCGTGGCGGCAACGGCGCGGGCAAGCCGCTGGCACTGGCCGGTGCGCGGGCGCTGTATCCGGCCATCGATCCGGTGGAAAGCCTGCCCAACGAAGACAAGATCGCCGTGTTGCGCGAGGTCGACGCCTGGGCCCGCTCACGCGATCCGCGCATCAAGCAAGTGGTGGTAAGTCTGGCGGCGACGCTGGATACGGTGCTGGTCGCGGCCTCCGACGGCACGCTGGCCGCCGACGTGCGCCCACTGGTGCGCCTGAATGTGCAGGTCATCGCCGAGCAAAACGGACGCCGCGAACAGGGCTTTGCCGGCGGCGGCGGCCGCTACGGCTACCGCGAGCTGCTGGAAAACGGCAAGGCGCGACGCTGGGCCGAGGAGGCCGTGCGCGTGGCGCTGGTCAATCTCGACGCCGTGGACGCGCCGGCCGGCAGCATGCCGGTGGTGCTGGGTCCGGGTTGGCCCGGCGTGCTGCTGCACGAGGCCATCGGGCATGGTCTGGAAGGCGACTTCAACCGCAAAGGCACCTCGGCCTTTGCCGGTCGCATGGGTGAGCGCGTGGCGGCCAAGGGCATCACCGTGGTCGACGACGGCACACTGGATGGTCGTCGTGGCTCGCTGTCGGTGGACGACGAAGGCACGCCGACGAACTGCACCACGCTGATCGAGGACGGCGTGCTGGTCGGCTACATGCAGGACAAGCTCAACGCGCGCCTGATGGGCATGAAACCCACCGGCAACGGCCGCCGCGAATCGTTCGCGCAACTGCCGATGCCGCGCATGACCAACACCTACATGCTGGCCGGCCAACGCGATCCGGCCGAGATCATCGCCTCGGTCGACAAAGGCCTGTATGCGGTCAATTTCGGTGGCGGCCAGGTGGACATCACCAACGGCAAGTTCGTGTTCTCCGCTTCCGAGGCCTACCTGATCGAAAACGGCAAGGTCACCCGGCCGGTCAAGGGCGCGACCCTGATCGGCTCCGGTCCGGACGTGCTCACCCGCGTGTCGATGATCGGCAACGATTTGGCCCTGGACGAGGGCGTTGGCGTGTGCGGCAAGGATGGTCAGAGCGTGCCGGTCGGCGTCGGCCAGCCGACCCTGCGCGTGGATGCCATGACCGTTGGTGGTACGGCTTGAGGCAATAAAACGCCACCCCAACACCCGTTCGCCCTGAGGTATCGAAGGGCCGCCTCCAAATTCCCCGTGCCGCTCATGGCTCGATACCTCACCACGAACAGTGGGAGGTTGAGGGAGATGGGAACCCTCACCAAAGCCCTTGGCTTGCTCGGAACTTAACGAGTTCCGCAATCACTGCCTGAATCCAGTGACTTGAATCACGTCACACTTTCCACTGGCTGAGTTTGTGCTAGTTTCGATGGCTGGTGGGGCCTTGAAATATCGTGAACCGTCTCGGTGACAGTCCGGGACCCACGGTTTCTGCCTTGGGGGAGGTATCGGGATCACACCATCGCGCCGCAGCCGGTTCCGGCAGCGGTATTCCATGTGTTGTATTTGATTTCCGAGGAAACGCAGATGAAAAAATCTTCGCTTTGTTTGGCCTTGGGTATTGTTTTTTCGGTGACCGTGTCGGTGCCGGCATTGGCGGCTTCCAGCCATGCCAAAGCCTGGGCGGCGACCGCCACGCATGCCCACTCGTTGGCTGCAGGGAACACCATCCGGGGGCCGGTCTCGCCCGACATGCCGGTGCATGTCGTGTTGGCGCTGAAAGTGCGCAATCAGGCCCAGCTCGACAAGCTGGTGGCCGCCGATCGTGCGCATCCCGGCGCCTTCGCGCCCTTGAGCCACAAGGATGCGGTGGCGCAGTTCTCGCCCGACCAGGATCAGGTCGATGATGTCGTGAACTACCTGCGTAATGCCGGTTTCCACAACATCAAGGTATCCGACAATCGCCTGCTGGTTTCTGCCGATGGCGATGCGGTAAGCGCGCAGGCGGCATTCCATACGCCACTGGTCGCGGTCACGACGGCTCATGGCCGCAACGCCTTTGCCAATACCCGTGCCGCGAAAGTGCCGGCGGAGCTTGTCGATACGGTGCTTTCCGTCCTTGGTCTGCAAACGGTGGCCAGGCCGCATACGATGTTGCAGGTTCGGCCGATGGGCAACGGCCATGGCGGCCGTCCGGGAGGTGGCGGTGGTGCTACCGGTGTCGTCACCGGTCACAACCCGCTGGAGTTTCCGTCCATCTACAACGTCGGCAGCACGCCGACGGCCTCTTCGATCACGGTCGGCATCATTTCCGCCGGCGACATGAGCCAGACGCTGACGGATCTGCACACGTTCACCTCCAACAACGGTCTGCCGGATGTGAATACCCAGGTGGTCTACCCCGGCACGCCGGGCACCGACACCAGCGGTACGGCCGAGTGGGATCTGGACAGCCAGGACATCGTCGCCATGTCCGGCGGGGTCAACAAGCTGATCTTCTACGCAGCCACGTCGCTCAGCAATGCCGACCTGACCCAGGCCTTCAACAAGGTGGTCAGCGACAATGCAGCGCAGGTGATCAACGTGTCCCTGGGCGAATGCGAGACCTATGCCTACCAGGATGGTTCGATGGCGGCCGACGACCAGATCCTGGCCATTGCCGTGACGCAAGGTCAGACGTTCTCGATTTCCACGGGTGACGACGGCTCCAACGAGTGCAGCTCGGGCGGCCCGCATGGCACCACGCCAAGCTATCCGGCGAGTTCGCCGAACGTGATTGCCGTCAGCGGCACCACGTTGGGCACGGACAGCAGCGGCAGCGGCTGGGTCGACGAGACCTTGTGGGCGGACGCCGGCGGCAGTCCCAGCACCGTGGAAGCCAAGCCCAGCTGGCAGACCGAAGGCGACAGCATGCGCGACGTGGCGGATGTGGCATTCGATGCCGATCCGTACTCGGGATCCATCATCGTCGTCAACGGCAGCCTTGCACAGTACGGCGGGACCAGCCTTGCGGCACCGTTGTTCGCCGCGACCTGGGCCCGTCTGCTGGCTGCGCATGCCGGCCTCGGATTTGCCGGTCCGCATCTGTACAGCATTTCCACCAGCGTCTATCACGACGTCGTTTCCGGCAGCAATGGCGGCGAGACGGCGACAGCCGGTTGGGATTTTGCCAGCGGCTTCGGCAGCATCGATGTCAGTGCGATGAACGCCAGTCTGTAATTCGATACTGGCTTGAACGAAAGCGCCCGCTGCATGGCGGGCGCTTTCTCTTTGCATGCCACATCGGGATCATTCTGCCGAATCGACGTCCGGCAATGCCTTGAGCAATCGGAACAGTTCGCGTACGGCGTGTGGTTTGCGGCCGCTGTCGCGCTCCACGCGCGCCCGACGTACCAACGAGCGCAGATGTTGACGGTCGATGTCCGGGTGTTGTGCGATCAGTTGGCTGAGAGCCGTGTCGTCGGTGTCGTTCAGGAGGCGTTCGCGCAAAGCTTCCAGTCGATGCAACACGGCGGCTTCCCGGTGCTGGTGTTCGCGATCTTCTCCGAGAATCGCCCGCGCGGCATCGAAAACCGTTTCGTCGTGGCGG
>DASSBH010000233.1:0-5429 GCA_035698945.1 Oleiagrimonas sp.
TCGGCCACCATCGGCAGGTCGTGGTTGATGACCAGCGGCAGTTGCTCGATGTCCAGCCCGCGGGCCGCGATGTCGGTCGCCACCAGCACCGTGATGCGATGATCCTTGAAGCCTTGCAGCGCGCGCGTGCGCTGGTTCTGGCTCTTGTTGCCGTGGATGGCGGCAGCACGCAGACCGGACTGTTCCAGAAAGCGCACCAGCTTGTCGGCGCCATGCTTGGTGCGGCCGAACACCAGGGTCTGGCGACGGCTGTCTTCGGCCAGGATGTGCAGCAGCAGATCGCGCTTGCGGTCGGCGTCGACCGGGTGCACGCGATGGCTGACGGTGGCGGTCACGGTGTTGGGCGGGGTGACCTGCACCTGTGCCGGATCGCGCAGGAACTGCGTCGCCAGCGCCTTGATCGGGCCGGCAAACGTGGCCGAAAAAAGCAGCGTCTGACGCTGGCGCGGCAGGCGGGCCATGAGCTTGCGCAGGGCCGGCAGAAAGCCCATGTCGAGCATGCGGTCGGCTTCGTCCAGCACCAGGATTTCCACGCCGCCGAGATCGACCGAACCGTGTTCGAGGTGGTCGATGAGACGACCGGGTGTGGCCACCAGCAGATCGACGCCTTGCTGCAGCGCTTTCAGCTGATTGCGCATGCTGACACCGCCGAAAATGGTGGTGCTGCGCAGCGGCAGGCCCTTGGCGCAGTCACGTGCGCTGGCATGCACCTGCGCCGCCAGTTCACGCGTCGGCGTGAGAACCAGTACGCGCGGACGCTTGCCCGGCTTGCCTTGGGTCTGACCCTGCGGAAACAGGTGTTCCAGAAGAGGTAGCGCGAAGGCGGCGGTCTTGCCGGTGCCAGTGGGCGCGCAGGCCATGACGTCGCGGCCTTGCAAGACCAACGGAATGGCCTCGGCCTGGATCGGCGTGGCGGTGGTGTAACCCTGCGTTTCAAGTGCGCGCAGCAGCACGGGCGAAAGCCCGAGGTGTTGAAAACTCATGTATGACTCCAGATGCCGATGCTTCGGACACGCCGAAACATCATGAATACCCGGAGCGTTCCCTGGGAACCGCGCTGCGAGCGAAAAGGGGGTGCGGACGGCGTCGTCGACGGTCATCCGGATCATGGCTTGGTGCCGAGCGGGGAAGCAGCCGTGCCGGAAGCCGCCGGGGGGCGGGGGACACATCCTGCCGTGGGAAATGCGGCATTCAAGTTCAACTGAACCGCGCCATGGTACCTGAAGTCGATGCCGCAAGCTACTGAATCATGGGGCTCTACATGGCAGGGGCCTGCCTTGCGGGCGATGGCCAGATTATTCCGCACACCGAGCCATCGCCTGCAGGCAGGTACCTGCGGAAGGAACACCAGCCAGGGTTACCGGAAGGCGTCGGGCGGCACGTACAGTTCATACAGGGAAGTCTCTTCCCGATGGATGCGGCTGAAAAGCATCGTGCCGACTTCGTCGAGATCGTCGAGGAGTGTTTGCCTGTCAGGCGGCGTGGCGGCGGCGTCCGTGTATTTGTTGAGGATGCGCCCCATCGCGGTGCCGACACGTTCCATTTCCGATTTCAGATTCAGCATCAGCTCCTTGCTGTCGGCATGGTTGGCCACACATCGCGACAGGTAGGTATAAAGCTTGATGTTTTCTTCCAGAAGATGCGCCGTCAATGCCTGTTTGAAAGCCAGCAGGGGTTTTCTTGCATCGACAAAATCGCTGTTTTGCGCCTGTGAACGAATGGCATGGAAAGTTTTTTGCAAATCTGCGTGTTGATCCTTGAATCTCTGGATCAGATCTGCGTGATATTGAATGCTGGATCCGGGCGCTGCGCCCGGCAACGGGGCCGACAGGGTTGTCGGCTTGCTTCTTGGCGGATCCGGCAAAAGCGGCACATATTTTTGCCGTTCGAACCATTTGCTCGTGAACATCGTAAGCCCCCTCCATTTCCCTCATGGCATGTGGGATATGTCCTGGTCATTCAGGCCGACTCGTATCTCCCAAGAAAATCGGCCTGAATCCGGTGTTGATAAAGCAAATATTCTGCCAATTCGACCATTTGAATGGCGGCATGAATGGAATATATGTGATTCCTGTCGCAATTTCAATAAATAATACTTGCGTACGCAAACTGACGACGACCTTCCTCTGGATTCGACAGCGCATGGGGCATCGTGGTTCCCTGTCGCCTGCCTTTGCCGGGTTCATGCCCGAGGAGGTCTGAAAAACCTGTCATGACAATCGTCTCTTGATATTCGACAAAGTGACGCGGACAGGCAGGAAGTGACATGACCGGGAAAATCCCGCTCATGCTGCCAATCTTTCAGAAACGAAAATGGTTCGGCTTTTTCAGCCTGACAGTACTTCGACGTGTTTCTCGCAGAAGGAGCCCTGCGCGAGATGTGCGCAAAGCACGTCGAGGATCTCCTCCAGCACCCGCTCGAACTGCCACGGAGGGTTGATGATGGCCAGGCCGCAACCGTTGAGGCGCAAGGCGGAGTTGTCCGGGTGCAGCAGTAATTCGGCCACAAGCGCCCGGCTTGGCGCATGCCGCTTCAGCCAGCGGTGGAAAGGCACGATGTGCTGGCGCAACTTGATCGGGTACCACACCGCAAAACGGCCTGTCGGCCAGCGCGACAGCGCGTGTTCCAGGGCGGCTTCAATATGCCGGAATTCGCCTTCCTGGGCCTCGAAGGGCGGGTCGATCAGCACCAGTCCGCGTTTTTCCATCGGCGGCAGCAGCCCGCGCAGGGCTTCGTAGCCGTCACGCTGATGCACGTGGAATGTGTCGCGATGACGGAACAGCTTGCGCAGCGCATGAGCCTCGTCGGCCTGCAGCTCGCACAGGATGGCGCGGTCGTGCTCGCGCAGCAGGAGGTCGGCGAGCAGCGGCGAGCCGGGATAGCGGCTGAGCGCGCCTCCATCGTCCTGCTCGTTGAGCGAACGAACCAGGTCGACATACTGACGGACACAAGCGGGCAGGTTGGCGACATCCAGCAGACGCCGTATGCCGTCGGCCGCTTCGCCGGTCTTGAGCGCCTCTTCGCCGCCGAGGTCGTAGCTGCCGCGCCCGGCATGGGTGTCGAAGTAGCACAACGGCGCCGGTTTGGATTTGAAGGTTTCCAGCAACGCCACCAATGCGGCGTGCTTGAACACGTCGGCAAAGTTGCCGGCATGGTAGGCGTGACGGTAGTTCATGGGGCGCGGCGCGGTGCTCATTGCCGGCAGTATAGCCAACCGCCGACTGTCGAAATGGAGCTGCGCAACGTGTCGGCATTACGTCCCCACAAGGGAGCTACCCCAATTTGACGACATGACTTAAGACCTGTGAGTTGCCCGCGAGTGCATGGCTAGACTGGGTCGGATTTCCCACCGAGAAAAACCACCGTGATCAAACCATGCATGCTAGTGCTGGGTCTGAGCCTGAGCGGCGTTGCCATGGCCCAGAGCGCAACCGACCTGGACATGGCCAACAAGATTCGCCAGGAGTCGTTTCATCATTCCCAGGTGATGAAGACGCTGTCCCACCTGACCGAGGTCATCGGTCCGCGCCTGACCGTCTCGCCGCAGAAATACGCGGCCAATGAATGGACGGCCAAACAGTTCAAGGCATGGGGGCTGTCCCATGTCCACAAGGAAGCCTTCGCCGATTTTGGCCGTGGCTGGGAATTCACCAACGCCACCGTGCAGGAGATCGCGCCGCGCCAGATGCCGCTGCGCGCGCTGCCCAAGGCGTGGTCGCCGGGCACGCATGGCACGGTGGAAGGCGAGGTGATGAAGGTTTCCATCGAGTCGGTCGACGATCTCAAGCAATACAAGGGCAAGCTGGCCGGCAAGATCCTGCTGCTCGACGATGCGCGCGACTACAAGCGTAGCGACGAACCGGACTCGCAGCGCTACAGCGAGGCTGAACTGGCCAAGTTGCATGATTTCGACATCCCCGGCGACAGCAAGCGTCGCAAGGACTGGACCAAGCGTTACGCCAAGTACCTCAAGCTGCGCAAGGCCAAGGCGAAGTTCTTTGCCGACGAGGGCGTGCTGGCCACGATCAGCGTCAGCAACAGGAGCGACGGTATCCTGGGTGTTTCCGGCAACGGCACACGCAAGGCCGGCGATCCGGTGGGCGTGCCGGCGCTGGTGATGATGTCCGAGCACTACAACGCGCTGGTGCGCGACGTCGAAAACAAGCGCCCAGTGAAGCTCAGGGTCAACGTCGCCGCGCACTTCACCAGCGACAAGAACCTGCCCGGCTACAACGTCATCGCCGAAATCCCGGGCCACGGTCGCCATGCCGACGAGATCGTCATGCTGGGCGCGCACATGGATTCCTGGCATGCCGGCACGGGCGCTTCGGACAACGGCGCCGGCGTGGCGGTGATGATGGAAGCCGTGCGCATCCTCAAGGCCGTCGGCGCGCGTCCGGATCGCACTATCCGCGTCGCCTTGTGGGGCGGCGAGGAGCAGGGCCTGATCGGTTCGTTCGCCTACGTCAAGCAGCATTTCGCCGCTTACCCCGAGCCGACCGATCCCGAGCAGAAGAAGCTGCCTGATTGGCTGCGCGAGCCGACCGGCAAGTTGCAGTTCAAGCCCGAGTACAAGCGCCTCTCGGCCTACTTCAACCTGGACAACGGCTCGGGTCGCATCCGTGGCATCTACGCGCAGGAAAACATGGCGGTGATGCCGATCTTCAAGCAGTGGCTGAAGCCGTTCCATGACGTCGGCGCCACCGAAGTGGTGTCGGGCAACACCGGCAGCACCGACCACATTTCCTTCGACCGTGTCGGTTTGCCGGGTTTCCAGTTCGTCCAGGACTGGCTGGACTATTTTCCGCATGTCCATCACACCAACCTGGACACGCTGGATCATGTTTCGGCCAAGGATCTGAAGCAGGCCGCCGCCGTGGTGGCATGGTTTGCCTACAAGGCGGCCACGCGCCAGGACAAGCTGCCGCGCAAGCCCTTGTTGGAAGACTGAGCACGATCCGTCATGCTCACAGAGGCAGCACCTTCGGGTGCTGTTTCTGTATGGGCATGCGCTGGAGCATGTGGGCAAGGCTCATCGGAATGAGTGCGGTCAGCAGCATGACATTGCGGATGAATCCCGGCTTTCGCCCACTGCTGTCCGGAGAAAACTTTCCGAATTCCGACACGCAAGCATGGTCTGCCTCAGCGTCATCCCGGTCCTTCGACAAGCTCAGGGTAGACCGCGCTGCGCGCGAGCCGGGATCCATTTTGGATGTTACAAAGTGCTGAGAATTGGAAGTTTTTCGCTCCGACCACAATGGATCCCGGCATACGCCGGGATGACGGTATGGCGCGAGCAAGTTGATCGTTGATTTCGAGTCTGTCGGCGCATGAGGTGTCGCAAAGCTTTCACCAAAATGCATCCAGGGCGCACGCACGCCCTGGATGCGACTTGCAGGCGCTACGGATGCACCGACGTGGCGGAAGG
>DASSBH010000234.1:0-3030 GCA_035698945.1 Oleiagrimonas sp.
AGCCTGCCTGCAGGCGATGGTCTGATTATTCGGTAAATCAGGCCATCGCCTGCAGGCAGGCTCCTACAAACGGGCCACGGATGTCGGGCGCGGCGCATGTGCCCGATATTCATGCCCGACAACCGATGCTTGCATGTACCCTTGGCTTTTTTGCAGGCACGGACACCCACCATGGCAGACCTCCAGGCGCAGATCGAAGACGCTTTCGAACATCGTGACCAGCTCGACCGCGAGGCCATCCGGCCAGCGGTGGAGAATGCACTGGCTCTGCTCGAATCCGGTGAGCGGCGCGTGGCCGAGCCGGACGGCCAGGGCGGATGGAAGGTCAACCAGTGGCTGAAAAAGGCCGTATTGCTGTATTTCCGCCTCAACGACAACCGCGTGGCCGACGGCGGCCCGGCGCAGGCCTTCGACAAGGTGCCGCTGCGCTTTGCCCACGGCCATGATGCCGAACTGGAACATCTCGGCGCGCGCGTGGTGCCCGGCGCCCTGGTGCGTCGCGGCGCATACATCGGCAAGGATGTGGTGCTGATGCCGAGCTACGTCAACATCGGCGCGCATGTCGGCGCGGGCTCCATGGTCGACACCTGGGCCACAGTTGGTTCGTGCGCGCAGATCGGCGAGGGCGTGCACTTGTCCGGCGGCGTCGGCATCGGCGGCGTGCTGGAACCGCTGCAGGCCGGCCCGACCATCATCGAGGACCACTGCTTCATTGGCGCGCGTTCGGAAGTGGTTGAAGGCGTGGTGGTGGAAAAAGGCAGCGTGATTGGCATGGGTGTGTATCTGGGCCAGTCCACGCGCATCTACAACCGCATGACCGGCGAAACCAGCTACGGCCGTGTCCCCGCCGGCAGCGTCGTCGTGGCCGGCAACTTGCCGGCGAAGGACGGCACGCACAGTCTGTATGCCGCCGTCATCGTCAAGCAGGTGGATGAGAGGACGCGTTCGAAGACGGGGATCAATGAGTTGTTGCGGGCGGGGCAGTGATGGTTGAGCGGCGAGGGACGAGGGGCGAGTAGCGGGGGCGCGAAAATCGGCGCCTGAGGTAATGGTGATGGTGTCGGACAATCGTGTGCGCTAGCCTTCCCGCATTCCTGTTCACCCATCTATTCGGTTGTTGCCATGTCCAGTCTGCCCAAGCTTTACGGTCTTCCCAACTGCGATACTTGCCGCAAGGCGCGCAAGTGGCTCAAGCGTTTCGACATCGAGCACGAATTCATCGACTACCGCGCTGATCCGGTGGCGCCGGAAACGCTGAAGGAATGGGCGCGGAAAGTCGGTGGCTGGGAAAAGCTGGTCAACAAGTCCTCGACCACCTGGCGCAACCTGTTGCCGCAACGCAAGAACCCGGGCTCCGATCCGGAGTGGACGCTGCTGATCCGCGAATATCCGGCGCTGGTGCGCCGTCCGGTGGTGGTCACGGCGGATGGCGAGGTCACCGTCGGTTTCAGTGACAATGCCTTCAAGAAATTGTTCGGCACGGAATGATGCTTCAAGACTTGTCACAAACCTCACTTCCGTCATTCCGGCCCTTCGACAGAATGACGAGGGGCATTATTGCCATCGGTAACCCATGACACCCGTGCTTGCCCTTGCCATCGACCTGATCCGCCGCCGCTCCATCACGCCCGATGACGCGGGTTGCCAGCCGCTGCTGGCCGAGCGCCTGGCGCGCGCCGGTTTCACCATCGAGCACCTGCGTTTCGGCAAGGTCGACAATCTGTGGGCGACGCACGGGCAGGGCGACGGGCCGACGCTGGCTTTCCTCGGCCATACCGACGTGGTGCCGAGCGGCCCCGAGAATGCGTGGGCCTCGCCGCCGTTCGAGCCGGTCGTCCGCGATGGTGTGCTGTACGGGCGTGGCGCGGCGGACATGAAGGGCAGCGTCGCGGCCATGGTCGTGGCGCTGGAAAAGTTTGTTGCCGCGCATCCGGATCATCGCGGGCGCGTCGCGCTGCTGCTGACCAGCGACGAGGAAGGCGATGCCGTTGATGGCGTGCGCAAGGTGGCTGACGCCTTTCGCGAGCGTGGCGAACGTCTGGACTGGTGCGTCGTCGGCGAGCCGTCGGCAAAAAAGGCCTTGGGCGATCTGATCCGGGTCGGACGGCGCGGTTCGTTGTCGGCAACGTTGAGCGTGCGCGGCGTGCAGGGCCATGTGGCATACCCGGACAAGGCGCTGAACCCGATCCATGCCTTCGCGCCGGCGCTGGCGGAGCTTGTCGCCGAGCGTTGGGACGATGGCAACGACGACTTTCCGCCGACCTCGTTCCAGGTGTCCAACATCCATGCGGGCACCGGCGCCAACAACGTCATTCCCGGCAGTCTCGACGTCCTGTGCAATTTTCGCTACGGCACAGCCAGCGACGCGGCGGATCTGCGCCAGCGCACTGAAGCGATTCTCGATCGTCACGGTCTGGACTGGCATATCGACTGGCACGACTCGGGCTGTCCCTTCCTGTCGTCGCCGGATGGCCAGCTGCGCCAGACCGTGGCCGAAGTGTGCCGTGAACTGACGGGCCACGATCCCGAACAAAGCACCGGCGGCGGGACATCCGATGGCCGCTTCATCGCTCCATTGGGCGTGGAAGTGGTGGAGCTGGGGCCAGTCAACGCGACCATCCACAAGATCGACGAATGCGTCGAACTGGCCGCGCTGCAGCGCCTGCCCGACATGTACCTGGGCATCTGCGAGCGGATGCTGGATTGAGGCGGCGGTCGATCGCGGCGTGAGATCGAGATCAAAACCGTGAACATGCGCGGGAAGGGGCGTACGATGGTTCGTCTCCCCCCAGGATTCATGTCATGAAACGTTACGCCATCATGCTTTCAGCCTTGCTCGCTTTTGTCGCCGTGCCCGTGCTTGCCGCGCTGTCGACGGGCGCCGAGGCTCCCGCATTCACCGCCGAGGCCAGCCAGGCCGGCAAGGATTTCACCTTTTCGCTCCAGCAGGCGCTCGCCAAGGGGCCGGTGGTGGTGTACTTCTATCCGGCCGCCTACACCGGCGGTTGCGATCTGGAAGCGCACACCTTT
>DASSBH010000235.1:0-8653 GCA_035698945.1 Oleiagrimonas sp.
GTGGAGTCCTTGGCCACCTTGATGGCTTCGATGGGATCCATCAGGACGGCGATGGCAAGATTCATGCATACTCTCCGGGCGGCGGATGGTGGGCTGTCATCCAGTATGAACCAGGCTGCGTACGTTGCCACAAACCACGAATTCAGCGGGACATGCTTGACAGCTTTGATAAACAGGCGCTAAACCACCTATCATGTTGCCACGAGGGGGCAGGGCAGCTTTGTTTTTCAAATCGGGATTCCCCGCCGGCGGCTGTGGGCGACGAGAGGTGCGGCATGAACCCTCGTCCAGACAGACTGCGGCAAACCCAGAGGGGCGGTACGTGAACGACACTGTAAACGGCAACAGCCTGAACGGGCTGCGAGTGATGGTCATCGACGATTCCAAGACCATCCGACGCACAGCCGAGACGCTGTTGAAAAAAGAGGGCTGCGACGTGCTGACCGCCGTCGACGGCTTCGAGGCTCTGGCAAAGATCAGCGACCAGAAACCGCAGGTGATCTTTGTCGACATCATGATGCCCAGACTGGACGGCTACCAGACCTGCGCACTGATCAAGAACAATCAGCAATTCCGCGGCACCCCGGTCATCATGCTCAGTTCCAAGGACGGTCTTTTCGACAAGGCGCGCGGGCGCATCGTCGGGGCCGAACAGTATCTGACCAAACCCTTCACACGCGACGAGCTGCTGGACGCCATACGCCAGCATGCTCCGACTGCATGAACCGCTTTTTCCGGATTCTTCATGGCGCACATTCTCATCATTGACGATTCACCTACCGACGTGCGTGTGTTCACCACATTGCTGGAGAAGGCCGGACACACGGTTTCCAGCGTCGGCAATGCCGAGGATGGCATCGAACATGTCCGCCGCACGCAGCCGGATGCCGTCATCATGGACGTCATCATGCCGGGCATGAACGGCTTTCAGGCCACGCGTACGCTCAGTCGCGACCCGAAAACCAGGGACGTGCCGATCCTCATCATCACCACCAAGTCGATGGAGACCGATCGCGTGTGGGGCATGCGCCAGGGCGCGCGCGACTTCATCACCAAGCCGATCAGCGAGAAGGATTTCCTCTTGCGCATCGACAAGCTGCTGCCCGGAGCCGCGTGAGAACGCCATGAATGCCGTCACCGCCACCCCCTTCGAACTGCTGGCCGAATACGAGCGGTTGAGCCTGGCGCATGAAGCCGGCGAGCCGGAGCGGATCGAGACGCCGGGTCTGTGGCGTGGCATCGGCTTCCGCGTCGGCGAGCGGCTGCTGGCCAGCCGCATCGACGAGATCGACGAACTCCTGACGCTGCAGCCGTTGACCATCGTGCCGGGCACGCAGTCCTGGCTGCTGGGCATCGCCAACGTGCGCGGCAACCTGGTGCCGGTGGTTGATCTGGGCGCTTTCCTGTTTGACACGCGTACGCGCGTGGGCGACCGCTGCCGCCTGCTGGTGATGCGCCAGCAGTCCAGCACGGTGGGTTTGCTGGTCGACGAAATCGTCGGTCAGCGCAACCTCGGCGATGAGCAACGCCATGCGGCCGAGGCGGAGGGGGACGAGCGCCTGAAGCGCTTTGTCGACGAAGTAGTCACGCTGGACGGGCGGCGCATCGGCCTGTTCAGCATGAGCCGGCTGGCGCGAGCACCGGATTTTTTGCAGGCGGCGCTGTGAATGCGTCTTCTGGGTCATTGGCGAGGTAAAGTGGTATGAGCACGACATCGGGGGGCATCGGCAGGGAACGTGGCTATGGCTGGCTTGTGGCTTTGCTGCTGCTGGCCATCGCATTCGCGGTAGTGGATTTCTTCCTGCTGAACCAGAAAACCAACGAGGATCGTCAGGCGGTCGGCCTGACCACCCAGATTCAGGTGCTGTCGCAGCAGACGGCCAAGTTCGCCCTGGAGGCGGCCGGGGGCAACCTCGAATCGTTCAAGGAACTGGCCAGTACGCGCAATACCATCGACTCGGCCGTGGATCGTCTGACCAAGGGCGATGCCAAGACCAAGATGCCGGCGTACGCCGGCAATCCGATCACCAGGCCGGGCGTGAAGGCACTCAACAAGGCCTGGAACCAGCTGGATGCGGACATCGGCAAGATCCTGTCCAACAAGAGTCTGGTCATCGAGTCGTCGCAGGACGCCAGTACGCTGTCGCAGCAGCTTCCGGCGCTCAACTCCTCGATGGAGCAGGTCAACAACATCCTGCAGCAGCACAACGGCACCAAGGCCCAGGTGTTCACCTCGGCGCGTCAGGAGGTGCTGGCTGACCGCATGATCCGCCGCGTGCAGCAGATCCTGCAGGGTGGCGAAGGCGCCCAGCCGGCGGCCGACGGCCTGTCGCGCGACGCGCAGTTGTACGGCCAGGTGCTGGACGGCCTGATCCACGGCAACAAGGACGTCGGCATCCAGGCGCTGGACGACAACAACGCGCAGAAGATTCTTGCGGACATGCAGAAGACCTGGACGTCGCTGGGCGACCCGGTCAAGACCCTGATCGCCGCCTCGCCCACCCTCCAGGAAGTGAAGAACGCCGGCAACCAGGCTTCGCTGGATTCGCAGACCGTGCTGCTGCGCGCCAACGACCTCGCCAACCAGATCGGCAAGCTGCCGGTGCAGCGCATCTTCCCCAACGTGTGGTGGGGCGTGATCGGCGCCGTGCTGGCGGTCATCTTCGCCTTGTGGCTGGTCATCGCCCTGGTGCGCGACCAACGCCAGCGTCTGGTGGCCACCAACGACCTCAACCAGCGCAACCAGGAGGCCATCATGCGCCTGCTGGACGAGATGGGCTCGTTGGCCGAAGGCGACCTGACCGTGAAGGCCACGGTGACCGAAGACATCACCGGCGCCATCGCCGATTCCGTGAACTTCGCCGTGGAAGCCCTGCGATCCCTGGTGACCACCATCAACGAGACTGCCGTGCAGGTATCGGCGGCCGCCCAGGAAACCCAGGCCACCGCCATGCATCTGGCCGACGCGGCCAAGCATCAGGCGCAGCAGATCACATCCGCTTCGGCGGCCATCAGCGACATGGCCGTGTCCATCGATCAGGTGTCCAAGAACTCGGCCCAGTCGGCCGAGGTGGCGCAACGCTCGGTGCAGATCGCCTCGCACGGCGCCGACGTGGTGCGCGAGACGATTCAGGGCATGGATTCCATTCGTGACCAGATTCAGGAAACCTCCAAGCGAATCAAGCGACTGGGTGAGTCTTCCCAGGAAATCGGCTCGATCGTGGAACTGATCAACGACATTGCCGAACAGACCAATATCCTGGCCTTGAACGCCGCCATTCAGGCGGCATCGGCCGGTGAGGCGGGCCGCGGTTTCGCGGTTGTGGCCGATGAAGTGCAGCGACTGGCCGAACGCTCCGCCAACGCCACCAAGCGTATTGAAACGCTGGTGCAAACCATTCAGTCCGATACCAACGAGGCGGTCAGTTCCATGGAACAGACCACCGCCGAGGTGGTGCACGGTGCGCGTCTGGCCGAGGACGCAGGTACCGCGCTGGGCGACATCGAAAACGTGTCCAACAACCTGGCCGGATTGATTCAGAGCATCTCCGCCGCGGCCAGTCAGCAGTCGACCGCGGCCACCAACATCACCACCACCATGAACTCGATTCAGGAAATCACCTCGCAGACGTCGCTGGGCGCCAGCCAGACTGCCGAATCCATCGGCAACCTGGCACAGCTGGCCAACGACCTGCGGCGCTCCGTGGCCGACTTCAAGTTGCCAGGTTGAGGTGTGGCGGTAGAGGAGAGACGACCAAATATTCAAAGGCACACTCCATGGTTCGGCGATCACATAGTTCGCGTTCGTCCGGGTCACGCTCCGCAGGGGTTTGGAGACAGGTAGTAGTTATGAAGTTGCAACATGGCGCTTCGAACAAGTTCGAAGCCTCTCCAAGGGGGCGCGACGGCGCATGAGACTGGAAGACGACATCGATTTCACCACGTTGAATTGGGTCAAGCCCGAGCTGGACGAGGCCCTGACACGTGCGCGCCAGGCGTTGGAGGACTACGTTGAAGCCCCCGACAACGCCGGCCCCATGCATGCCTGTGCGGCCGGACTGCACCAGGTGCAGGGCACCTTGCGCATGGTCGAGTTGTATGGCGCGGCCATGGTGGTGCAGGAGATGGAACGCCTGGTGGCCGCCCTGCTGGAGGGCCAGGTACCCAAACGTGACGATGCCTATGCGGCGCTGATGCGCGGCCTGATGCAGATGCCCGATTATCTGGAGCGTCTGCAAAGCGGCTACCGCGACATTCCGGTCGTGTTGCTGCCCCTGCTCAACGACCTGCGCACCTGCCGCGGCGCCGAGGCCCTGCACGAATCGGAACTGTTCCAACCCAACCTGGAATCGCCCTTGCCTCCGCAGGCGCCGGGTGCGCCGGCGCCCCTGTCGCCCGACGAACAGCGGCGCGAGGTGACGGCCTTGCGTCCGCGCTTCCAGCAACCCCTGCTGGTCTGGTTCCGCGGCCAGGGCGGCGCGGCCGCGATGACGCGCATGCGCGACACGCTGGATCTGCTGGCCGCCCATTGCCACACCCTCGCCGGTCGGCGTCTGTGGTGGATCGCCGCGGGAGTCCTCGACGGGCTCGCACAGGGCACGCTGGATGCCCACGGCAACGAGGTCAAGCAACTCATTGGCCGGGTGGATCGTTGCATCCGCACCCTCATCGAGCAGGGCGAAGCGGCGCTGGCCGAAGGCGAGCCCATCGAGCTTGAGCACAAACTCCTGTATTACGCCGCGCGCGCCCAGGCCGGCAGCGCACGCCTGCAGGAAGTGCGCCATACCTATCGCCTCGATCAACTGCTGCCCGACGCCGTCGAAGTCGAGCACGCCCGCAGCTCCATGGCGGGCCACAATCGTGAATTGCTCGACACCGTGGCCCAGGCCATCAAGGACGACCTGCTGAGCGTCAAGGATGCGCTGGATCTGTTCCTGCACCAGGCCGATGGCAACCCGGAGCAACTGGCCGAGCAGTCCGACGTGCTGGATCGCGTCGGCGACACTCTCGGCATGCTGGGCCTGAACGTGCCGCGCCGCATCGTCGGCGAGCAACGCGGCGTCATCCAGGACATGGCCGCCAGAACACGACCTGTCGACGAGGACGTGCTGCTGGATGTGGCCGGCGCGCTGCTGTACGTGGAGGCCTCGCTGGACGACCACATCGAGCGTCTGGGCGTCCACGGCAACGAAGAAGAGGATGAGCAAGCCCTGCCGCGCAGCGAGGCACGCCAGGTCATGGCGGCACTGATGCGCGAGGCGGTCGGCAACATCGACAAGGTCAAGGACATGCTGGTGGCCTTCATCGAGTCGCCGTGGGATCACGCCCAGGTGGCCAATGCCCCCGCATTGCTGGAAGAGGTCTGCGGCGCGTTGGGCATGGTCGATGCCGGACGTCCGGTAACCCTGGTGCAGGGCATCGGCCGCTTCATCAACAACGAACTGGTGGTCGACGCGCGCATTCCCACCGCCGACCAGATGGACAAGCTGGCCGATGCGCTGGCTTCCATCGAGTACTACATGGAAGCGGCGCGCGAACATCGTGGCGGGCTGGGGCATATCCTTGACGTCACCGAGCAGAGCCTGGATCAACTGGGCTACTGGCCGATTCCACCGGCCCGCGAAGCCATCCAGCCGGAGCCGGCTTCCGAAGACCTGCAGTTGGATGTGATCGAGGCGGAAGCCTCCACATCCGACACGACCCTTCCGGAATCGCTTGAGCTGGTCGAACCGGTCAGCGTCGCCAAGGGATCGGATGTCGGCGACTTGATGGTGGGCGAGAGCGAACAGACGCTGCCCGAAGGCACCGAAATCGACGGCCTGCGCCTGGCCGAGACGGAAAGCGGCATGCTTTCCGGGAGCGGAAACGACGACAACGACTGGGTCGAAGTCGAGGAGGAAATCGAGGAGCAGGTACCCGTACCCGACGCCATGGCCGCGCGCGCCGGTTTCCAGGGAGCCAGCGACGAAATCGACCTCGAAATCCGCGAGGTCTTCCTGGAGGAAGTGCAGGAAGAAATCGACGCCATCCAGGCCCAGATGAGTTCCTGGCTGCAGCAGCCCAACGACGCCGACCGTCTGACTCCGATCCGCCGCGCGTTCCACACGCTGAAAGGTTCCGGACGTCTGGTCGGCGCGGAAGTGCTCGGCGAGTTCAGCTGGAAAATCGAGAACATGCTCAACCGCGTGCTCGATGGCACCATCGAGCCGCATGAGGGCGTTCAGGCCCTGGTCGGGCACGCCGTGGATGCATTGCCCGGCTTGCTGATGGCGCTCAAGGGCGAAGGTACGCCGGATGCGCCATTGGTGGCCATTGTCGAAATGGCCGACCGCCTGGCTGCGGGCGATGCCGGCGCCAGACTGGAACAGGCGGCCAAACCGCAGATGCAGACGGTCAAGCGGATCGTCAGCAAACGCGTGCCGCGTGGCATGGACGAGCCCGTACAGGAGCCGCCGAAGGCGACACTGGCCGGTGTCGCGGCACCGGAAGTCGACGAGGGCGATGCTGCATCGACTGCGCCGGCCGTTACCGATTCCGGCGAATCCCTGGACATGCCGTCCTTGCCGCCGATGGATCCGGTGCTGGTGGACATCCTGCGCAGCGAAGTGACGCAGCACCTCAAGAACATCCGCGCCAGCGTGGAATCCGCTCACGGCGGCGAGGTTGCCACCGACGAACCCCTGTTGCGTGCCGTGCATACCCTGCATGGCGCCATCGCCATGGTCGACATCCCGTTGCTGTCCAGCATCCTGTCGCCCCTGGAAAGCTGGCTCAAGCGCCTGCGCGCCTTGAACCGCCATGTGCCCGTCGATCACGTCGACGCCCTGGTACAGTCGGCGGATCTGATTGAGCAGGTAGCCTCCCAGTTCGACGCGGCGCGCCCCATGCTGCCCGACGCCTCCGCGTTGGCGCGCCGGATCGAAAAGCTGCGCGACGATCTGCCCGAGCCGCAGATGGCGCATCCGTTGTACGACGTATCCGACATTCCGGAAGACGAGGCGGTCGCAGACCAGTCCGAATCGGCGATTTCACTGACGTCGATGGACGAGGCGCTCCTTGATCCTTCGGCGGAATCCGAAGCACCCCGCGAAACCGATCACGAAGCCGAAGCCAAGGCCCGCGCCGAAGCGGAAGCCAAGGCAAAAGAGGAAGAAGAAGCCAGGGCCAGAGCCGAAGCGCAAGCCAAGGCCGAGGCGGAAGCCAAAGCCGCCGCAGCGGCCCAGGCTGAAGCAGAGGCCAAGGCCCGGGCGGAGGCCGAGGCTCAAGCCAAGGCGGAAGCGGAAGCGGAAGCGGAAGCGGAAGCCAAGGCCAGGGCCGAAGCCGAAGCGCAAGCCAAGGCACAAGCCGAAGCGGAAATTGCGGCCAAGGCTGCAGCCCAGGCCAGAGCCGAACAAGAAGCCAGAATCAAGGCCGAAGAAGAAGCCAGGGCCGTGGCCGATTCGCGTGCGGAGGCGGAAGCCACACTCGGCGTCCTGTCGCCGGGGTTCCGCTTCCCGTCGGACGCGCAGCCGGAAGGCACACTGGAACTGCCGGATATGGATCCGGAGTTGCTGGACATCTTCGTCGAGGAAGGCAACGACATCCTCGATCATGCCGACGGCGCCATGGCCGAGCTGCGTACGCAATCGCATCCGCGCGAAACGCTGGTCAGCCTGCAGCGCGATCTGCATACCCTGAAGGGCGGCGCCCGCATGGCGGCCTTGTCGCCCATCGGCGACCTGGCGCATGCCATGGAGTCGCTGCTTGAAGCCTTGACCGAGGATCGCCGCGTCCTGAATGCCGACGTGGTCGAATCGCTGGAGCGCGGCTTCGACTACCTGCACGACATGGTGCAACGCGCCAGCCAGCGGCAGGCGCTGGCTCGTCCGCAGCAGGCCATCGCCTTCTTCGAGACGCTGGTGCACAAGCCGACGGTTGCCGACGATGCGGCCGTGGCGGAAGAGGCATCGCCCGCGCCTTCGGCTCCGGCGACGGACGAGGCCGTGGAAACCGTCGATGTTTCGCCGGCGGAACCGCTGCGTGTGCGTCCCGAGCTTCTGCCGGAGCAGGAATCGGCCCAGCACGCGCCGCAGGAAATGATCCGTGTGCGCTCCGATCTTATCGACTCGCTGGTCAACTTCGCCGGCGAGGTGTCGATCTATCGTGCGCGTCTGGAACAGCAGGTCAGCGGTTTCCGCTTCAACCTGATCGAGTTCGACCAGACCGTCACCCGTCTGCGCGACCAGCTGCGCAAGATGGAAATCGAAACCGAGGCGCAGATCATCGCGCGCTACCAGCGCGAGCACGAAAACCAGGACGGCTTCGATCCGCTGGAGCTGGATCGCTTCTCGCAATTGCAGCAGTACTCGCGTGCGCTGGCCGAGTCGGTCGCCGATCTGGTCTCGCTGCAGAACATGCTGGACGACAACACGCGCCAGTCCGAGACACTGCTTCTGCAACAGTCGCGAGTCAGTTCCGAACTGCAGGAAGGCCTCATGCGCACGCGCATGGTGCCCTTCGATTCCATGGTGCCGACCCTGCGTCGCACATTGCGCCAGGCAGGTCAGGAAACCGGCAAGCGGGCGCAGCTCCAGGTCGTCGGCGCCCACGGCGAAATGGATCGCAACCTGCTGGAGCGCATGAAGGCGCCGTTCGAGCACATGCTGCGCAACGC
>DASSBH010000236.1:0-5604 GCA_035698945.1 Oleiagrimonas sp.
CTGACGAACGAGGCCAATCAGAAAAATCATTTTGCCAAAGCGAGCCAGGGCTCACCCTGCAGATGCAGGGTGGCGGGTATGATCGGTGGTTTGCATGGCAGAATGTGGGAAGGTATTTGTCCGTGGAAGCATCTTCGGTGATCGACACCACGCCATCGTCCGCCCCGTGGCGGCCCGGCATATGGGGTGGCCTGGGCGTGGTGGTGCTGTATCCCGTGCTGCAAGTGATCGTGGCCGTGGTGCTGGGCCTGCTTGCCGCGCTCGGCTACGGCATCGTGCAGGGCGGGCAGGGGCACAAGTTGTCACAGGCGGCGGTGCAGCAGGCGTTGCGGTCGCCCGACGTCAAGACCGGCTTCACAGTGGTGACCATCGCGGTGGTGGCGGTGCTGATGCTGTGGATCATTCGCCGCCGGTGGCGCGGGCAGTGGGCCGTGGCCAATCCGCCCGGATTCGGTTTCGTGTGGCCGCAGGGCGGCATCTGGTTCCTGTATGCGGGCCTGGCCGGTGTGGCCGTGGCGCTGCTGGGCGGGATGCTCACGACCTGGCTGGCACACGGGCACGCGGTGCAGCAGGATGTCACGATGATGGGGCTGCACGTGTCGCTGGGCATGCGCGTGACCCTGGCCGTCCTGGTGGTATGCGTGGCGCCACTGGTGGAGGAGCTGATTTTTCGTGGCGTGTTGCTGTCCGGCCTGATGAGTCGCATGAAGGCTGGCTGGGCGGTCGCACTGAGCGCCCTGATCTTCGGCTGTGTGCACCTGCCCGATTTCAAGTTCGCCTGGTATGCCATCCCTGCGCTGGTGTTGCTGGGTGTGGTACTGGCCCTGCTGCGCCTGCGCACGCGCTCGTTGTGGCCGGCGATGGCGGCGCATGCCGCCAACAATCTGATGGCGACCATCGCCTGGTTTGTCGCCGCGCACCCCCATGCTTGAAGTCTGCCAACTGCGCCACGAGTTGAGGCTGCAGCACTGGTATGATGCGCCCTTGAACGATTTTTGCGCGGAGAAGGCAACGTGCTGGATATCCTGATGGCGGGCGGCTGGCCCATGCTGCCCATTCTGTTGTGTTCGGCCGTCATGCTGGCCATCGTGCTGGAGCGGTTCTGGTCGCTTCGGCATGACTCGGTGCTGCCGCCGGGCCTGGGCGAGGAAGTGCGTCAGTGGGCGCGCTCGCGACGTCTGGATCTTGAACATCTCAAAGCACTGGCCGACGGCTCGCCCATGGGCGAACTTTTCGCCGCCGCCCTGACCGTGCGCGACCGGCCGCGCGAAATCATCAAGGAGCGCATCGAGGACACCGGTCGTCATGTGGTGCACCGCATGGAACGGTTCCTGAGCACGCTCGGCACCATCGCGCTGATCGGCCCGTTGCTGGGTCTGCTCGGCACCGTCATCGGTCTGATCGAGATGTTCCTGACCGTGATGGTCAGCGGCGTCGGCGATCCGATGAAGATGGCCGGCGGCATCGGTCAGGCGCTGGTGTGCACGGCCACGGGGCTGGTCGTGGCCATTCCCGCATATATTCTGCATCGCTATTTCCGTTCGCGCGTATCGGGCTATCTGGTGGAAATGGAAAAGCAGGCCACGGCGTTGCTGGACGACCTGTCGGCGCAGCCGACGCCGGCGGCTGCGCGGGCCGCCGAAAACCCGGCAGCCGCCCGGGGCGCCGCGGCTCCGGCCCGTCGCCCGACCCGCGCCACGACAACCCGCTGAGGCCTGAGACATGCGACTGGGTGACGGCCGCCGCGAAAGCGATTTCGAGATCAACGTGATTCCGTTGATCGACGTGTTGCTGACCTTGCTGATGTTTTTCGTGCTGACGACCACCTTCGTGCGTCACGCCAGCATGAAGGTGGATCTGCCCACGGCCAACACCACGGCCAGCAGCGCGCAGACCCATCCACTGGTGCTGATGATCGACCGCGCCGGGCATTACTACGTGGGCGGCCACGAGGTGCTGGGGCAGGACGAGGATGCGCTGCGACGCGCCATTGTCGCCGTGGCCGGCAGCGACCGCGACCGTCCGGTCAGCCTGCGCGCCGACGCCAAAACCTCGCACCAGTCGGTGGTGACGGCGATGGATGTGTTGGGCCAGCTGGGCTTCAGCCGTTTGTCGATCGCCACGATGCAATCGCACGCGTCGACAGGAGGTTCGTGACCGTGGCCGCCGATGGCGACAGCGGAAAGGATCGGGCAGCCTGGCCCATCTACAAGCGCCTGTTGCGTTACACCTTTCCGTATTGGCCGGTGGTGGCGCTGGCGTTGATCGGCATGGTGATCGATGCGGCGGCGTTGACCACGTTCGCGAAATTCATCAAGCCGTTGCTGGACGGGCTTTTCACCCTGCATGATCCGTCGACCATTTTCTGGATGCCGATCTGGATCATCGGCATCTTTCTGGTGCGTGGCGTGGGCTCGTATGCGGAAAGCTACGGCACCGCTTATGTGGGTCGGCGCGTGGTGCAGCAGATCCGCATGGACATCTTCGATGCCTACCTGCGGCTGAGTTCCGCGTTTTTCGGCCGCGAAGCCTCCGGACACCAGATCGCACGCATCACCTACACCTCCGAGCAGGTGGCGCAGGCATCCACCAATGCGGTAAAGATCGCCATTACCGATGGACTCACCGTCATTGGCATGGTCGGGTTGATGATCTACACCAACGCCTATCTGACCATGGCGTTGTTCGTGCTGGTGCCGGTGGTGGCGTTGATCGTCACCGTCGTCAGCCGCCGCTACCGCCGCATCAGCCGTCATGTGCAGGGCATGATGGGGTCGGTGACCGGCGTGGTGGAAGAGGCGATCAACGGCCAGCGCGAGGTCAGGATCTACGGCGGGCAACCGCACGAAAGCGAGCGGTTCGAGGCGGTCACGCGGCGCACCCGGCAACTCAACATCAAGGTCGCCGCGACCAGCGCGATTTCATCGTCGACCGTGCAGACCGTCGCCGCGATGTCGCTGGCGTTGATCGTTTTCATGGCCACCCGTCCCGGCATCATCGAACACATGACGCCGGGCGGTTTCACCACGTTGCTGGTGGCAATGGGCGCCATCCTGCCGTCCATGAAACGCCTCGCCACCGTGCAGGCCAACATCCAACGAGGCATGGCCGCTGCCGACGAGCTGTTTCAGGTGATCGACACGCCGCCGGAGCCGGATACGGGCCGCCGAACCCTGCAACGTGCCCAGGGCGACATCGTGTTTCGGGATGTGGCCATGCATTATCCGGGCAGCGTTGCCCAGGCCTTGAACGGCATCGACCTGGACTGCAAGGCCGGCACCATGACAGCGCTGGTCGGACGTTCGGGCAGTGGCAAAAGCACCTTGGTCAGCCTGCTGCCGCGGTTTTACGAGCCGGCATCGGGCACGATCACGCTGGATGGCGAAAACATCGACGACTACCGGCTGGCCGACCTGCGCCGGCAGATGGCCTGGGTGGGGCAGTCGGTGGTGCTGTTCGACGACACCGTCGCCAACAACATCGCCTATGGCGAGCTGAAAGGCGCCAGCGAGGCCGACATCATCGCAGCGGCCGAGGCGGCCAACGCCATGGAATTCATCCGCAACCTGCCCGAGGGGATCCACACGCCCATCGGTCAGGGCGGCAACATGCTTTCCGGCGGTCAGCGTCAGCGCATCGCCATTGCCCGCGCCATTCTCAAGAATGCACCGATCCTGATTCTGGACGAAGCGACTTCGGCGCTGGATACCGAATCGGAGCGGTTGATCCAGCAGGCCCTGTCGAACCTGATGCACGACCGCACCACGCTGGTGATCGCGCATCGCCTGTCCACCGTCGAACATGCCGACCAGATCGCCGTGCTCGATCAGGGGCGCATCGTCGAACGTGGCACGCATGCCGAGTTGCTGGCGCTGGATGGCCATTATGCTGCCTTGCATCGCATGCAGTTCCACGAACCTGCCGCCGCGTCGACGACGGCGGGCGACTGATCGGCCGCCGCCGTGGCCCTGGCCGATCAGCTCATGCGGCGCTGGTACGACGGAAGCTCGCGTCCATGGCTGCTGCGCCCGCTGACCTGGTTGTACCACGGCGTTGTCGCCGTTCGCGCATGGCTGTACCGGCGCGACTGGCTGGCCAGCGAACGTCTGCCGGTACCGGTAGTGGTGGTCGGCAACATCACCCTCGGCGGCACCGGCAAGACACCGCTGGTCATCGCACTGGTCGAGCATCTGCGCCGTCAAGGATGGCGCCCTGGCGTGGTCAGTCGCGGCTACGGCGGCACGCAGGAAACGCCCGAGCTGCTGCCGGACAAACCCGATCCGGCGCGTTTCGGCGACGAGCCTTGCTTGATTCGCCAACGCACCGGCGTGCCGGTGGTCGTCGGCCGCGACCGTCCCGCTGCCGCGCGGCGATTGCTTGAGGCAGGTTGCAACGTGATCGTCGCCGACGATGGTCTGCAGCACTATCGTTTGCAGCGGGATATCGAAATTTGTGTCATCGACGGTGAGCGTCGTCTGGGTAACGGCCTGATGTTGCCCTGCGGCCCCCTGCGCGAGCCGCCGTCACGTTTGCAGCGCGTCGATTTTCGCGTCTGCAACGGTGGCGAGGCGTGGGATGGGGAAGTGCCGATGCAGCTGATGGGCGACCATGCGCAGCACCTGCACGACAGCGGACGTGAGCGGCCATTGCACGCCTTCGCGGATCGGCCGGTACACGCCATCGCCGGCATTGGCAACCCAGCGCGCTTTTTCGACAGCCTGCGCAAGCAAGGGCTGGAAGTGATCGAACACCCATTCCCGGATCATCACGCATTCGCTCGCGACGATCTCGATTTCGGCGACGATTTGCCCGTGCTGATGACCGAAAAGGATGCCGTCAAATGTGCCGGTTTCGCGTGCGAGGCGTGCTGGAGCATGCCGATCAGAGCGATCTTGCCGGAATCGTTTTTCGACGCCGTGGAGTTGCGTCTGCATCGCGCCAAGACCGAAAATTGATTGGGCTGCGACAGGGAGCATTGTCCGTTGCGGGCCCTGCGCTTACGTAGGTTCCCATGGCGGACAGTGCCCGCCCTACACGTTTCGAGCGCAAGCAGTGCCGAACTGTTCCACGTATTCCGCAAGCAAGCAGGGCGGGCACTGCCCGCCGTGAAAGGCCGATCCAATCCTCAGCCCCCGAACCAGTGCGCCGCCAACCATAGATGCAAGGCGATGCTGGCTGCGTAGCCCAGGGCGATGGCCCAGATCCATTTCAGGTGACTGGTAAACGTGTACAGGCCACGCGACGCGCCCATCAGTGCCACGCCGGCGGCCGAACCGATGGACAGCAGGCTGCCGCCGACGCCTGCGGTCAGGGTGATGAGCAGCCAGCCGGCCTGGCTCATCGGCGGATTCATTTGCAGCACCGCGTACATGATCGGAATATTGTCGACCACGGCGGACAGCACGCCCATGGCGGTGTTGGCCACGGTATAGCCGAGTGTGCCGTACATGTATTCCGAAGCCAGCGCCAGATAACCCAGCGCCGCCAGCCCGCCGACGCAGGCGAACACGCCGTAGAAGAACAACAACGTGTCCCATTCGGCGTTGGCGATGATGCGGAAGATCGAGTAGGGCTGATGTTCCACGCCTTGCGCCAGCGCGTAAC
>DASSBH010000237.1:0-3150 GCA_035698945.1 Oleiagrimonas sp.
CATTTGTACTACTAGGCGAAAATTCCGTGTTAACGCATGATATGGCGATATCGGATTAGCCAGATGATAGATACTACTCATAGCTTCAATCGCAAGAGAATATGGTGATCGGGATCATGTGGACTCCGACAATCATTCACAAAAGTGTGAATTGGTGATGTGCAACGTGCAGAATCGGCACACAGTTAGCCCAACGCAAAAGCAAGCTCATCGCACAGGTCATCGATATCCTCCGTCCCGATGCTTAATCGGATCAGCCCGTCGCTGATGCCGAGCCGCTTGCGGTTGGCCGGCGGTACGGAGGCATGGGTCATGATGGCGGGGTGTTCGATGAGGCTTTCCACGCCGCCGAGGGATTCGGCCAGGGCGAAGAGGTGGCAGCGTTCGAGCATGCGGCGGGCTTTGCGCAGGCCGCCTTTGACTTCGATGGTGACGATGCCGCCGAAGCCGTGCATCTGGCGTTTGGCCAGGGCGTGCTGCGGATGGCTCTTCAATCCGGGATAGATGACGCGCTCGATCTGCGGGTGTTTTTCCAGCCATTTGGCCAGTTCCAGCGCGCTTGCGCAGTGCTGGCGCATGCGCAGGTGCAGGGTTTTCACGCCGCGCAGGGCCAGGAAGCTGTCGAACGGGCCGGCGATCGCGCCGATCGAGTTCTGCAGGAAGGCCAGTTGTTCGGCCAGTTCCTCGTTGCCGGCGACGACGATGCCGCCGACCATGTCGGAGTGGCCGTTGAGGTACTTGGTGGCCGAGTGCAGCACGATGTCCGCGCCCCATTCCAGCGGGCGCTGCACCATCGGTGAGCAGAAGGTGTTGTCCACGACCAGGATCAGGCCGTGTTTCTGCGCGAAGGCGGCGATCTTTTTCAGATCCACCAGGCGCAGCATGGGATTGGTCGGGCTCTCGGCCCAGATCATGCGCGTTTCCGGCTTGAGCGCGGCTTTCAGCGCCTTGGCGTCGTTGAGGTCGACGAAGCTGAAATCGAGGCCGGCCGAACGCCGGCGCACCTTTTCGAACAGGCGGTAGGTGCCGCCGTAAAGGTCGTCCATGGCGATGACGTGGCTGCCCGAATCGAGCATGTCCAGCACGGTCGATGCCGCGGCCAGGCCCGAGCCGAAGGCGAAGCCCGCGACACCGCCTTCCAGATCGGCCACGCAACGCTCCCAGGCCATGCGCGTGGGGTTCTGCGAGCGCGAGTATTCATAGCCCTTGTGCTTGCCGGGGCTTTCCTGCACGTAGGTCGACGTCGCGTAGATCGGCGTCATGATGGCGCCGGTGGACGGATCCGGCTGCTGACCTGCGTGGATGGCACGGGTTCCCATGCCGTTTTTCGAGGCGGTGATGTTGCGAGTCATGCGTCAATCCGGCAGTCAGTGACAACGCCGCATTATCGCATGGAGTTCACATCAACCCGAAGCCCGCGGCGAGCACTCCCCGGTCGTTTCCGCGCCGATCCGTTGCTACCCGGAATACGTAGGGCGGGCACTGCCCGCCGTGGTCGTTCCCCGTGTACATAGGGCCTGTTGTCGGGCAGTGCCCGACCTACCCGGCGATGGTGATTTGTGGCGAGTGCGATTGCGGCCGCTCGGTCAGGAATTAGTGGCGGGTGCCGAGGAGTGCAGGCGCCATTCGTGACGAATGACGATGCCGGCTCCCAGCAAAGTCCCCAGCGCCAGCAGGTACCAGGTGATGGCGTAGCCCAGGCTGTGGTTGTAGATGTGCACCTTGGTGAGTCCGGCCACGGGCCAGCGTGGTCCGCCCGCGCGGGCGTCCGCATCCACGAAGTAAGGCGCCACCCGGTCGGCCGGCAGGTCGTGCGCCGCCGCCAGGGCCGCCACGTCGCGCGAGTACCACAGGTGCTTTTGCGGCTGGTTGTGCCGCATGAAGCCGCCGCCCGGTTCGCTCGCGCGCAGCAATCCGGTCAGCGTCACCTCGCCTGCGGGAGGCTTGATGTCGGCAAATATCGGCTTTTTCGGCAGGTCTTCCGGAATGTAGCCACGGTTGACCAGCACGATGAAACCGCGCTCGGTGCGCAGCGGCGTCATGACCCAGTAGCCGTAGCCCTCCTTGCTGGAGCCGCGCACCAGCGTGCGTGCGTCGGACAGATACTGTCCACGCAGGCGCACGTGCAGGTAGTGCAAGTGGCCATCGGCGATGCGCGGCCACTGCGCCGGCCCCGGAGCGGGTACCGGCGCGGCGTGGACGCGGGTCTGCATGGCGTGGCTGATGCGCAGCTTCAGGTGATAGCGATACACCTGCCATGTGCCCAGCCAAACGAAGCCGGCGAAGAACACCACCGCCAGCACCATCCAGACGATGAACTTGACGCTGACTCGCTGCGTCGGCGTCTTGCGCGGCCCGAGGTTCACTACTGCTGGGGCGGCTGCATCGGTTGCCGCATGGGCTGCTGCATCGGCTGCATGGTGGCGTCCGTCGGCATCGGCATCATGAGCTGGTTTTCGGTGTACATCACCCAGATGGAGGCACCCAGCACGATGATCACGAGCACCGCGCTGAAGATGAAGGCCATCATGTTCCAGCCGCCTTCCGAACGCGTGTCCAGATGCAGGAAGTAGACGATGTGCACGAAGATCTGCAATACGGCCAGTGCCAACACCACGAAGATGGTGACTTCGCGGCTTTCGATGACATGGCCCATCACCAGCCAGAACGGGATGACGGTCAGGATCGCCGCCAGCACGAAGCCGGTCAGGTAGCCGCGTACGGAGCCGTGATGCACATGCATGGAATCGCCGTGCTGCTCGTGCTCGGACGGCATGGCGTGTTCGGACGAGTGGCTCATACCAGCACTCCTACCAGATAGACATAGCTGAAGACGCCGACCCAGACCAGGTCGAGGAAATGCCAGAACATGCTCAGGCACTGCAGGCGACGCACATTGGCCTCGTTGATGCCGAAGCGGCCCACCTGCACCATCAGCACGATCAGCCACAGGCAGCCCACGGTGACATGCAGACCGTGCGTGCCAACCAGGGTGAAGAAGGCGGACAGGAAGGCGCTGCGGTCGGGGCCCGCACCCTCGGCGATCATGACCACGAATTCGTGGATTTCCAGGCCCACGAAGCAGGCGGCCAGGAGGCCGGCCACGGCCAGCCACATCAGCATGCCGGCCTTGTTGCGCTTTTGCATGGC
>DASSBH010000238.1:0-4355 GCA_035698945.1 Oleiagrimonas sp.
GCCCGACGGGCTGCGTGGCACGCAGCGCCAGACCGGGCCGTGGCATTACGTCGACATTCCGTTGAATGCTTCGGGCTACAAGATCACGCGCGACTGCCCGCAGGGCAATTGCTCGGTCGCGCGGCTGCCGTTTTTCGTGCACGCACTGGCCGACCGGAAAAATGCGCCTCGGGTACGGCTGCGGGCGCTGATCTGGGTGGTGCACTTGATGGGTGACATCCACCAGCCATTGCACAACGAGGACGACCACGACAGGGGCGGCAATGACGTGAAGCTGGCTTATTTTGGCGACCCCACCAACCTGCACCGGGTGTGGGACAGCGGCATCATCCAGCACGCGCTGGGCGTGCGCGCGAATCGCGATTACACCATCGATTTTACCGCCACGCGCGCGGCCGCGATGAAACTGGATCAGTCGATCACGTCGGCGGACCGGGCACGCTGGACGCCGGCGCATCCGCTTGGTGGCATCAGCGCCGAAGCGGTGCGCTGGGCCGAACAGGAGCACCTGCTGGCACGCAAGGTGGCGTACGGTGATTTGCCATCGGCACGTGAGCGCCGCGATGACGGCAGTTGGTCGGCAACCTATCAGCGCAAGGCTTGGCCGGTGGTGCGCACGCAACTGCAGACGGCCGGTATCCGTCTGGCAGCCGTACTCAACGCGGCCTTGAGCGACAAGCCGGAGATCCGACGCGGAACCCAAAACCAGTCGGCTCTCACGGCGACCCCGGCATCAACACCAGGAACCGGTTCCTAAGGCATTTGCATAGGGGCTTTCGCCTCATCGACAGGCGCGATCGCTGCGGAAACTGCGACGCCCGGTCGATCACGTTGCCGGTCATCGACAGCGCGTGAAAAAAACCATCTCACTCACGTAACGTGTCCGCCGCATCCGGCTTGCCCTGTTTGCCGCGCGTCTTCACCATGCCGTGCTTGCGCAACAAGGCGCGCAGCTGGTGGTAGCTCAAACCAAGCAGTGGCGCCGCTTCGGTCTGGTTGTAATGCGCCTGTGCCAAGGCGCGCTCGACCAGTTCGATTTCCAGACGGGTGATTTCCGACTTCAAGTCACACGGCAATCCGACCATCGGCGATGATGCCGTCGACACCGGAATATCGGTTTCGGCTTCGGCTTTGGCAGGCGGTCGATAGGCCGACGCAAACGGATCGAAGACGATGTCGTCGACCGGCTCGTCTCCCGGCGCGCGATGCACCGAACGTTCGACCACGTTTTTCAGTTCGCGCACGTTGCCCGGCCAGGCGTAGCGCATCATCGCTTCGCACGCGTTTTCGGTGAAGCCGGCGAACCATTCGCGGCCCAGTTCCCGGCTGATGTTGACGGCAAAGTGTTCGGCCAGACGCAGGATATCGCTGGTACGCACGCGCAGTGGCGGGACGGTCAGCACGTCGAAAGCCAATCGGTCGAGCAGGTCGGCGCGAAACTTTCCGGCACGCACGGTGGCCGGCAGATCGGTGTTGGTGGCGCCGACGATGCGCACGTCCACCGACAGTGTCGCGCTGCCGCCGACACGCTCGAACTGGCCGTACTCGACGGCGCGCAGGATCTTTTCCTGCACGCGCAGGGAAACGGTGGCCAGCTCGTCGAGAAAAAGGGTGCCGCCGTCGGCCTGCTCGAAGCGCCCGATATGGCGACCGGTCGCGCCCGTGAACGCGCCCGCTTCGTGGCCGAACAATTCGGTTTCGAGCAGCGATTCGGTCAGGGTCGCGCAATTGAGCTTGACCAGCGGCGCCTCCCAGCGCGGCGACAGGTAATGCAGGCGCGCGGCGATCAGCTCCTTGCCGGTCCCGCGTTCGCCGATGACCAGCACAGGCTTGTCCACGGCGGCCACGCGCGAGGCTTGCTCCAGCAGGTTCAGGAACGCCGGTGACTCGCCCAGCATGGCGGTGGCTTCAGTCTCGAACGACATGGAGTTGGGCATGGGCCTCGGATGTCCGCAGATACAGTCTGGCTGGCGCGATCAGTTTAGCTTATTAAACCTCTTAATGGTCAATTTGACTATATTTTAGTTACACAGACGCACGAAAATGAACCACAAATTCCGAAGGCCTCCATAAAACCCATGTATTTCAAGCAGATAAGCAACAGCCAAAACTTGGCACGCCTCGTGCTACGTACCAGTCGAGAGTTCTTTCATCCACACGAGGTAGCCGATCATGGGCGTCTTTTCACGAATGAGTGACATCGTCAACTCCAACATCAATGCCATGCTGGACAAGGCCGAAAATCCGGAAAAAGTGATCCGGCTGATCGTCCAGGAAATGGAAGACACGCTGGTGGAAGTCCGTTCCGCCGCCGCGCGCGCCATCGCCGACCGCAAGGAACTGGAACGCCGCATGGCCAGCGCCACCCAGGAGATCGACGAATGGCAGCGCCGCGCCGAACTGGCGATCAACAAGGGCCGCGACGATCTGGCCAAGGCCGCCCTGGCCGAAAAGAAGCGGATCGACGCCGCGCTGGTCGCGCTCAAGGATCAATACAAGGAAATCGACTTGGGGCTGGGCAAGCTCAACGACGACATCGCAGCCTTGCAGGCCAAGCTGGCCGACGCCAAGAATCGCCAGAAGACGCTGGAGCTGCGCCACAATACCGCGGCACACCGCCTGCATGCCCGCAGCCGCATCCATGACGAACGCATCAATACCGCACTGGGCAAGTTCGAACACTACGAGCGCAAGCTGGAGCACATGGAAGGCCGGGTCGAAGCCTATGATCTGGGTCAGAAACGCGGCCTCGACCGCGAGTTCGCCGATCTGGAAACCGACGACCATGTCGAGGAAGAACTGGCTGCCCTGAAACAGCGCATGGGTTCGAAGCAGACCGCCACCAAAGAGTAAAAGCCGATGCCGGATTTCACTGCCATATTCGCACTGTTCTGCATCTTCATCGCGCCGCTGTGGCTGATCCTGCACTACTCGACCAAACGCCGCCAGGCCCAAAGCCTGTCGCGCGAAGACGAGAAGATGCTGTCCGAATTGTGGGAACTGGCGAACAAGATGGAAAGCCGCGTCAACTCGCTGGAAACCATTCTCGACTCACAAGTACCTGGTTGGAGAAACAAGGCATGAACCATTTCGATGACGAAAGCAGGTCGCGGCGGATTTACCGCGACTCGGAAAGCGGCGTGATCCTGGGCGTGTGTGCGGGCATCGCCGAACATTTCGACTGGCCGTTGTGGCTGACCCGCGTCGGCGCGCTGGTGCTGGGCTGGTTCTTCACGGTGCCGGCCGTCATCGCCTACCTCGTCGCCGCCCTGCTGATGCCTGAGCGTCCGCTGCGTTACTACGGCGACGGCGACGAACGCACTTTCTGGCAATCCCGCCGCCACCGGAGCTGACCGATGAGGCATCGCGACGAAAACTGGCGCGCACAGCGCTTCTACCGCGACCGGAAAAACGGCAAGCTCATGGGCGTGTGCGCCGGACTGGCCGACTATTTCGGCTGGAACGTCACGTTCATCCGCATCCTCGCGATCATCGCGCTCATCTGGTTCAGTGCGCTGACACTTGTCATCTATTTCGGCCTCGGTTTTCTTCTGCCGGCCAAGCCCGAGCGGCTATATGATTGGGACACCAACGAGGATTACTGGCGCAGTGTCAGACGTTCGGCAAAAGACACGTTTCGCGACGTGCGCCATCGCTACCGCGAAATGGACGTGAAAGTGCAGCGCATGGAAGGCTACGTGACCTCGGGACGATATGACTTGGATCGCGAATTTCGCGATCTGGAAGATTAAGGAAACCACCCATGAACAGCGGCGAAATTTTTGTACTGTGCCTCATCGCCATCATCATCGTTGGGCGCATTGTCAGACAGCACATGAATCGGCAGGACACCCAACCGCGCGAAGACCCCGCCTATCGCGCCCAACTCGACACTCTCGAACGTCGCGTGCAAACGCTTGAGCGCATCGTCACGGACAAGGGCTACGATCTGAAGCGGGAATTCGACAAGCTGTAATCCCTTGTCACACGCGACAGGTCACAGGCTGCGTCCATCCACCTGCTTTATTTCCATTCCGGAGCGATCCATGTCGGGCAGGCAGCGGACATTCACGCCCACCATCGCGTTGCCGGCGAACTCGCCGAAAGCAAAGGGGCTGCAACCGCACGTCTTGCAGAAACGATGACTGATGGCGTGCTTGTTGAACAAATACGTGCCAAGTTCCGCTTCGGGCGTCGACAAATGAAAATTGTCGCGAGGCACGAACCACAGCAGATAACCTTTCCGGCTGCAATGCGAGCAATTGCATTCGATGAGCTGCTCCGGGTCGCCCTCGACCTCGAATGCGACACGGCCACAATGACAACTGCCTTGGTGTGACATCTTCATTCACCTC
>DASSBH010000239.1:0-6008 GCA_035698945.1 Oleiagrimonas sp.
CAATATGGCGACACCTGTCAGCAACATGGCGGCGAGGAGTCCCAGTCGCATCCATTTCCTCGATGAGCGCAGCTGCAGATACCGCATCAACGGCAGAATCATCGAAAGCGCAAGCGCAAGCGCATTGTTGTCGGCGATGAAGCTGGCCCGCGGCCCCATCACGTGGTAATGCCCGCCATGCAGAATGGTGAACAGGCCGCCCTTCACACCGTAGAAGCCGAGCGACAGGACAATCATCCAGATCAGCCAGTGCATGCGCTGGCGCGAGCTGACCAGCATCAGGGTCACGAAAACCATGACCATGATCTTCAGGAACTCCATGAATTTCTCGAAGGCGAAAGCCGACTCGACCGCAAAAGCCGTCGTCACGCCGGCCCACGCAATGAAAAGAAACAGCAACACGCTGACCGTGGAAATCGGAATGCGTTTCCGGTCCCCGCTGAAGACGATGCCGACCATGGTGACAATGGCGACCAGTTGCACCCATGGAAAGCTGTAGGCGAACCCGAACGTGAGGCGATTGGGATTCATGTAGCCCAGCCACGACCACACGAGCAGGCCGATGTACGGACGCACCAGCATGAAAGGAACCATGCCGAAGATGAAAAGGGCCAGGGCAACGTCACGCATCGCGGTGGCCCGCTTCGAGCTGCAGCATCAATGCGTCCATGAAAAACTTGGCTGCCCAGTTGGGGTAACGGTGTCGCATGTAGCCGCCTTTGCGTGGATGTGATCCCGGAATGGCGCCACGTATCCGGGCGTCGGACGCCGTCGGTTTCTGGATCGACATCACGAAACGGTTGGCATGTTCCGCCGCAGGAATCAGGGAGATTTCTCCCGTTTCCTTCGCCAGCCGTTGCCAGATGATGGCCATCTGGGCATTGCCCGTGACGCAGGTCCAGCGGCTCGCCGGCTTCCAGTCGGCGCCCAGCCTTCCCGGCAGCGCACCGTCGCGACGCCGGGTCGCGGCGACGGCGCGCGCCATGAGTGTGGCGGCATCCACGAAACGGCTGTTGGAGGCCAGCAGGCCGACTTCCAGAATGCCGCGGATCGCGTAGGCGATCGTGTGCGTGAGCGGGCGCTGTCGGTCTTCCAGGTCGTTGTTTTCCAGCCAGCCGTTGGGATGCATCTGCAGGAGCGCCCAGTCCACATTGCGCACGGCCGCCTGCAGATAATCGGGCACGTCCAGGGTTCGGCCTATCCGTGCCAGGGCAAATGCAACGCGGGTGTTGTAGGCGTTGAGCGCATGCGCGGCAAACGGGGAAGCGAAGCGTCGCCATGCGCCGTCCGAATCCTGGGCAGCGACCAGCCAGTCGGCGGCGCGTATCGCCGAATCGCGGAAGCGCAGGTCGCCGGTGTGCTGCCAGGCGGACAGCCATCCAAACAGGACCTGGCCGGTATTGAAGATGGTCGGCACCGCGCGTGTGGCGTCGAGCGTTCCGGCGAGCACGCCGCCGTCGGCAAACTGGATGTCCGATTCCCACCGCGCCATCGCGATGGCGCGTTCGCGGTACGCGTTGCGGCCCGACAGGCCGGCGTAACGAAACAAGGTGGGAATGATGTACCCCGTGGTTTCCGGATAGGCGCCGGCCCACTGGCGTTTTTCCGCATCGTAATACGCGCTGACGCCGCCACAGCCCGTGGCGTCCTGGGCACGCGCCAGCCATTCGGCGGCGGCATCCAATGCACGATGCGCATCCAGCGGCTGGGACACCGGACGCTTGGGTATGAGCCTGTCGATCACGTTCATCGCGAACCCTCCGTGGTTTGCGACAACGGCACGCTTTTTGTTGTCCGGCGAAACAAGGCGCGTCGTGCACGTCGCAGGCATTGCACGACGAGCGGCATCGGGTCGCTCCAACGCCACAAGGCATCCACCACGTGCGCTCCGCGCGGACATCCCTGCCCGCGCGGCTGATCTTGTGCGGTGGCCGATTGTTTGTCTTCCGAGCGGACGCGCCAGACCACGGGATGCTTCGGCAACGTGGGGGTCGGAACCGCAAGACCCAGCTCGGCGCAATAGGCTGCGTATGGCATGTTCACACCGTTCAACGTGGCCACCTCCTCCTGATAGTCGCTGCGGCCGATGGTCGGCTCCACCATCCGGAACGCGCCGCTGCGTGCGTCGCGCTTGTATTCCATGCTGGCCATGCCCACGACACCCGCATCGCGAAAGAACCGGCTGGTCATTTCGACCAGCTCCGCATGCGCTTCGGCCGCCGCGACGCAGCTGGCCGTGCCGCCCACCTGGGGCGGCCACGAGCGGATCTTGCGGCCGGTGAACGAAGCGCTGGTGTTTCCGCCCGTGTCGCGATATTGCAAGCAGAAATAGATGTCGGCATCCGCCCCCTCGATCCATTCCTGCACGACCACATCCGGCATCACCGGCAAAATGCGGCGCACCAGATCGACAGCTTCCGCCGCGTTGTCGATGCGGTACGCCTTGCGAAATTGCCGCCCATAGGACGCGTGCCGCTCGCCGGGCTTGACCACGACGGGATAACGCAAGGCTTCCAGAGCCGCCAGGTCCTCGACCGCGCGCACCCTTACCAGCGGCGGAATGGGCGCGCCGAAGCGCTCGGCCAGTTGCTGGAAACCGTGTTTGTGCGTCAGCGCCTCCAGCACATTGCGGGGCGGCAAGGTGAATCGGTACAGCGCGGTCAGCCGATGACGATAGCGTGACAGCGTCCTGACGGTATCTTCCCGGGTCGCAAACAGAACCGGGCGCGAGCCGCCAAAGCGCGATGCGCTCAGGCGTATCAGATCGTCGATCAGCGACTCGCCATGCAGCGCACGCACGGGCAGCACGCTGGCCAAACGGGTATGCATTTCAGCACGTCGCAGGTCGGCATCCAGCAGCCATGTCGGCACCTGCGCGCGCGCCAGGCTGCGCGCCACGCCGAGCCCGTTGATGCCGCCTCCCAGAACGAGCGCGGGTACATCGGCGGTCATGTCGCTTCCCCTGCATCGTGCGTGCCGCACGCCAACGCGTTGGCGTAGACATCGCGATAGCGGGCAACGCTGGCTTGCCAATTGCGCTCGCGCTCCACGAAGGTGCGTCCGTTGCGAATGACCTCGTTCCAGCGGCTGGGGCGTTCGAGCAGTCCGGTCAGGCAACGCGCCAACGCGTCCGTCGAGCCGGCATGGAACAGGTGTCCGTTGTGGCCGTCGTCGATCAGTTCCCGATGCCCGCCCACATCCGAGGCGGCCACCAGCTTGCCCATGGCCATCGCCTCCAGCGGCTTGAGCGGCGTCACCAGTTCGGTCAGCCGTCGGGAGATACGCGGGAAAACCATCGCGTCCATCACGCTGCAATAGCGGTTGATCTCGTGGTGTGGCACGCGCCCGACGAAATGCACGGCGCGCTCGATGTCGAGTTCGTTTGCCAGATTTCGCAGTGCGGTTTGTTCGGGGCCGCCACCCAGCAACAGCAGGCGCGTCTGCGGAATCATGCGCAACACCTGCGGCATCGCCCGCAGCAGGACGTCCAGCCCTTCGTAGGCATAAAACGAGCCGGCGAATCCCAGCGTGTATCCGGGTGTAAGGCCATATGTCTTCATCAGCGCCGCATCGGCCGCGGCGGCGAAGGGAAATTGCGACAGATCCACTGCGTTGGGAATCACCGTGATCTTGTCGGCGCGAATGCCGCGACCCAGCATGTCCGTGCGCAGACCGTCGCAGATCGTGGTCACCGCATCCGCACGTTGCAGGGCGCGTGTTTCCATCGCGCGGGTCAACCGGTAGCGCGGTCCCCACTCGCGTGCGGTGCCGTGATCGACGGCGGCATCCTCCCAGAATGCCCGCACCTCGTACACCACCGGAATGCCGGTCGCCTTGCCCACCGCAAGCGTCGGCAAGGCGTTCAGCACCGGCGAGTGCGCATGCAGGATATCCGGGCGCGTGTGCTCCACGACTTCGGTCAGCCGCTGGCGCAGCGCCTGCATCAGCGAGTGGTAGCGGACCAGCGGCATGTTGGCCGTCATGCCGGATGCCGGCGGCGTGCGCTGGAACACCCAACCGTCGATGTGTTCCTCGCTCTTTGATGAACCACCTTGCCGACAGCCGGTCAGCTGAAAAGTCTCCCAGCCCAGAGCGCGCTGCTGCGAAAGGATGGCCAGCGTGCGGAACGTGTAGCCACTGTGCAACGGCAGGGAATGATCGAGCACATGCAGGATCCGCCACGGTCTGCCGAGTGGTTTTTGAGGCGAGGTTTTCAGCGGCACCGTATCCCTGGAAGCATTCACCAACGTGCTCATGACGTGTAACCTCCCATGGTCGACAGCGCTCTGGCGTAAAGCGCGATCTGTGCCCGTATGACCGGTTCCCATCCCATCTGCTCGCCCGCACGGCGGGTCGCGTCGCGGCTCGGTGCACGCTTGCGCAAACGCATCCATGCGGCGGCCATGGCTTCCACGCTCCGCTCGGCGGCGATTTCGCCCGTTTCCGGCGCTTCCAGCACTTCGCCGACGCCGTCGAACGGCGACGCCACGACCGGTGTGCCGCAAGCCAGCGATTCCAGCACCACATTGGGCATGCCTTCCCGGCTCGACGCGTGTATCAGGGCGTCCGCCGCGTTGTAGTAGTCGCTCAGCTGCGCATGCTTGACCGCGCCGACGAAGCGCACGCGTCCATCCAGGCCCAACCGCTTGACCTGGGCGCGCAGCCTGCGCTCTTCCGGGCCACTGCCGACCACCAGCAACGTGACATCCGGAAACTTCGCCAGCACGCCAATGGCGATGTGCACACCCTTGACTTCGATCAGGTGCCCGGCCGTCATCCACACCGTGCCGGTGAGGCCCCACGCCTGGCGGATTTTCATGCGGTCGCGCGGGCCGAACCGATCGAGATCGACGCCATTGCGCAATACCGTCGTCTTGCCGGGATCCACATCGAGGGCGACAAGCCCGTCTTTCAGCGCCCGCGACACCGTCACGATGGCCGCGGCCTGCCCGGCAGCCCACTGGATTTGCCGGCGCGGCGCGCGATGGCGCGGTATGAAAGTGACATCGCTGCCGCGCGCGGTAATCACGACCGGCTTGCCCAGCAGCGCGCCGAGTCGCGCCGCCGCCACCCCGTCCGGGTAAAAGTAATGCGCGTCGATCAAGTCGAAATCGGGCGCCTCCGCGCACAGCTTGCGCAACACGGGAAGCATGGCGCGCGTGAGCAGCGACGGCGCGAATTTCATGCCGAATTTCGGTATCACGGGATAGCGCGGGTGAAGGATCTCGATGCCGTAACGCTCCTCGCGCTCCGGCACACCGGCAAAGGCGGCGTAGGCGCCAAAGCAACGATGACGGAAGGGAAACCATGGCACCGGCGCCACCACCGTGGCCTCGATGCAGCCCGTATCGACCAGATGACGCAAGCGCTCTTCGACGAACACGCCGTGACGCGGCTGCATGGCATTCGGGTACAGGCTCGCGAAGACCAGCAGACGCATCTTGCGCTGGTGCTGGATGGCATCGTCGAACCTGGCGCCGTGCCAGCGCGCGTACCACTCGTCCCACGGCGAGGGCTGAACATGATCGACAGCTTGATTTACCGGCATCGCCTTCATATCTCGACTTCCTGTATTGCCGTCGATGCGTCGGCATCTTCGGGGTAGTAACGAAACAACGGGCTCATTCGCAAAACCCGCATGACGCGTTCGATCACATCCGGCGCAAGCTCGACGCGCCAGCGTTCCGCCGCGGCCTGCGAGGGCTTGAAGACGCTGTAGTAATCCGTATCCGTTGCGCGCTGCACGGTTTCGGAACTGGCCCGGACAAACGCGCCGGTCTGGGTCTGCCAGTCCAGGCCGGCAAACTCGAACATCTTTCGCGTCATCGTGAACGGCTCGGCGCAGATATCCTCGTAGCGCACCGTGAGCACGCGCCGGTTGTGTGCGACATCGGCAAGGATCTTTTCCCCGGTCAATACCCAGCGCCATGCCAGCCGTTCTTCCGGCGTCATCTTCCGGGCGTCGTCCAGCGTGAGTTCGTGGGCCTTTCCGACAGACGAGGCGAGCA
>DASSBH010000240.1:0-2116 GCA_035698945.1 Oleiagrimonas sp.
CTGGAAGTACGCGCTCGACCATTACGACTGGCTCGACGGCGACCGCGCCTGCGCGCTCGGCGCCAGCTACGGCGGCTACATGGTGTACTGGATGGCCGGCAACTGGAACAAGCCGTGGCGGTGCTTCGTCGACCACGACGGCGTGTTCGACACGCGCATGATGTACTACGCCACCGAAGAGCTGTGGTTCATGGAGCACGAGTTCGGCGGCCCGCAGTACAAGGCGCCGGGCAACTACGAGAAGTTCAATCCGCTCGACCACGTGGACAACTGGCACGTGCCGATGCTGGTGGTGCATTCGGGGCACGATTTCCGCATCCCGATCACGCAGGGGTTGGGGGCGTTCACGGCTTTGCAGCGGCAGGGGATTCCCAGCGAGTTTTTGACCTTTCCGGATGAGAATCATTGGGTGCTCAAGCCGCATAACAGTGTGATGTGGCATCACACGGTGAATGCCTGGCTGAAGCGGTGGACGGCGGCCAAGGACAAGCCGGCGGAATAGGGTATTGCAGAGCAACACCATCCCCACCCAACCCTCCCCTTGAAGGGGAGGGCTTTTGCGCGCGGTATTCGTGGAGCACCCCGCTCTTGCTCCCTCCCTTTCAAGGGGAGGGCTTTTGTGCGCGGTATTCATGGAGCGACTCGCTCTTGCTCCCTCCCCTTCAAGGGGAGGGCTGGGGTGGGGATGGTGTTGTCGGCCCTCCAAACAAAGCGAACAGCTCGACTCCCTTCTCTTCAAGGAATGGAGATGGTGTTGAAAGCACCCCAGAGCACACCTCCACAAAGTAAAGCGTGCTAGCTTTGGCACATGAACGACCACTCTCTCCGCCGCACCAAAATCCTCGCCACCCTCGGCCCGGCCACCGATGCACCGGGCATGCTCGAACGCATTCTCGAATGCGGTGTCGACGTGGTACGACTGAACCTGTCGCATGGCACGCCGGACGACCATCGCCAGCGCGCCGCGGCGGTGCGTGAGGCGTCGCGCGTGGTGGGCCGCGAGGTGGGCATTCTGTGCGATCTGCAGGGGCCGAAGATCCGCATCGAAACCTTCGCCGAGGGCAAGGTGCAGTTGCATGCCGGCGACGAATTCACGCTCGATTGCCGCCCCGATGCGCCGCCCGGCGACGCGCACGGTGTCGGCGTCAGCTATCACGGACTGCCCGATGACGTGGCCGTCGGCGACGTGCTGCTGCTGGACGACGGGCTGATCGCGCTCGACGTGCTCGAGGTCGATGCGCCGCGCATCCGCTGCCGGGTCAAGAACGATGGGATCCTGTCCAACCGCAAGGGCCTCAACCGGCAGGGCGGCGGTTTGAGCCTGGATGCCTTGTCCGAAAAGGACCGCAACGACATCAAACTGGCCGCCGAGCTGGAAGCGGATTTTCTGGCCGTGTCGTTCGTGCGTACCGGTCGTGACCTGGACACGGCCCGCCGCCTGCTGCACGAAGCCGGTGGCGAGGCTTCGCTGGTGGCCAAGATCGAGCGCGCCGATGCGCTGGATGCGCTGGAAGGCATCATCGACGCCTCCGACGCGGTGATGGTGGCGCGCGGCGATCTGGGAGTGGAAATCGGTTACGCCGAACTGCCGGGCCTGCAGAAAAAGATCATTCGCGAGGCTGTCGACCGCAATCGCGCCGTGATCACCGCCACGCAGATGCTGCAATCGATGGTCGAGGCGCCCATTCCGACGCGAGCCGAGGTGCTGGATGTGGCCAACGCCGTCATCGACGGCACCGACGCAGTGATGCTCTCGGCCGAAAGTGCCGCCGGCCAGTATCCCGCTGGCGCGGTCAAGGCCATGCGCGACATCTGCCTGAGCGCCGAGCGCCAGTTCGAACCCAAGGAAGACCTGAGTTCCGGCACGCACAAACTGGATCGCAGCGACCAGGCCATCGCCCTGGCGGCGATGTTCCTGGCCGGGCGTCTGGGCGTGCGCGCCATCCTCGCCTTGACCGAGTCCGGCGCCACCGCGCAGTGGCTGTCGCGCTACCGTTTCGCCGTGCCCATCTACGCCTTGTCGCCCAGCGCCGCCGCGCGCCGACGCATGCTGCTGTTGCGTGACGTCAAACCGGTAGCCTTCGAGGATGGCGACCTGAACCCGGCCCATGCCGCC
>DASSBH010000241.1:0-3510 GCA_035698945.1 Oleiagrimonas sp.
TACCATGCAACTGGACACCCTGACCGCCCTGTCACCGCTGGATGGCCGCTACGCCAGCAAGGTCGAGGCGCTGCGTCCGATCTTCAGCGAGTTCGGGTTGATGCACCGGCGCGTGCATGTGGAAATCACCTGGCTGCTGGCGTTGGGCGCGGAGCCCGGCATTCGCGAGCTGCCTCCTTTCAGTGACGATGCCGCCGCGCGTCTGCGTGCCGTGGACGAGACGTTTTCCGAAGCCGACGGCGAACGCATCAAAGCCATCGAGGCCACCACCAACCACGACGTCAAGGCGGTGGAATATTTCATCAAGGAGCGCGTGGGCAACAGCAAGGATCTGGCCGGCGCACTCGAATTCGTGCATTTCGCCTGCACCAGCGAGGACATCAACAACCTGTCCTATGCGCTGATGCTGCGCGATGCGCGCAGCGAAGTGCTGCTGCCGCAACTGGGCGCCGTCACCACCATGCTGCGCAAGCTGACCCACGAACACGCCAGCCTGCCAATGCTGTCGCGCACCCACGGCCAGACCGCCTCGCCGACCACGCTCGGCAAGGAGCTGGCCAACGTGGTCGCGCGCCTGGAACGCCAGCAACGCCAGCTGGCCTCGCTCGACATCATGGGCAAGATCAACGGCGCGGTCGGCAATTACAACGCCCATGCCATCGCCTATCCGGACGTGGACTGGCGCGCGCTGTCGCGGCGCTTCGTGGAAAGCCTGGGCCTGACCTGGAATGCATACACCACGCAGATCGAACCGCACGACACGGTCGCCGAGTTCTGCGACGTGATCCGCCGCGCCAACATCATCCTGATCGACCTCTCGCGCGACATATGGGGCTACATCTCGCAGGGTTATTTCAAGCAGGCGCTGAAGGAAGGCGAAGTCGGTTCCTCGACCATGCCGCACAAGGTCAACCCGATCGATTTCGAAAATGCCGAGGGCAACTTCGGCGTGGCCAATGCTCTGCTCGGACATTTCGCGGAAAAGCTGCCGATCAGCCGTTGGCAGCGCGACCTCACCGATTCCACCGTGCTGCGCGGTCTGGGTACGGCCTTCGGCCACACGCTGGTGGGCCTGGCCTCACTGCAAAAGGGTCTGGGCAAGCTGCAGGTCAATCCCGAGCGCTTGGCCGCCGATCTCGATGCCAGCTGGGAAGTGCTGGCCGAGGCCATCCAGACCGTGATGCGCCGCCACGGCCTGCCCAATCCCTACGAACAGCTCAAGGCGCTGACCCGCGGCCACGGCATGACGCGCGAGACGATCCGCGAGTTCATCCAGTCGCTGGATCTGCCCGCTGACGCCAAGACACGCCTGCTGGAGCTGACGCCAGCCACCTACACCGGCCTGGCCACCCACTTGGCGCGCGACATCTAATCGCCGACAACCCACACCCCACCTCAAGCAAAAGCCCTCCCCTTCAAGGGGAGGGTTGGGTGGGGATGGTTTTCACGGGATGCGCACCTTGATGCCAAACCCACCCCCATCCCAGCCTTCCCCCTGAGGGGGAAGGAGCAAAAAACCGGCAAGCATCCAGCTCTGACCCAACGACCCACACCGCCTCAAACAAAAGCCCCTCCTTCAAGGCGAAGGAGCGAAAAACCGCGCAAGCGTGGTACATAGTGCACATGAATTCCCCGACTCTCGAAGTACGCGGCCAAACCGGCCAGCCGCTGGGCATGCCGGTCGAACAGTTCCTGCGCGACTACTGGCAGAAGCGCCCGCTGCTGATCCGTCAGGCCTTCCCCGCTTTCGAGCTGCCGCTCACACCTGATGACCTCGGCGGCTTGGGCTGTGAGGAATCGGCGCTGTCGCGACTGATCGAACATGATCGCGATCACGACCGCTGGACGGTGCACACCGGGCCGCTCGACGAAGCCCTGTTCGAGCGCCTGCCCGACCAGGACTGGACGCTGCTGGTGCAGGACGTGGACAAGTGGGACGCGGACGTCGCCGGACTGCTCGAACATTTCCGCTTCCTGCCTTCCTGGCGCATCGACGACGTGATGATCAGTTATGCCGAGGACGGCGGCGGCGTCGGCGCGCACGTGGATCAGTACGACGTGTTCCTGCTGCAGGGCATGGGCAGGCGGCGCTGGCGCATCGACGCGCGCCCGAATCCGCCGACGGCTTTCCGTGACGACGTCGAACTGAAAATCCTGCGCGAGTTCGCACCCAGCCACGTCTGGACGCTGGAACCTGGCGACATGCTCTACCTGCCGCCCGGCGTGCCGCACGACGGCGTGGCCGACGGCGCCTGCATGACCTTTTCCGTCGGCATGCGCGCGCCTTCGCGGGCCGAGTTGCTGCTGGATTTCATCGAGCATCTGACCGAGCAGTTGCCCGAGACCGAACGTTACGACGATCCCGATCTGGAACCGGCACAACAGCCCGGCGAAATCGACACCATGGCATTGGATCGCGTGGCCGCCACACTGGGCCATGCCGCAGGATTGACCGATCGCGATGCGCTTGCCGACTGGTTCGGCCGTTTCATCACCCGCTACCGCAGCGCCCAATTCGCCGCGCAGCCGCCACATGCCACCGACGAGACGGCCTTGCGCAAGGCGCTTGACGCTGGGCAGGCGCTGCTGCGCCACCCGTGGACGCGTATGGCATGGATTCGCACGCCGGACGGCGCCACACTTTTTGTCGCCGGTGAACCCCATGCATGTTCACTCGCGCTGGCGCGGCAACTGTGCGCGCATCAGGTGCTGACTTTCGATACCACGCCGTCGGCGGAAGACCTGATCGTGCTGCGGTCGCTCGTCAACCAGGGACACCTGGTACTCGCGGATCAGCCATGAGTTCGACAGCCTTTCACGTCATGCTTGCCGACTGGCAGCGCGATCGTGACGACCTGCGCCATGTCCGCGAGATCGTCTTCGTGCGCGAGCAACGTGTTCCGGTCGAACTGGAATGGGACGGCCTGGACGATCGCTGCGACCACGTGCTGGCGCGCGGTCACGACAGCCAACCCATCGGCACCGGACGCCTGACTCCCGAGCACAGCATCGGACGTATGGCGGTGCTGTCCGCATGGCGTGGTTGTGGGGTGGGCGCTGCCATGCTCGCGGCGCTGATCGAACGCGCACGTCAGCGCGGCTGGGCACAGGTGACCCTGCACGCACAGGTCGACGCCATCGGCTTTTACGAGCGCTTCGGATTCCGGGCCCATGGCGAGGAATTCGTGGAGGCTGGCATCCGGCATCGTCACATGACGCTGAATCTGCATCCTTGACGTCACATTCGTGTTCTTTCATGCAGCGGTAGGGCGATTACGCACCATCGCGCGATATCAGGCAATCGCCAGCAGGCTGGCTCCTACACGGTAGGCCGGGGTAATCGAACCCGGGCTGACCCCGGTGAATCGCCATTTGTTAAATCCCTGTCCGAACCTGTCCGGAAGGGCTATAATCGCCCTGCTTTGGATGACGGCCCGCACTTGCCTGGCGCCGGTGTCCGGAAATTGTCCCCGGCGCGCTTATGCGCGCTCTTTCGTGTGTGCGGTGGTG
>DASSBH010000242.1:0-6451 GCA_035698945.1 Oleiagrimonas sp.
CGGGCGAATCCTGCGCGGGCGTGGCGCCTTCAAGCGTGCACAGCGCCCGGTACAGATTGGTCAGGCCGGGACCGGACAGGGCGTGCTCGCAGGACACGTGCTCGTTCGTGCTGGCCAGCACGCGCAGGATGTCCATTTCCAATGCATTGCCCGGCGCCAGCGCGATCTGGCCGGCCTCGGTGGCCAGCACCGTCGGTTGCGGGTCGCCTGACAGCAGCACCGCCGAACCCAGACCGGTGCCTGGGCCGACCACCACCTGCGGCCCTTTGCGCGCCGCCTGGTCGGTGTGCGAGAGCAGCATGGCGGAGGTCGGGTCGAGGTATTGCGTGGCGTAGGCTACGGCCTCGAAATCGTTGATGAGCGCCAGATCGTCCAGTTGCAGGGACTGGCGCAACCCTTCGATGGAGACTTTCCACGGCAGGTTGTCATTGATGACCACGCCGTCGATTTCGTAGCCGGCGCAGGCCAGCGCACCGCGCGTTACCGGCTCGCTGGCGTGATGGTCGAGAAAGTCGCGCACGATGGCTTCGAGGCTGGCGTGTTCGGCGCAAATGTACTTGTGGTAGGCCAGCACCGACATCTGGTGCCCGCTGTGCATGCCGCGCACTAGACCCAGGCGCGCATGCGTGCCGCCGATGTCGGCCGCCAGCAAGGGTTTGTCCGCGATGTCGCGTACCGGCATCGCCGGTTGTCCTGCCATTGAACTCACTGGTCCCCTCCGCTCACTTGATTCCCCTGTGCTCCCGGTACATGGAATCCGTGGGGCCAGTTTGACCATGTCATGACAACGTTGTCAATATCCATTTGTCATATCCTGTTGATGCAGGACGAGGCTTGAGGGTGGAATATGTGAAGAAGACGTGCAGACGAAATCGGGACTTGACGTGACGGCATGACAACGTTAAACCTGATCTCCATCCGCTGGACAACCAGTCACCCCGGGAGAGGCTTCATGGTTGCGCACGTCGATTCGGGCCGCAGCGCCCACTACGCCATGTCCATGTTCATCATCGGCGTGTTGTTCTTCATCTTCGGCTTCGTCACCTGGCTCAACAGCTCGCTGATTCTGTTCGTCAAGGTGGGTTTCAACCTGGACAACGTCGGCGCGTTTCTGGTGCCGATGGCGTTCTACCTGTCCTACTTCGTGCTGGCGCTGCCATCGGCGGTGGTGCTCAAGTTCACCGGCATGAAAAAGGGCATGGCGCTGGGCCTGTTCGTGATGGCGCTGGGCTCGGTGCTGTTCGCGTGGTTCATGGGCAACTACAGCTACGTCGGCGCGCTGGTCGCGCTGTTCGTCACCGGCGCGGGACTGGCGCTGCTGCAGACCGCGTCCAACCCCTATGTCAGCATCCTCGGCCCCATCGAAAGCGGCGCCAAGCGCGTGGCGATCATGGGCATCTGCAACAAGGTGGCCGGCGGCGTCGCGCCTTACGTGTTCGGAGCGATCCTGCTCAGCGGCGCGACCGCCTACGCGGCGAGAATCCACGATGCAGCGTCGCCGGAAGCCCGGGCGTTGCTGCAGCATGCCTTCGTGTCGCGCGCGGTGATGCCGTACGTGATCATGGCCATCGTGCTGGTGATTCTGGCGGTGTGGGTGGTGTTTTCCTCGCTGCCGGAGATCAGGCCGGAAAGCCGACAGCAGGCGCAGGCGGGGGATGCCTCGCGGCGCGGCATTTTCAGTTTTCCGCACTTGTGGCTGGGCGTGATCTGCTTGTTCATCTACGTGGGCATGGAGGTGATGGCTGGCGACGGCATCGTGGTCTACGGCCAGTCCGCCGGACTGTCGCTGGGCGTGACCAAGCATCTGACCTCGTTCACCATGCTCGGCATGCTGGTGGGCTACGTGGTCGGCGTGGTGTTGACGCCGCGATTCGTGTCGCAGCAGCGCTACCTTGCCATTTCGGCAGTGCTCGGCGTGTTGTTCACCGTGGGTGCATGGGTCACGCATGGCGCGGTGTCGGTGGGTTTCGTGGCGGCGCTGGGCTTTGCCAATGCCATGATGTGGCCGGCCATTTTCCCGCTGGCGATCAAGCGCCTGGGCCGGTTCACCGAATTCGGTTCGGCGCTGCTCATCATGGGCATCGCCGGCGGGGCGCTGATTCCGCAGATTTTCGTGCACCTGGAACAGGTCATCGATTTCCAGCTGGCGTTCCTCGTGGTCATGGTGCCCGGTTATGCGTATATCCTGTACTACGGACTGCATGGCCATCGCGTGGGACTCGGCGCGGACACGCCGGATGCAGGCATGGTCGATGCGGTCGCCTGAGTAGAGTCCCGGTGCCCGCGCCGACTCACTGGTGATGAGGAGATCAGGTGGCAGCCACGATGAAAGATGTCGCCGCGCGCGCCGGCGTGTCGTTGAAAACCGTATCGCGCGTCATCAACCATGAGCCGTCGGTGCAGCCGGCCACGCGCGACCGGGTGCTGCGCGCCGTCGACGAACTGGGCTACCGGCCGGATCTTTCCGCCCGCAGTCTGCGCAGCGCGCGCGCCTATGCCATCGGTCTGGTCTACGACAACCCCAACCCCTACTACATCATCGCGGTGCAGGAAGGCGCGCTGTCGGTATGCCGCGAGATGGGCTTCGGCTTGCAGATCCACCCCTGCAACGCGCGCGCGCCGCGGCTGGGACAGGAGCTGGTCGACCTGGCCGAACGCGCGCGCCTGGCCGGCGTGGTGCTGGCCCCGCCGATGTCCGAAAACCCGCGCCTGATCCGCCGCCTCGACGAGGCCGGCGTGAACCTGGTGCGCATCCTCTCGGCCTCCGCCGACCCGGACGACGGCTGGCCGTGCGTCTACGTGGACGACCGCGACGCCGCCTACGACATCACCGAACACCTGATCCAGCTCGGCCACACCCGCATCGGCTTCCTGTGGGGCGGCAAGGAACACCGCTCCAGCCCCGAGCGCTTCAAGGGCTACGCCGACGCGCTGCATGACTACGGCATCGCCCAGGACAAGAAGCTGATCGTCGAAGGCGACTATTCCTTCGACGACGGCTTCCGCGGCGCGCGCCGCTTGCTGGCGCTCAAGAACCGGCCCACCGCCATCTTCGGCTCCAACGACGAAATCGCCGCCGGCGTACTGGCTGCCGCCCGCGCGGCCGGCATGGATGTGCCGTACGACCTGTCCATCGCCGGCTTCGAAGACAGCCCGTTCTCCAAGCAATCATGGCCCGCCCTCACCACCGCCCGCCAGGCCACCGCCGAAATCGCCCAACACGCTACCCGCCTGCTGATCGCGCAACTCAACGAAAGCGACGCCACCGACATCCACAACGAAGGCTTCAGCCCCGAACTCGTCGTGCGCGGCTCCACCGCGCCGCCGAAGCTGCGGTAGCAGGGAAATTGATGGCCATGCAAAAACCATAATGCCTATATCACTGTCTATCTCCTGCCGATAGGGGTGCCCCGCGGGGCTGATGAAGACTCGTCATTGCGACAAGCTGGGGGCGAGGCAGTAGCCACTCCATTCCTTTCGCTTCAGTTGCGGCAATCATCGCAAAAGGAGATACTCGGTCAGGATAAAGCGTTGCATGGGATATTGACATCAAATCCCTGTTGGCATCTAAACATGGAGAGATCGATGAACATGAAGTGCAAGCGCAAGTCACAGATCATTGCGGCACGGCTACCTCATAGGGTGAAGTCTGCTATCGCACTGTTGATATTTGTCTTGGTGGCAGGGAGTGCGATGCCTGCATGGTCGGAAACCGTGACCTATTACGTCACCAATGCTCAAGGTACGGTGGTGGCGACGATCGATAGCAAAGGCAACGTGACCTACACAGCGGCTTACCGGCCCTACGGAAAGCAGGTCAAAGGCACCCCTCAATCCGGGCCGGGCTACACGGGCCACGTGAACGATCCGGATACGGGGCTGGTGTATATGCAGCAGCGATACTACGATCCCGAGATCAAGCGCTTCCCAAGTCCCGACCCGATCGGGCCAACACCGGGCAATATCTACAACTTCAACCGCTACGCCTATGCCAACAACAACCCTGTGCGGTATACCGATCCAGATGGGAGGAAAATCCACCTGTCAGGAAACGACGAAAATCAGCAGGACCTGATTAATCAGATGGAGCGTTATACCGGATTGCGCATCACGGAAGGAGACGGCGGCATGTTGCAATATACGGTGCCAGATGAGAAAGGATGGGTCATCCATATCGGTGGCTGCACAAGCTGTCATGAAGTCAATTGACTCTTCATCAACCATAAAGCTTAATGTAGTGAAGGCGGAGCCTAGCGTATTTGTAGATCAGTATAAAAGTAGTAAAATTGATGTTGCTGACCTAAAAGGAATTGCGAGCAAGTCGGTTAAGATGGGTGCGGCATTACTTACGCACGTTTTGACTGAATATAGAGTTGCTGCAGGCATGCAAGGAGGGCATGTTATGTCTAACTTTGGTGCGGCGCATACAAAAGCTATAACCGCCGAGAGTGGGGTCTTTGGCGCGGCCAGACGCACAATTTCTGCTGGCGCACGCTTTCCCAATGCGGGCGGAACTATAACGTTCGAGTATCGTGGTTCAAATGATAATGTCCTAACGTCCTTTACCTACACACTTGATGAAAATAGAACACCAAAATGATTAAGGCACTTGTCTTTTCGATGTTCGCTTTAATTGGTATTGCTGCTTGTGCGAATCGAGTAGAAAGTGCCTCTGGAGGCCGAATCGTAAAGAACGTGGTTGTTAAGCAGGTAACAAGGCCCGCATTTTATTCTGGTGTGGTTGCTAGCTATGTGGAAATACATGTACAGAAGCGTGGACGTAAACTGTTGTTTGTTCAGCCATACTTTGATAATAAAACAAAACTTCCGATCACTGGAAGCCACTGCCATTTTCTATATAAAATGAAGACCATTCAGGGTCTTGTTGGGGGGCGGGCAGTGAATAATTTTTCCGCTAAAGTTGTAATCAGTTTCGACTGTCAGAAATAAGCAAGACACGGGGTCAGAGGCAAAGATAAAGCAACATTTCGTCTGTAAATTCGCCACCTTTCGTTGGCGGTGAATCACTCTTCCAGGAGAGCTTGGGGTCAGTAATGGGGTCCAGTAATGGGGTCAGGTTCAATAAATTCTGTGAAACCATGATTTCATCGCCTGCGGGCAGGCTCCTACGGGGACTTTCGACGGTATTCTCCGGGGGTTACGCCGAAGCGGTGCAGGAACAATTCGCCGAAGTGGGAGGGTGTGGCGAAGCCGAGATCTTCGGCGATGGCGGCGATGCTGCGGTCGGAATCGAGCAGGCGGCGGCTGGCCAGGTGCAGGCGGTGCGTGCGCACGTAGTCGCTCCAGCTCATGCCGACCTGTTGTTTGAAACGACGGCTGAAATAGGCCGGCGACAAGGCGCAAAGCGCCGCCGCCTGTTCCGCAGTAATGGGGTCAGGTTCAACAAATAATGGTTCCAGATTCACTTCCTGACGCTCAAATAAAGCACAAGGCCCGCATCACAGCGGGCCTTGTCGTATCTGCTGTGGCGATTCTGTGGCTACTGATGCGCGGCGAGCACCGAGTCCAGGATTTGCGTGATGGCACGCTGCTTGGCTTTGGGTAGCGCTTCGATCTATTGAAGCTGCCGGCGATCTTGGGTTGCGGCCCGCGCTTAGTATTTATAGGTCAGGTTCATTTATTAGGCGTACGGAAGGGTCATCAAATGAACATTCCTGTTTTGCTGAGTCCAGCCCGCGTCGGTGTGTGGATCGAGAAGCGTTGGCGGCGCGTCAGCGCAGGTTGGCCGCCGCGCGTGCCAGGGTTTCGATGCCGGCCCAGTCGCTGGCGGCGAGCAGGTGTTTCGGGGTCAGCCAGGAGCCGCCGACGCAGATGACGTTGGGCAGGGCGAGGTAGTCGGGTGCGGTTTGCACGGTGATGCCGCCGGTGGGGCAGAAGCGGGCCTGCGGCAACGGGCCGGCCAGCGAGCGCAGCAATTTGGCGGCGTTGACGGGTTCGGCGGGAAAGCATTTCTGCAGGGTGTAGCCGCGCTCCAGCAAGGTCATCACTTCGCTGGCGGTGGCGGCGCCGGGCAGCAGCGGGATGTTGTGGTTGTCGGCGGCATCCAGGAGTTTTGACGTGCTGCCGGGCGATACGGCGAAGCGTGCACCGGCGTCGGCGACAGCGTCGAGATCGCGCGGCGTCAGTACAGTGCCGGCGCCGACGTAGGCCTCTTCGACTTCCGTCGCGATGGCGCGGATCGCATCCAATGCGACGGGTGTGCGCAGGGTGACTTCGATGGCCGGCGTGCCGCCGGCGACCAGGGCGCGCGCCAGCGGCACGGCGTGGGCGAGGTCGTCGATGACCACGACCGGGATCACCGGGGCCAGGTGCAGGATAGAGGCGAGGGTGGCTTGTTTGTCGGTTTGAGTCATGGCGACATGTCGTGAGAGTGGGCTGGTGGCCGTCATAGGGATTCGGCCTCAAACACCGTTCGCCCTGAGCGTAGGCC
>DASSBH010000243.1:0-6102 GCA_035698945.1 Oleiagrimonas sp.
ACCCGCCAGCAGCCAGACGCTGCCGCCACGCCAGATGCCATGCAGGTCGGGCAGGCGTTCGTCGGCCGGCGTGGACGCGAAGGCCTGCAGGGTTTCCGGCGGATATTCGCGCGTGCTCACCACCGTCCACAGCACCGCCACCAGCATCGCGCCGCCGCCGGCGTAGAAGGCATATTTCACCGTGTCGGGAATGCCGCCGTCTGCCGCCACGTTGCTGACGCCGAGGTGCGCCAGAATCCACGGCAGCATCGACGCCACCACCGCGCCCACGCCGATGAAAAAGCTCTGCATCAGATAACCGCGCGGGCGCTGGCGCTCGGGCAGCTGGTCGGCGACGAAGGCGCGAAACGGCTCCATCGCGATGTTGAACGTGGCGTCCATCAGCCACAACAGGATCGCCGCCATCCACAGGCCGCCGGCATTGGGCATCCAGACCAGGGCCAGCGTGGCCAGCAGCGCGCCGCCGAGAAAATACGGCCGCCGTCGGCCCAACCGCGTCCAGGTACGATCCGAATAATGGCCGATGATGGGCTGCACGATCAGCCCGGTCAGCGGCGCGGCCACCCACAGCGCCGGAATCTGCTCCAGCGACGCGCCGAGGGTCTGGAAGATGCGACTCACGTCGGCCGTCTGCAAGGCAAAGCCGAACTGGATGCCGAGGAACCCGAAACACATGTTCCAGATTTGCCAGAACGAGAGTTCGGGTTTGCGCGCCGTCATGGAGTGGAAGCCTGCGCATGCCATGGCGCGACATGCAGGTCACCGATGGCGGCCTCGTTCAACGGCCCGGACACTCCGCCTTCGCCGCTGGTGTAATGGCTGAAGTTGGCCAGGTAGCTCATGTTGAAACCGTCCTGCAAATCGAACCGGCAGACGGCTCCCGCGGGCGCGTCGAACGTGACCCAGGTGGAAGTCTGACGGCCGACGCTGTGCGGCATCACCACCGGCAGCTTCTGCGTGACGGCGCCCTGGCACTGGACGACCAGCATTTTCACCGCGGCGGTGATGCCGGTATTGATCGGGCCGTGGTCGTTGGCGTAATCGAGCCATACGCGATACGTGCCCGCATGCGGCGACTTCCACTCACGCGGCCAGTGCCCACCGATGTCGGCCGCCTTGCCGGCACAGGTCTGCGGACTGTGCAGCGATTCCAGGCCGTGCGCGCCGACGCGCGTGGCGCTGAAGCAGGCATAGTCCGCATGTCGTGCAAGCGAGGCGTCGCCATCGACCATGGTACGCGCGTGGCCGTTGACGTACAGGCGCGCCTTGCCATCCACCTGCACGCGCCACGTTTGGCCGTCCGCCGTGACCACCGGCGCCGCTGGCGCGGCCGGTGCATGCAGCGGGGCATCCGTGCGCAGTGGTGGCGCGTCCACGTGGATCGCCTTCAGGATGACTGTCGTGTTGTTGCCGCGGGTGTGCGTCTTGCCTGTCACCAGCAGGTTGGCGTCGCCCTTGCCGGGGATGAAGCCGGATGGAAGCTCAAGGCTGATGTGGCGCTCGCGCAAATCCAGCGTGATCGTGCGGTGCTTGCCGAACAGCATCGGCGTCAGCGACACCGGCAATTTGGGCTCGACCTTGCCGTCGTCGGTCAAGCCGAACACGCCCTGCGTGACCAGGTCGTGATAGGCCGCCACCGACCACAGCTGGCGCGGCGAATTGACCACCGGACCACTGAGCTTGCCGCGATCCACATGCACGCCCTGGGTCAGCAGCGCGTAGTTTTCCATGTTGGAACCGGCCAATGCCGCGCCGCGCATCACCGAACGGATGGCGTGGGCGATGCGCGCCGGGTTGTTCGTCACGCGCGCCGCGCGCATGGCGTACATGCTGACGAACGGCCAGATGGCCCGGTTGTGGTACACGGGCTGGTCGGCGCGCTCGGGCCAGATCACCGGGCTGCCGGCCGGCCACACCGGATAATTGGCCAGCGTCTGGCGTGCGCGTTCGTCCTCGGCCACGCCGCTGGTGATCGCCAGCGAGATGCCCAAAAGATCGTAGGTGTCATACGGCGTACCGTCGCCGCCGATGTAGCTCATGTACATGCCGCGATCGGCGCGCCAGAAATGGCGGTTGATGGCTTGCTTCAGTGCCTTTGCGCGCGCGGCGTAGGTCGTGGCGGCCGTGTTGTCGTGGCGCGTCGAGGCCATGCGCGCGGCCAGGCGCATGGCCTGGTAGTGCAGCACGTTGGTGGACAGCGCGAACGATTGCGCGATGGGTACGACCTCGTTGGCCGTCCATGCCGGATAGGACTGCTCGCGCCAGTCGAGAAACGACGTCTCGCCGCGGTACAGGCCCATGCGCGGATCGAACACGTACCGGCGATCCTGCGCCAGCGTGTCGCGCAAGGCCGTGTACACCTTGTCCGCGAACGCCTTGTCGCCGAGCAGATGGCGCGCGCCCAGAAACCACACCACGCGGTCACTGCTGATCGGCCAGCTGCCGCCCGAGCCGGTGTCCTGCATCGGGTACAGACCTTGCGGCGCGGAAGCCTTGCGCACTTTCGACAATTTGAATTGGAGGCCGTTGCGCACGCGCTCCGGGTTGAAGCGCCACAGGCCGAGATCGGTGGCATAGGACAAGTCGCGCGTCCACACGTAGGGCCACTTCAAGCCCGTCTCGAAACAGTGGCAGGCGATGGCCTTGCCGTGGTCGTAGGCGCCGTCGTGGATGGCTTCGACCGCGTCCTTGTGCAGGTCGTCCCGGGCCATGGCGAACAGGCCGTCGAACAGGGTGCTGGCGGTTTTGACATGCACGGATTCGGCCGGAATGATGCGCTGGCCGTACGACCACGCCAGCGTGTAACCGCCCTCGGCCCGCGCGCTCATGCTGACGTGCTCGCCATGCCAGTCGAGGCCGTCATGCCAGGCCGGCGGCATGGCGGGGGGTGTCGCCTGCGCGGCCAATGCCAGGGTCATGAGCAAGTTCAGCATGACGAGGTTGCCTCGAAACCTGTTTGCAACAGAATATTCATGTCCGCCCCCTCCTCATGTTTGCGCTCGATTGCCGCAACGACAAGATCGCAGTCTTGTTCGATGGTAGACAATCAGACATCCATCGAACCAGCGAATGCAAACGTATTCATGCATTCTTCAACCGTTCGCGCTGAGCGTAGGCCGCGTAGCGGCCGAAGTCGAAGCGCATCCGGCAAGCTACCGGCATGTCCTTCGACTTCGGCCTGCGGCCTACGCTCAGGACGAACGGGCATGGATTAGACCTTGGTATTGAACATTGGCCCACCCTGCATTCAATGGACACGGATCACGGCCTGCTCCGGCAAGTGGGCCGACGAATCGCCAAGCATGATCCGGTAGTCACCTTGCGGCACCTGCCAGTCATGCGTGCGGGTAACGCCATGCAACTCGTGGAGCTTCTGCTCCAGGGTCATGCGGCCCAGCAACTGTTCGACCCGTTCGGCAATCGGCGCGGTGGACGTGACCCACGGACAGTTCGCCTGCGCCGTTTCCGCAGGCGCGACATCGGCCGCCCGAACCCCCGGCGCAAGCAGCTGCGTCGCCGCCATGGCGCTCAACAACCAGAGCATCGACTTCAGCATGGATATCTCCCACGTCGGAACATGCGGCTTGCGCCATGAACCTTCGATGGTAGACACCCCGCACACGCCCGGCCAGCCATCACAAACGTATTCATGCGCCGATACCCTGTGTATCGGCCGCGAACACGATATGCGTTTGAACGCGGATTGACTTGGCGTCAAAAGCCGCGGTGTGCAGCTTGTAGGGCGGGCACTGCCCGCCATCGCCGCTCAGCGAGGCCACGGGAAAACGTGGATGGTATGCGGCGGGCAGTGCCCGCCCTACTTCGGATGAGGGAGGATCAATGCATCACCAGCGTTTTCGCATGATCGGCCGAAACGCGGATCCAGGTCACCGGCCCGAAGCGGTCGTGTCCCGTGGCCCAACCCCCGCCGTCGGATTTTTCAAGGGCATCCAGATCGGCGTAATGATGGCCGACGCCGGATACGACCGTCGCCGCCACGCCGTGCACTTTCACCAGGTAATCGCGCAGGGCCGGCCGGTAATCGCCTTGCGGTGCGGCGATTTGGAAACGCACCTCGCCGCCATCGCGCTGCGTCTGCAGCCGTTGCAGGTAATACGCTCCGTGCGCGTAGGCATAGGTGTCACCCGCATCGTCGTAGTAGTCGAAATGCGTCGCCGTTGCGGACGGAAAGACGTCCACACCGACCGTCGTCACGAGATGCTGCCCCACGTAATCCATCACCGGCTGGGTGGGAATGATGGCGCCGGCACGGACGAACAGCGGAATGTCGGCCCAGGTCTTGTTGTCCACCGCCACGGTGACGGCTTGCCCGCCCTGATACACCTTGCCGGTGAACCAGTTCGTCCACGTGCCCGCCGGCAGGTAGATGCGTTTGGACGTCTGGCCTTCCTTCACCACCGGTGATACCAGCAGCCATTGGCCGAACATCCAGGCATCGACGTCATTGCGCACATGCCGATCGTACGGCCAGCCGAACGTGAGCGGACGCACCAGACCGACTCCGGCAACGGTCGCATGGTGCGCGTAGCTGTAGATGTAGGGCATGAGCTGGTAGCGCAGGCGGATGGCCTGCGTGGCGGCCTTTTCGGCGACCGGGCCATATACCCAGGGCTGGCGCTTTTCATTGAAGGTGCCGTGCACGCGGAAGATCGGCGTGAAGGCGCCGAACTGAACCCAGCGCGCGTAGTTTTCATCCGACGGATGGCCGTTGAAGCCGCCGCCGTCCATGCCCCACCACACTTCGCCGACTTCGATGGCGCTCAGCATGCGCGTGCGCTGCATGGCCATGGACTTGAAGCCGGTGTCGATGTCGCCCGACCACAGGCCATAGGCGTAACGCTGCGAGCCGAGCCAGAAATTGCGGTTGATCGACCACACGCGCAGCGGCGAATGCGCGCGCTGGCCGTCCCGGGTGGCGCGCTGCATGTTGAGAAATTGCGTGTTGCTATCGGTGGTATCGGCCTCGTCGTTCCACCAGCCGACGATGCCGGTGTCGAAACTGTGTGTCAGCGCCTTGTTGAACCACCAGGCGCGCGCGGCCGGCTTGTCGAAATCGATGTTCTTGACCGGCTTGTGCGAAAAATAATCGTCGCTGACCTTCTCGCCCGGGCGCCACAAATGGTGTGCGGTGGCGTAGTGGCCCTCGATCGTGTTCACGTGCACGCGCGGCTTCATGATCCCCGTCATGTGCACGCCGAGCTTGTCCATGTCGGCCTTGAGCTCGCCGGTCGGGCCGTCGGGAAACTTCTCCGCGTTCCAGCGGAACTCGCCCCAGTCCTTGCCCCACGCCTTCCAGTCGAAGTCGAAGGTGAACACGTCGAGCGGAATGTGCTTGCTGCGGTAGGTGGCGATGATCTTGCGGAACTCGGCCTCGTCGATGCCCCACTGGCTGTTGATGAAACCCATCGACCACTTGGGAAACATCGGCGCGTGCCCGGAAAGCTGCGCCAGGTCGGCGAACAGCTGTTTGGGTTTGCCCACCATCAGGTACAGGTTCAGCACCGGCTGCGACAGGTCGGCGATGGCGATGCGCCCCGGCGTGAGATCGAACGTGGCGCCATCGCTGTCCACCAGCACGCCGTAACCGGCCGTGCTCCAGGCAAACGGCGCGCCGGCATGGCCTTGCTCGCCGGCCTTGGCCACCTGCTTGCCGGTGCGCACGACGCCCGGCGCGACCGACTGATGGATGGTGTAGCCGCCGATGCCGTACAGGATGTCGTCGGCGCCGTGCGTCATGTTCACCCGCTTTGTGGACAGCGTGTTCATGTCGAGCTTGAGCAATGGCCGATGCTGCACATCGTCGATGTTCAGCATGCCGCTGTCGCGGTTCCAGCGCAGCGTCAACCGCTGCGTGGTCAGCGTCTGCACATTGCCGGTTTCGGTCATGCGCGCATGCGGCACCGGCATGGGCGCACCATGCGGATCCATGATCAGGGTGTGATGTTCGCCCTGCACGTCGTCCGGTCGCACCTGGACGTGCACGATGCCCGGCGCGTACAGGCACACGGAAACGGTTCGGTCATCGACATGCCACGGCTCGGCGCAGGTTTTGCCGACAAGCCGGGAGTGCCCCGTGCTTTC
>DASSBH010000244.1:0-4142 GCA_035698945.1 Oleiagrimonas sp.
GCATCGACCGCGGCCTGGCCGAACGCATCTATGCCAGCCTGCATGGCTGAACGCTCGCCACTGTCTTCACTCGGCAGTGGCGTATCCACGTGCGAAACTGCAACAAACCACTGGAACGAATCATGCGCATCAACCTGCCGACCTGGCTGACCCTCTTTCGTGTTGCCTTGCTGCCGGTGATGGTGGTGGCGTTCTATTTGCCGTTTCCCGGCCACAACATAACGGCGGCGATCGTGTTCGTGCTGGCGGCGGTCACCGACTGGCTCGACGGTTATCTGGCGCGACGGATGAACCTCACCTCGGCATTCGGTGCCTTCCTCGATCCGGTCGCCGACAAGCTGATGGTGGCGGTGACGCTGTTCCTGCTGGTCGAATCGCATCGCGGCGGGTGGCCCGGCATCCTGATGGCGGTGACGGCGGCGGTGATCGTCGGGCGCGAGATCAGTGTCTCGGCGCTGCGCGAATGGATGGCCGAGATCGGCATGCGCGCCACGGTCAAGGTCGCCTTCATCGGCAAGTTGAAAACGGTGATGCAGATGGTCGCGCTGGTGGTGTTGATCGTGCAGCACGAGAAGGCCGCCGAAGCGCTGCGGCTGTACCACATCGGCGAAGCGCTGCTGGTCATTGCCGGCGTGCTCACGATCTGGTCAGGCCTGTACTATCTGCGCGCCGCATGGCCGAGTCTGAGCGCCAATGCGGCGGGACCATCGCCCGCTCGTCACGACGATCCCTGAGCGTCGTGATACCGGATGCGTGATTTGGGCTTGACGATCCGCATTCACGTATTAGAATGCGCGGCTCCAATGCGGGAATAGCTCAGTTGGTAGAGCACGACCTTGCCAAGGTCGGGGTCGCGAGTTCGAGTCTCGTTTCCCGCTCCAGTTTTTCAGCAGAACCCCGACTTGTTCGGGGTTTTGCCGTTTTCGGGGGGCCTGCCACGGTCGCCGTGATTCGCGACAAAAAAACGCGAATCAGCTATTCACAAATGAATCTGTTCTGTTATCATTTGCGGCTCCGATGCGGGAATAGCTCAGTTGGTAGAGCACGACCTTGCCAAGGTCGGGGTCGCGAGTTCGAGTCTCGTTTCCCGCTCCAGTTTCAAGCAGAACCTCGGCCTACCGGGGTTTTGTTTTTTAGAGGCAACCTGCGACCATCGCGGTCGCGATGCACCAAGCAATGGCCAGGTGGCAGAGTGGTCATGCAGCGGACTGCAAATCCGCGTACGCCGGTTCGATTCCGACCTTGGCCTCCATTGCTCAACAGGCTGCCAGCCAGCCCCGAAAACCCGCCTTGGCGGGTTTTTTGTTGCACGCGATTCAGGGAACCACGGTGACCACGGGATCGGCGGCGACGCTGCCGGCTGACCTGAGCAGCCAGCGCTGGAAATCGTCGGCGGTCAGCGGCAGACAGATGAAGTAACCCTGCATGAGGTTGCAGCCAAGCGCCTCCAGCATGGTCTTCTGCTGCCGGGTCTCGACGCCTTCGGCAATCGTCACCAGGCCCAGGCGCCGGCCGACATCGACGATGAAACCCGCCAGCGGATCGTCGATGGTCGGGTGCAACGCGTTGGTGAACGTGCGGTCGATCTTCAGTTCGTCCAGCGGCAGTTGCTGCAGGTAAGCCAGCGACGAATAGCCGGTGCCGAAATCGTCCAGCGCCAGCCGGAAACCGATCGCGGAGAGTTCGCGCAGTTTGCGCAGGGCCGCATCGAAGTCGTTGAGCAGGGCGCTTTCGGTCAGCTCCAGGGTCAGCCAGTACGGCTCGATGCCGGCACCGGCCACCTGCGCCTCGATGTTCTGCACGAATTGCGGGTGGGCGATCTGCCACGGGCTGACGTTGACGGAAATGCGCCCGCCAAAATCCAGGCCAAGCCGGCGCCACTCCCGGATGTGTTTGCATACCTGGGCGATGACCCAGGCACCCAGCGCGTGAATCAGACCGGTTTCCTCGGCGACCGGGATGAACGTGGCAGGCGGCACGTCGCCCAGTCGGGGATGATTCCAGCGCAGCAGGGCTTCGGCGCCCACCGGCTTTCCGTCCATGTCGACCTGCGGCTGGAACCGCAGCGAGAACTCCTGGCGTTCCAGCGCCGTGCGCAAGCCGCGTTCCAGTTCCATCCGCGCATCCGCGTCGCGTTGCATCTGCGGCTGGAACAACCGCGCCGCATTGCGTCCGGCAGATTTGGCCCGATACAGCGCTATATCGGCACAGCGGATGACATCGGCAGCTCCGGTACTCTGACCGGGAAATATCGCCACGCCGATACTGGCGCCGACACCCAGCACCCGGCTGTCCACCATCAGCGGCGCTGCCAGCCGCTCGAGCATGCCCTCGGCGACCTTCATGGCCCGGCTGGCAGCCACGTCGGCGTCGGCATCGAGGGTTCCCAGCAGCACCACGAATTCGTCGCCGCCAAGCCTCGCCACGGTAGACGCACCGGGTGCCGCGGCGAGCAGGCTGTCGGCAATCGCTTCCAGCACGCGATCGCCCGCGTGATGCCCCAGCGAATCGTTGATGATCTTGAAATTGTCCAGGTCGATCATCAGCACGGCACCATGCTGGCCGGATTGCTCGGCGTCCGCGAGCAGGTCAGCCAGGATGTACATCGCACGCAGCCGGTTGGGCAGGCCCGTCAGGGCGTCATGGTAGGCGGCGTGGCGCAGGTCGAGTTCGGCTTCGCGCCGGGTGTCGGCTTCGGCGCGAAGTTCGCCGGCAGTCCGTTCCAGTTGCAGGGCATGCGAGTGCATCTGACTGGCCAGTGACAGGCTCATCAGCAGCACGAACGACAGGAACGCAAATGCGTCCAGCGACGGATAAGGCCAGCCCAGCCGGTTGACCACGATGGCGCCCCACAGCAGCGCAAGAAACTGGATCAGCAGGCAGGTGCCCAGCATGGCGCCACGCAGGCGCTGTCCTTCGAGGAAAAGTCGCGCTGCACGATACAGTGCCCACAGGAAAATGGCATAGCTCAGCCAGTGGAAGACATGGCTCCACGCCGATGGCGAGCCTTCGAGGGTGTACAGCGATTCGCCCCATGGCAAGACCACCGGCAAGCCTTCGCGCAGGTCGGTATCGAGCATGCTGTATGGCGATTGCAGGTTGAGCCAGAACAACCACAGCGAAAGCACAAGCACCGCGCCGAACATGCGGGCACTGATCGGCCGGCCGGTGTAACAGCCGACGAACAGCACCAGGGCCGGAAACGAAAGCACCGCGGCCGCGCACATGATGCGCAGTGCCAGAATGGCCGTGGACAGACTGTGGGTGGCATCCATCATGACGTTGGCAAACGCCAACGTGGCGATGCACAGGCACAGCACGGCAAAAACCAGCTGCGTGGGGTCGCGTCGCTGGCGCAGGCCGATCACCAGGAACTGGATGCCAGCGGCCAATGCCACGCTCGCAGTCGCCAGCAAGGCAGCCACGAAGTAGCCAAAGCCGAGGTGGTTTGTCACGTCCCCCATTCACATCCCTCAGCGGTGCAACCCGTCACCGCAAACGCCTGCAGGATAGTCGATCACGATTGCCGCACGGCTTTTTGCGACCGGAAAGCACTTTTTGCCCCTCGCCCCGTTGGCGGAACCGCTGAATTCCCCTACATTCAGCGTGCCGCGAGGCATTTGAACCATCCATCACCATATTGACGAGGGGGAAACCCATGGCAAAGACGCAGAAAGCAGCCGCCAAGAGCAAGCCGGCACCCAAGGCCAAGGCCGCATCGGCCGCACCCAAGCCGATCAAGGAAGTCCTGAACAAGTCCAGCCTGGTGGCGCACATCGTGGACGCCAGCGGCGTGGTCGCCAAGGACGTCCGTGCCGTACTCGCCGCGTTGGAAGGCGCGGTTGCCGGTTCCGTGCACAAGAAGGGCGCCGGTTCGTTCCAGCTGCCGGGCCTGCTGAAGATCACCGCGGTGAGCGTGCCGGCCAAGCCGAAGCGCAAGGGCATCAATCCGTTCACCAAGGAAGAGCAGTGGTTCGCCGCCAAGCCGGCGTCGGTCAAGGTCAAGATCCGTCCGCTGAAGAAACTGAAGGACGCGGCGGCCTGATCCTGCCGGCATACCCAGCGTCTGTTGTCCGGGTGCGGCGGCTTGTCCGCCGCACTTTTTTTGGCGATGCGGTGCGGCGTGGAGGAGACTTGGTGCC
>DASSBH010000245.1:0-2498 GCA_035698945.1 Oleiagrimonas sp.
TAAGCGTGAATACGTTGGTGGTAATGCGTTTCATGGGTTTTCTCCTCGTCGAAAACCGGCGACATGCCGGTTATGCAACTCGAACATAACAGCATTCACGATCATGGTCTAGCCTTTTCTTTGGCCATCTAGCCGTCCAAACACATACATGGACGGAAATCCGCAAACACCCATGCCGCAAGGGCATATGGGAAAAGCCACGCATCATTTCCCGCGCGTACGGCAAGCGCCTAAGGTGGCGATGTGTCGCCGCATTCAGGCGGCATTCCCTTTTCATCGCCGGCCTGATTCCCATGTCGCTGTATCCACTGTTTGCCAATTTGAGCGGACGCACCGTGCTGGTGGTGGGCGGCGGCGCCGTGGCGGCACGCAAGGTAGCGGGCCTGCTCGAAGCCGGTGCGCGCGTGAACGTGGCGGCGCCGGCGCTGACGGCTTCGCTGCTGCGGCTTGTGCAGCAGCAGCGCATTCGCCACATCGACGGCGATTTTCGGGCCTCATGGCTGGATGACGCCTGGCTGGTCATCGCCGCCACCGGCGATGCTTCCGTCAACGCGCAAGTCGCACGCCACGCCGAGGCCCGGCGCATTTTCGTCAACGTGGTCGACGATGCCGAGCTGTCGCAGTTCCACGTCCCTGCGCGCCTGACGCGCGGCCCGCTGACACTGGCCATTTCATCCGGCGGCGCGGCTCCTGCTTTGTCCCGACGTCTGCGCGCCGAGCTGGAAACCGTGCTCGACGGCTCGCTGGGAGCTCTCGCCGAACTCACCGCGCGGCATCGTGCCCGCATCCGCCGCGCCTTCCCCGATGTCGACGCGCGACGCCGTTTCTACGACGACCTGGTCGATGGCCCGGCGGGAACGGCGCTGCGCCAGGCGCGTCCGGCACAGGCCGAACGCATCCTCCTTGACCAGCTTGCCGCGCCGGAAACTCCGGCGGCGGGCAGCGTGGCGCTGGTCGGCGCGGGACCTGGCGATCCGGATCTTCTGACCATCAAGGCTTTGCGCGCCCTGCAACGCGCCGACGTCATCGTGCATGACCGGTTGGTCGGTACGGCCATTCTGGATCGGGCTCGTCGCGATGCCGTGCGCATGGACGTCGGCAAACGCACGGGCGGCGATCACGAAGCCACGCAGCAGCGCATCCACCAACTGCTGCTGGAGCATGCCCGGGCCGGACGCCGCGTGGTCAGGCTCAAGGGTGGCGATCCGCTGGTGTTCGGTCGCGGCGGCGAGGAGCTGGCATTTCTGCATGCGCACGGCATCGCCTACGAGGTCGTGCCGGGCATCACCGCCGCCATCGCCTGCGCTGCGCATGCCGGCGTGCCGTTGACGCATCGCGGCCTCGCTTCGTCCCTTCTCGTCACCACGACCCATCGCACCGACGCGCTGGACGCCGATGCCTGGCGCGCGCTGGCCCGCAGGCGACAAACGCTGGCCATCTACATGGCCGTGTCGCAACTGGACGAGTTGCCACGCCAGCTCATCGCCCATGGCCGGGCGCCGGATACGCCGTTCGCCCTGGTGGAAAACGGCGCCCGTGCCGATCAGCGTCTGGTCACTGGCCGGCTGGAACAATTGGCCGCACTGGCACGGCAACACCGCATTCGCGCACCAGCCCTGCTGATCGTGGGTGAAGTGGCCGCGCTTGCGCCCCGGCTGGCCTGGTATGGCCGATGTATCCATGGCGGTGAGGCACTGGCTTCCGCCGCCTGATCCACCTGTCGCTTTCATCACTTCACACATCAAACCGCATAAAGAGGTTTTCGACATGAGCCTGCAACTCGGACAAACCGCCCCCGCCTTCACCCTGGATTCGACCCAGGGCAAGATCTCCTTTCACGACTACGCTCCCGGCAAGTGGAAGGTGCTGTTTTCGCACCCGAAGGATTTCACCCCCATCTGCACCACGGAGTTTGCGCAGTTCGCCCGCCGCAACAAGGAATTCGAGCAGCGCAACGCGCAATTGATCGGCCTGTCCGTGGATTCGGTCGACGATCACCACGGCTGGGCCAAGGACATCGCCAAGGTCGCGGGCACGGAAGTGCCGTTCCCGATCCTGGCCGACCCGGATCTCGAAGTGGCCAAGCAGTACGGCATGTTCCACCCCGAGGCCGACGCCCTGGTCACCGTGCGCTCGGTGTTCCTGATCGACCCGGACAACAAGGTGCGCATCATCCTCACCTATCCGCCGTCGATCGGCCGCAACGTGGACGAGATCCTGCGTGCGCTGGACGCGTTGCAGCAATCGGACAAGCAGGGCGTGTCGATTCCGGTCGACTGGCAACCCGGCGACGCCGTGGTGGTGTCGCCCAAATTGTCCGACGCGGAAGTCGAACAGAAGTATCCGGGTCAGGTGAACAAGGTCACCGATTACCTGCGCTTCGTGCCGGCGGCGAAGTGAGTTCGCTGGTTTCGCGCTCCGGAATCATGGTTCCGGATTAACCCAAAGCTCAGCCAACAATCTCCGTTCGCCCTGAGCGTAGCTTGCTTTCAGCAAGC
>DASSBH010000246.1:0-6407 GCA_035698945.1 Oleiagrimonas sp.
GACGTTGGCCTGGGTGAGCGCGCTGCGCACGTCCTCCATGGTCAGGCCCATGTTGCCGAGCTTGGCCGGATTGACTTCCACGCGCACCGCCGGACGCACGTCGCCGGCGATCGACACCAGGCCCACGCCGGCCACCTGCGAGAGTTTCTGCGCCAGGATCGAATCGGCGTAGCGGTTGACCTCGCGCAAGGGCAGCGCGTCGGAGGTCATCGCCAGGGTCAGGATCGGCGCATCGGCCGGATTGACGCGGTTGTACACCGGCGGATACGGCAGCGAGCCCGGCAGCCGCGCCGAACGCAGCGCCGACTGCACATCCTGCGAGGCCACGTCGATGTCGTGATCCATGGAAAAGCTGAGCACGATCGTGGACAGCCCCGCCGACGAATCCGAGCTCATCATGGTGATGCCGGAAATCTGCCCCAGCTCACGCTCCAGCGGCGTGGTCACCAGGGTGGCCACCGTCTGCGCGCTGGCGCCCGGATACTTGGTGGTTACCACCAGCGTCGGCGCGGACACGTTGGGCAGCGCCGAAACCGGCAACTGGCGGTAACCCAGAATGCCCAGCAACAGCACCGCCGCCATCAGCAGCGAGGTGGCGATCGGTCGGCGAATGAAAAGTGTCGAGATGCCCACGCGCGGGTTCCTGGATGAAAAGTGATGTCGACGCTGCCGCATCAGCGGGTCGGCAGCCTGCAGGGAATGACCCGGTTACTTGTGCGACGCCTGTGGCTTGCCCTTGCCGGCCTTCGCCGCCTTGGCCTTGCCCGGTACCGATGTCGCCGGCACCGGTACCTCGCCCGGCTTGAGCGGCGTGACCTTGCTGCCCGGCTTGAGTCGGAATTGGCCCTCGGTCACCACCTTGTCGCCAGCGGCAAGACCCTTCTCGACCAGCACATGCGTATCGTCGGCATCGCCACCGATGACCACCGGCTGCATCTTGACCGTGTTGTCCTTGGTGAGCAGGTACACGTAGTCGCCATCCGGGCCGCGCTCGATCGCCTGCGTGGGCACGACCAGACCGTTGGTCACCGTGTCGATCTTCATGCGCACGTTGACGAACTGACCGGGCCACAGTTCCGTCTGCTCATTCGGAAATTGCGATTTCAGGGTGAAGGTGCCGCTGTCCGGATCAATGCGGTTGTCGATGACCTTGAGCACGCCGTCGGCGGCCAGCACATGGTTGTCGGTGCGATCCATCGCCGCCACCGGCAGAGGCGACTTCTTTTGTGCCGCGCGTACCCGATCCAGATCCTTGGCCGGCAACGTGAACATCACGTTGATCGGATGCACGTGGGTCAACACCACGATGGCGCTGCCGGTGGTCAGCACATTGCCCGGATCCACCTGCCGAATGCCGGCCAGCCCGCTGATGGGCGCGCGGATCTTGGTGTAGCCCAGTTGCACCTTGGCATCCTCGACCTGGGCGCGATCGCCCGCCACGGTGGCCTCCAGCTGCTTGACCGTATTGGCCTGGGTATTGAGATCCTGCTGCGACACGTAATGCTGCTTGATCAGTTCCTTGCTGCGCGCAAGGTTGCCGCGCGCGGTGGCCAGCTGGGCCTGGTCGCTGTGCATGCGCGCCACGTTCTGGTCATAGGTGGCCTGGTAGGTGCGCGGGTCGATCTGGGCCAGCACGTCGCCCTTCTCGACCTCCTGTCCTTCCTCGAAATTGATGCTGAGCAGACGCCCGCCTACCTGCGGCTGCACCGTGACGGTGTTGAGCGCCTGCACGGTGCCTGTGGCATTCAAATAGACCGGCACGCTCTTTTGTTCGACCGGCACCACGGTCACCGGCACCGGCGCTTGCTGGCCCGCACCGCGCCCGCCCGGGCCGCCGCGCTTTTGTCCCGAACCGTGCATTGCCTGCAGGCCCACAATGATGATGACGATCACCACGATGATGATCAGCGCGATTTTCCAACGCGACTTCCAACGCGACATGGAGAAACTCCGGAAACGGGTGTTGATATTTCAAGGATGAACCGGCGGCGCACTTGCATGCCGCGACGGCTCCCCCCACACAGGATGAGACATGGGTAGCTTAGAGCCTCTGTAACGCCCCGCGACACTGCCAGTTGACAGGGGTGAGGCATGACTGAAGGCACAGGCGCTTGCCTTGCAGTTGTGACGTTTCGCCACGGATGGGCCAACTTTATTCAAATCCGGTCGGCAGGCTATACTCGGGCGATTCGAGGGTGTTGGCCGCTCCTGGCGGCATGTATTCAACGGCTGAGCCGGCAGCTTTCCGGCCGCACAGGATACCGGGGTAGATGAAGTGAGTCGTCACATCAGCAAGTCCGACAGAGATTTCGTGCGCCAGTTTTCCATGGTCATCGGCGGATTGGCGCTTTTCGCCGTCTGCCTGCTCATCGGCGCCGGCATCATCTACAGCCAGCAGCCGGACAAGACCGCTCCTCATCCGGAACAGACCACCAGGCAGCGCCTGGCGCCGATTGCCGACGTGTACGCCGGCGACACCGGCCGCGCCGCGATGGCCGCCGCCAAGGCCGCTGCCGCCAAGGCGGCCGCTTCCAAGGTGGCCTACGGCGGCACCACCGACGGCGAAACCATCTTCAACAAACTGTGCACCAGTTGCCACACCGCCGGCGTGGCCGGCGCGCCCGTCGTGGGCAACAAGAAGGACTGGGCGCCGCGCATCGCCGAAGGCATCCCCACACTGATCGAGCACGCCGTGAACGGCTACACCGGCCCCGACGGCAACCACATGCCGGCCAAGGGCGGCAACCCGGCGCTGACCAAGGAACAGGTGGCCAACACCGTCAAGTGGATGGTGTCGCAGGTCAAGTGACCGGACTCGGGATTCCGGCCTTCGCCGGAATGACGTTGTGGCATTGATGCAGGCATGTCGAAAAGTGACGGCACCCGCGCTACACGGAGCATGAGCCTGCATTCCGGGGCGACGCCTTACCCGTACGCATAACGCTCACGCCATGCGGTGGCGAATGCCGTCAGATCCGGAAAGAACGCATTGAAGTGGTGCGTCAGCACGGCATCGCGAGCGATCAGTTCCGGCAGTGCATGGCCGAGCGGATTGGATCGCGACAGGCGGTTGCCGATGCCTTCCAGCACACGCCCGATGACCTGCGTGTCGGCATACGCCGCGGGCAGGTTGTCGGCCTGCATGTACGCGACGAATCGGCGCATCGGCGGCGGCAGCCATGTCGCGCGTTCGGTCAGGCGTTGCCGCAGGCGGATTGAGAAGGTTTCCAGCGACAGCGTCGACCAGCGGTCGAAATCGCGCGCCAGGCAGTGATCGAACCATACGTCCAGCAGGATGCCGGCATAGCGTCGCCACGGCGGCTCGAAAAGCCGGCGCGCGGCCAGCACCACGGCATGCGCATCGGTGTAGCTGTCCACGGCGCGATGCAGGCGGATGCCGGCGCGCAAACCCGGCGGCAGGGACGGATCCGGCTGTCCGCGCACGAAATCGCCCATGATGCCGCCCACCTCCAGATCGGCGTCGTCGGCGGCAAGCAGGGTATGCGCCAGATAATTCATGGTCTTGCCACTGTTTTGGTTATCATGGCCCGCATGACCGACTCCACACTCGCCCAGGCGCCCGACACGTTTCCGGATGCCAGCCTCGGCTTCACCCTCGCCGGCCCGGTTGGCAAGCTTGAAGTGTCCGTCGACGTGCCGACGGCCAGCCATGCCCGCAAGGGTACCGCCGTGATCTGCCATCCGCACCCGCTCGAGGGTGGCACCATGCACAACAAGGTGGTGACCATGCTCGAACGCGCGTTGCGCGAGTCGGGCCTGGCCACGGTGCGTTTCAATTTTCGCGGCGTGGGCGATTCCGAGGGCAGCTTCGACAACGCCCGCGGCGAAGGCGACGACCTTGCCGCCGTGTGCGCATGGGTGCGCCGCGTGCGCCCGGACGACGCGCTGTGGCTGGCCGGGTTTTCCTTCGGCAGTTTCGTGGCGCTCGCCAACGCCGTGCGCCTTCGCGCCGACGCCTTGATCAGCGTCGCGCCGCCGGTGGGACGCAGCTACGATTTCGACGCCATCACCCTGCCCGACTGTCCGTGGCTGGTGATCCAGGGCGAGGACGACGAAGTGGTCGAACCGCAGGCGGTATTCGACTGGCTCGATAGTCTGGACAAGGAACCCACGGTCATCCGCATGCCCGAGACCAGCCATTTCTTCCACCGCCGTCTGCTCGACCTGCGCGGCGCGGTCAAGAACGCCGTGCGCACCTGGTTGCCCCCGGAGCGCAAAGCTTGAGCGACACCGAGGATCTGCTCTCCCCCGCTGCGCGCTACCGCGACGGAGTCACGGCCCACCGCTGGGAAAACGATCCGGCACAAGCCGCGGCCCTGGACGCCTTCGACGCCCTGCATCGTGCCCTGCTCGACTGGAAACCGCCGGCCAACGGGCTGGTCGGCAAATTCCGCTCGCTGCTGGGCGAATCCGCCGCGCGCGCGCCGCGCGGGCTGTACCTGTGGGGCCAGGTGGGTCGCGGCAAGACGTTCCTGATGGATCTGTTCGTCGCCAGCCTGCCGACGGGCATGGCGCTGCGCCGGCATTTCCATCACTTCATGGGCGAGGTGCACGAAGCCCTGCGTACGCTGCAGCACAAGAGCGACCCGCTGCCCGAAGTGGCAGCCGGCATCGCCCGGCGCGCACGCGTATTGTGTCTGGACGAATTCCTCGTCGACGACATCGGCGACGCGATGATCCTCACCGGCCTGCTGCGTGGCCTGGTGGCGCACAACGTGGTGCTGGTGACCACCTCCAACACACCGCCGGGCAATCTGTACCGCGACGGCCTGCAACGCGCGCGCTTCCTGCCCGCCATCGCGCTGCTGGAACGGCATTGCCGCGTGCTGGAACTCGACTCGGCCCATGACTGGCGCCTGCGTGCGCTGCATCAGGCCGCGATCTATCAGACGCCGCCTGGTGCCGAGGCACGGCGCGCGCTGACGCGCATCTTCGACGACTACGCCCGCGGCGACGTGCACGAAGACGATCACCTGGACATCCACGGCCGCCCCATCGCCGTGCACCGCCGCGCCGACAACATCGGCTGGTTCGATTTCGACGCCCTCTGCGACGGTCCGCGTTCGCGCGCCGACTACACCGTGCTCGCCGATCGCTACCCCGCCGTCATCGTGTCCGACGTGCCCATCTTCACGCCCGACAACCACGATCCGGCCAAGCGTTTCATCCACCTGGTGGACGCGCTTTACGACTGCCGGGTCAAGCTGGTGCTTTCCGCCGCCGCGCCCATCGTCGAGCTGTACGAAGGCGATCGCCTGCGCGCCGAATTCGCGCGCACGGAGTCACGTTTGATCGAGATGCAGAGTGAGGAGTATTTGGGGCTACCGCATGCGGGCGAAGGACAGGGGCAAGGGGCGAGGGGCGAGTAGCGAGGGCGTTCAAATAGGGTTTCAGGAGATGCTCTCGCCTCAGCCAAACGTCCTTGCGCCCTCGCTACTCATCCCTCGCCCCTCGCCACTTGTCCCCAACAACAAGCGGCCCCCGAAGGAGCCGTCTGCCATTCACTTGCAGGAAATCAAATCACGCCGCAAACAACCCGCGCATCTTCTTCATCGCATTGGCCTCGATCTGGCGGATGCGTTCGGCGGACACACCGTATTCGTCGGCCAATTCCTGCAGCGTGGCCTTGTTGTCCTCGTCAAGCCAGCGGCGCTGGACGATGTCGCGCGAGCGCGCATCCAGCTCGCCCATGGCCGCATCCAAGGTGGCCAGGCGGTTTTCCGCCTGATCGGCATCGGCGACGCTGTCGTACGGATCGGCTTCGTCGTCACGCAGGAAGGCGGCCGGTGCGGGTTTGTCGTCGTCGCCGGCATCAACCGGCGCCTCGAAACCGATGTCGCGACCGGACAGGCGCGATTCCATTTCCAGCACGGTCTTTTCCGGCACGCCGAGATCGGCGGCCACGGCCTTGACCTCGCCGGCATTGAGCCAGCCCAGGCGTTTCTTGGACTTGCGCAGGTTGAAGAACAGCTTGCGCTGTGCCTTGGTGGTGGCGACCTTGACGATGCGCCAGTTCTTGAGGATGAACTCGTGCATCTCGGCACGGATCCAGTGCACGGCAAAGCTGACCAGGCGCACGCCGTGGTCGGGATCGAAGCGCTTGACCGCCTTCATCAGGCCGATGTTGCCTTCCTGGATGAGGTCGGACAACTGCAAGCCGTAACCGGAGTAACCACGCGCCACGTGCACGACGAAGCGCAGATGCGACGTGACCAGTTGGCGGGCCGCTTCCAGATCGTCCTCGCCGCGGAAACGGCGGGCCAGATCCTGCTCCTCTTCCACCGACAGCACCGGAATACGATGCACGGCGGAAATGTAGGCGTCCAGACTGCCGAGACGGCCCAGAACCGGCAAATTGTTGGCAACCATGGCCTGTGACATGCAAG
>DASSBH010000247.1:0-4108 GCA_035698945.1 Oleiagrimonas sp.
CCATTTTCTCGATGCGTGCCATGACCTGGTCGTGCTCGCTGTCCGCGCTGACCGCTGGCGTGTCGATTGCATGCTCGGTCTGTTCGCTGCCAACCGGCTCGCGCTGTTTCAACTTCAGCGCCAGTTCGTCGCGTGTGAGCTGGTCGTCTTCGACCGTTTGTTCATTGTCTGCGACCGCGCCGGTGGCGTCGCGTGCCAGCAGATCGGCTTCCTTTGGCTCCATGCCTACCCGGCTGAGACCTTTCTCGATTTCCTCGCGCAACCGATCGGCTTCCTCGCCAGACATGTCGAAATTGCCTTTTCCGAGCATGTCGGCAATCTGCAATTTGCGGCGAAAGTCGTCACTGTCTTCACCATGATTCAACAGGCTGAGCACCAGCACATCCGTCCATGCATGTTTCAGCAAGGTGCGCATCAGGCTTGAGGACGATCCGTTTTCGACGCGTTCGGCAATCAACGCCTCGGCTCGCCTGCGCGCCAGCTCCAGGCGCTCGCGCCCCCGAAAGGCTTCGACGTAATGCTTTTCGGTGACGGCCGCCCGGTGGGCCAGTTGATCCAGCTGCTTGCGCAAGCCTCCCGTCATGCCGTCAAAAATGGACACGTCGCCGTCGAACTCGCGGTTGATGGCGCGGTTCATGGTATGGATGCGCTCGACCAGCGGCGGATTTTCGGAGTCACGTTCGCTGTCGGGAATCCAGTGCGCCGAGGCTTCGGCCACCGTCTCCAGCCATTTACGCGCCGCGTGCTGGCGGTCGGTGAAAAAGGCCTTGTCGTCCATGGCCACACGCAACAGCGTGGCCTGCATCTCGCTGAGAAAGTAACTACCGGGTGTGGAACGGATGTCATCGACAAGGCGCTCGAACAACAGCGTCATCAGTTCGATGGTGTCCGCCTGCCTGGCGTTGAAATGCGGCGCGGCGCCGTTCGGCTTGTCTTGCTGCAGCTGCGCCAGCATCTCGTCGCGCAGTTGCCGCATATCGGGCGGTTTGACGTCCTGTGCGGATGAGGCGTCGGGTATCGCTCGCCGCTGCAGCTTGGCCAGCACCTGGCTGATCTCCTGCGAGCTGGGTACCTCGCCTTCGCCCGGATGCGTCAATGATTCGGACTGGCGCCGGCGCAGATCCAGCAGCCGCAGCAACGACGAATAAGTTTCATCGCTTGCGCGCTTCGCCCCCGGCTTGGTTGCCGATGCAGTATGCATATCCGGGCTTGCGTCGGCAGCATGCTTCGTCCCAGCCGGTGGCATGTCTCTGGTTTTTTTGGAGACGTCGTCGGCGTGCTTGTAGTCGTGCTGCGCGGGCGCATCTCCACGATGGCGCGGCGCAAAGACACGCAGATGCGGCAGGATGCCGTTTTCGCCCAGTTGCGTATTGAGCTCGTCGTAGAGGGTGTAGGCGCCTTGCAGCACCTTGCGGTCGAACGCCTGGTAAATGTCGGTCCTGAACTCCGGTTGCAGATCCAGGTCGGCTATGGCCCGATGCAGGCAGTCGCACAGGAAAGTCGGCGAAAATGGCTGCACCGCGGACTCCATCACGGGCAATGCCGCCAGCACGGCGTACCGGTGGCCAAGCTCGAACAAGGGCATGTTGGCGCGCGCCTCGGTGCGTGCGGCAAGATCGGCGAGAATGAGCGTTTCATCCTGGCTGTGCCGCGCCAGCAGGCTCAAGCCCTCGGAGTGTGACACTTGCCCGAGCTTGTCGACGGCGCGGCCAAAGTGCTCAAGGCGGGCCGGAAGCATGTCCAGGACTCGCTTGGTGATGGCGCTGCGGTGGCGCTTGACGACTACCAGCGCATCCAGGCACCGCTCCTGCTCACCTGTGTCGAGCAAATGGTTGGAGCGGTCGAACAATGCCTTGCCGGCATCCACGATCGCCTCGTCAAGCCGCAGCTGGAGAAACTTTCTGCATACGGCGAGTTGGCCATCCAAAACAGTCAGCGCCCGCGGCGGCAGCGGCTGATCCGGTGCGACAACATTCCCCATGCGCATCATTTGCCCCTGGTCGTTTGACGAAGGTGGAGAGCAGCCTCGCCTATTCCCTACCGAACGCCGCGCTCACCTGGCTGCGCGCTCGTTTCCTTATCACAATGCGACGATACATGTCTGTGCTTCACATAACAATCCGTCGCAATTTTGCGTACGCCTCAGGTGTCCAGCGTTCCCCTGCCGTCCGGAGAAGCCGAAACCAACATGCGCAAAGCGGGGGGTCGTCTTTGCATCACCTCGTGCGCCGACAGACTCGAAATTCTTTTACTGCCAGCCCTCGCCACACCATCATCCCGGCCCTTCGACAGGCTCAGGATAGACCGCGCTTCGCGCGAGCCGGGATCCATTGCGGTCGGAGCGAAAAGCTTTCAGCTTCAGGAGCTTGGCAAGTATGAAAATGGATCCCGGCTTTCGCCGGGATGACGCTGAGGTGGGCGAGTCGCTCACCGCAAGATTCGGAGATTCCCCCGGACAGCAGTGGGCCTTCGCCGGGATGGTCGATTGCCCGCAAGACTTCAGCCACTTCGCCCCACAGTCACCCGCAACTATTTGCGCCACCTGTTCGGATCGGAAATCCCCATGTTCCAGCTCGGGGGATCGCTGGCGGGAAAGCTCTGCTCCCCCGCCTCGTCGATGCGTGCCTCGCTCACGCGTGCAGGCGCTTCAATGGAACGCCGCGAAACCACCACAGTGCCGGCTTCGCGGCGCGAAGCGGGGACGACCAGTACGTAGGGATTGGACGATGCCATGGCAACAACCTCCGTTGGATGCAGGTTGCGCATGCCGATGAATGGGACGGCCATGCGTAGCGGGAAGGTGATTTCAACCTAGCACGATGCCGGCAACCTTTCCTGACCTGGATCAAGACCGGTTCAGGCTGCAGCCTGCTGCATGGCCTCCACCTCGCGAGTCAGGCTTGGCGCGGGCGCGGCCCCTTTTTCCGTGAAGATTTGCGCCAGCTCGCCGTAATACCACAACGTCCCCTCACGCCCCGCCTTGAAGCGGTCGAAAACGCGGCTGCCAACCTCACGCAAATCATTCACGATGGCACGCGCGTTGTGCAGCTTGTCGCACGCCGACACCAGCACCGAAGGCGCGTCCGCGGGCTTGCCGCGCAAGTGCTCCAGATAGGCCAGCTTGCGCGCCTTCCATGCCGCGTACTTGTCTTCGGGCGTGGAGGCCACGGCCTTGGCCTCGGCCGTGCCGTCGGTGCAATCGCGCACGATCTCCAGCACGTTCATGCCGAAGGCCTCGCCGATGCGGTTGTCGTAATCGGCCCCGCCATCCTCGATGGCGTCGTGCAGCAACGCGGCCATGGCCTGGATTTCCGTACCGCCGTATTCCAGCACCAGCGAGGCCACGGCCATCGGATGGGAAATGTAGGGGATGTCGGTGCCTTTGCGCCTCTGTGTGCGGTGGGCATCGTGGGCCAACGCCAGAGCGGCGCCAAGGCGATCTTCGAGCAGCATCATGCGGTCCTCCTGTCATGCACCAGCCGGCATGGCCGATGCGTACCACGGAAGGAGCATCGCAGAGGGTTGTCGCAAAGCCTGCGACTAGCCAAACCGTTCGCGGTTGTGCGGCGCATCGAAATCCGGCACCGGGCCGATGGAAATGATGCCGTACGGATTGATGGTCGGATGGCTGCCGAAATAGTGCCGGCGGATGTGATCCATGTGCACCGTGCCAGCCACGCCGGGCATCTGGTAGATGTCGCACAGCAAGCCGTGCAGGTTCGGATAATCGACGATGCGCTTGCGGTCGCACTTGAAGTGCGTGCTGTACACCGCATCAAAACGCACCAGCGTCGTCCACAGGCGCAGGTCGGCCTCGGTGAGCGTGTTGCCGACCAGGTAGCGACTTTCGCCAAGCCGGCGTTCGAGATCTTCCAGCGTCTCGAACAGCGCCGTCACGGCCTCGTCGTATGCCTCCTGCGTGGTGGCGAAACCGGCCTTGTACACGCCGTTGTTGACGCGGTCGTAAACGGTCGTGTTGATGGCGTCGATCCGCCCGCGCAAATCCTGCGGATAGTAATCGCCAGACCGCGCGCCGATGCCGCCGAAGGCGCTGCCGAGCATGCGGATGATCTCGGACGATTCGTTGTTGACGATGGTTTCACGCTGC
>DASSBH010000248.1:0-3076 GCA_035698945.1 Oleiagrimonas sp.
CCGATGATCGTGTGCAGGCGCTCGCCGTCGCTGCCTTCGGCCGGCGACAGGATGATGCCGGCCGGATTGTGCTCCATCAGCGAGGCCAGCACCTGTTGCTGGCGCTCCACCGATTCGCCGGTGCTGCCGAGCAGGGTGACGTAGTGGTCGGCGCCCAGGGCTTCGTCGACGCCGGAAGCGAATTCGGCAAAGTACGGGTTGGACAGGTCGTTGATGACCAGCGCGATGCTGGACGACGTGCGTTGACGCAGATTGGCCGCCGCGCGGTTGTACACGTAGCCCTGGCGCTTGATTTCCGTTTCCACGCGCTCGCGCGTGCCGGCCGCGACGAGTGGACTGCCGCGCAGCACCAGCGACACTGTGGCGCGCGAAACACCGCAACCACGGGCGATATCGGAAATGGTGATGCGACGCCGATTCATCGGCTGGTGTGCCGGCGGGTTTCCGCGCGCATCGCTGGAATCGTTCGATGTGGTGACCAAAGGCTTGTTCCCCTAGACAAACCGGCGGTGAGGAAATCATGTTCAACCGGGTAGTGCATCATACGCCGCCTTCGTTTATAACGATCCAATGCCACATCATGATCGGTGCCGCTCCGATGCCGCATATCCGCATCGCCTCCATCGGAGCGATTGGCGACCATGGTAGCCTAATTTCTTATTTGAAACGATCCAATAGGCGATTTCTCATGCATCTTGCCAGTTTTTCCTCTTTGCGCCGCCCATGGCGAATGGCCTTCCTGGCACTGTGGGCATGCAGTTTGCCCGTGCTGGCCAGCGCGGCCGATCAGACGCCCTGGACCACGGTGAACCCCATGATCGGCACCGGTGGCGACGGCCACACCTTCCCCGGCGCCACGGTCCCGTTCGGCATGATCCAGCTCAGCCCGGACACGGCCATGCCGAATTTCCACAAGGGTTACGACTGGGCCGCCGGCTATCGCTACAGCGACCACAGCATCATGGGTTTTTCCGAGACGCACTTTTCCGGCAGCGGGCATTCGGATCTGGGCGACGTGCTGTTGATGCCGGGTGTCGGCAAGGCCGAGTGGGATCCGGGCGATCCCGACCAACCGGGCAGCGGCTACCGTTCCGATTTCAGCCACAAGACCGAAGTCGCGCAGCCGGGCTATTACGCGGTCACGCTCGACACCAGCGGCGTGCGCGTGGAGTTGACGGCCGGCAAGCGCGTCGGCTGGCACCGCTACACCTTCCCCAAGGGCAAGACCGCGCACGTGCTGCTCGATTTGCGCCCCAGCATCTACGACTACAAGGGCAAGGTGTCGTGGGCGCGGTTGCGCGTGCGCGCCGACGGCACCGTCACCGGCTACCGCGAAACGCGTGGCTGGGCGCCGGGGCGGCAGCTCTACTTCGCCATCCGCTTTTCGCAGCCGATGACGAAACACCAGCTGCGCAATCGCGAAAAGCACATCGTCTACAACGGCTTCAAGGGGCCGGATCGGAACCCGACTGGCGTGGATGCCATCGCCGGGCGACAGTTGGAAGGCCTGTTCGAGTTCGGCAAACTGCAAAAACCCTTGATGGTGAAAGTGGCGATCTCCACCGTCAGCGCCGCCAATGCCATCGCCAACCTCGATGCCGACGGCAAGGGCTGGGATTTCGACGCGCGCCGCGCGCAGGCGCGGCAGGCCTGGGAAAAAGCGCTGTCCGCCATCGACGTCGAGGCATCGCCCGACGTGCGCAGGAATTTCTACACCGCTCTGTATCACTCGCTGATCGCGCCGAACCTGGCGATGGACGTCAACGGCGAATACCGCGGCCCGGATCATGCCGTACACACCGCCAAGGATTTCACGTTCTACTCCACCTGGTCGCTGTGGGACGTGTACCGCGCGCAGCAGCCGCTGATGGCCTTCATCCAGCCGCCGCAGCGGGTCAACGATTTCGTCAATTCCCTGATCGCCGCACAGCAGGCCAGCCCGTTCGGCATCCTGCCGGTGTGGGCGTACCAGGGCCTGGAAACCTGGTGCATGATCGGCTACCACGCGGTGCCGATCATCGCCGACGCGTACATGAAGGGCTTCCGCGGTTTCGACGCCGACAAGGCGCTCGAGGCCATGGTCGCCAGCGCCACCTACGGCCCCTACGGCGGCCTGGACGACTACATGAAACTGGGCTACGTGCCCATCGACAAGGAATCCGAAGCGGCCTCCAAGACCGTCGAATACGCTTTCGACGACTGGACGATCGCGCAGGTGGCCAAGGCCATGGGTCGCACGGACATCGCCGCCAAGTTTAGCAAGCGCGCTAGCAACTGGCGCAACGTGTTCGATGCGAAAACCGGCTTCGTGCGCGCGCGCAAGTCCGACGGCAGCTTCCGCACCCCGTTCGATCCGGCGGCGGTCGGCTACGGCAGCGACTACACCGAAGGCAACGCCTGGGAATATTCGTGGTACGAGCCGCAGGACATCGCCGGCCTGATCCATGAACTGGGCGGCGCCGACAAGTTCATCGCCAAACTCGACGCGGTGTTCGATACCAAGGTCGACCCGAAAGAGTTCGCCCACGTCGAGGACATCTCCGGGCTGATCGGCTACTACGCGCAGGGCAACGAACCCAGCCAGCACATCGCCTACCTGTACGACTACGCTGGCGCGCCGTGGAAAACCCAGCAGCGCCTCACCGAGATCATGCGCACGCAGTACAAGCCGACTGCGGATGGCTTGCCCGGCAACGACGATCTGGGTCAGATGTCGGCCTGGTACATCTTTACTGCATTGGGTTTCTACCCGGTCGCGCCAGCCAGCAACCAGTACGTGATTGGACGTCCATTCGTCAAGCGCGCGGTGATGCACCTGCCCAATGGCCAGACCTTCACCGTCGTCGCCGAGCATCTGGACAAGGCGCATCCGTACATCGGCAAGGTCACGCTCGACGGCAAACCCCTCGATCGCACCTGGATCGGCTACCGGGAGATCTTGGCCGGGGGCACGCTGCGTTTCGTGATGCAGGCTGCGCCCAACCGACAATGGGCCACTGCGGCAACCGCGCGCCCGTATGCCATGAGTCCATGGCAACCTCGCGCGGACGTGAAAATGCCGTGAAATCAACACTTA
>DASSBH010000249.1:0-3550 GCA_035698945.1 Oleiagrimonas sp.
ATCGCATGACGATTCACCGGTGGCAGCAATACCACCAAGCCTAACGCGACATCCCACGGCAAAAGCTAAACAAATACCAAACGCATGGCGCGCTTCAGCGTCGTCCGGCCACTTCGTCCACGTGATCGAGCAGGTCGGCCGGGTCGGCATAGACGCGGAATGCGCCGGCTTTCTGCAGTTCCTCGGCGCTGTAGCCGCCGGACAGCAGGCCCACGCCCAAAGTGCGGGCACGCTGCGCGGCCAGCATGTCCCAGATGCTGTCGCCGATCACCAGCGAGCGGCTGATGTCCACGCCCAGCCGCTCGGCGGCGGCGAGGAACAGATCCGGATCGGGCTTGGCGTAGCGCACCTGGTCGCGCGTCACCACCGGCACGCGTTCGGGGTCGACGCCCAGCGCACGCAGGTTGGTGGCCGCCGTTTCCATGCGCCCGCTGGTGGCCACCGCCCACGGCAGTTCCTGCGCGGTCAGGTACTTGAGCAGTTCGCGCGCGCCGGGCAGAGGGCGAATGCCGGAAGCCTGCCGGTTGTAGGCCTCGGCATGATGCTGGCGCAGGCGCTGCACGCGCTCCTCGGTGATGTCCAGGCCGGTTTCGCGCAACAGGATGTTGGTGAACAGGCCGCCGCTCATGCCGATCTTGCGATGGATGCGCCACACCGAAAGGTCGATGCCCTCCTGATCCAGCGCCGTTTTCCAGGCCAGCACGTGCTGATAGACGCTGTCGACCAGGGTGCCATCCAGGTCAAACAAAAACGCCGTGGCGGTGCGTGTCATGAGAGGCTCCCGAAGCAAAATGGCGCATTCCATTGTGCCTGCATCGGAACAGGGGCGACAGCGACGCGTCGGCATGACGCTCCGTGACCCGTCACATGACGACGGATCACGGAGTTGTCGGCGCAGGTCAGAAGCGGCCGGCCTGCAGGTCGGCGATGGCCTCGTGGATCTGCCGCGTGTTGTTCATCACGAACGGGCCGTAACGCGCCACCGGTTCGTTGAGCGGCTTGCCCGCGACCAGCAGCAGGCGTGCGGCGGCATCGCCGGCCTTCAGTGTCACGCTGTCGCCGTCGGACAACACGCCCAGTTCACGATGCGCCAGCACCTCGTCGCCCACCGTCACGCCTTCGCCATCGAAGACATAAGCGAAGGCGTGATGGCCTTCGGGCAGCGGCACGGTAACCGTGGCGCCGGCTTTCAGCGCGATGTCCAGATACACCGGTTCGGTGGCAACGCCGCTGACCGGCCCGGTCACGCCATCCAACGTGCCGGCGATGACGCGCGCATGCACGCCGTCGGCCGGTCGCACCTCGGGGATGCGTTCGGGCGCGATGTCCTGATAGCGCGGCGCGGTCATCTTGTCGCTGGCGGGCAGGTTCACCCACAGCTGGAAACCGCGCATCAGGCCTTCTTCCTGCTCGGGCATTTCCGAATGCACGATGCCGCGGCCGGCCGTCATCCACTGCACGGAGCCGGCGGTCAGCAGGCCGCTGTTGCCCTGGTTGTCGCCATGGCGCATGCGCCCGTCGAGCATGTAGGTGACGGTCTCGAAGCCGCGGTGCGGATGCTCGGGAAAGCCGGCGATGTAATCCTCGGCGCGGTCGGTGCCAAATTCGTCCAGCAGCAGGAACGGATCGAGCATGTCCAGCGCCGGCTGGCCGATCACGCGGGTCAGCTTGACGCCGGCGCCGTCGGAGGTGGGCATGCCGCGGACGCGGCGGACAACGTTGCGTGTGTTCATGGTGTCTCCCTCGGAGATGGTCATGTCACACAATATGCGCGCGACGCGGGAAAACTCCAGTACCGGCGTGTGAACACATTGTTCCACCGGCACGACAGGTGGATATCGACGCGACTAATGCAACGACACGCAGGGCGGGCGCTGCCCGCCGCCATCAACCGTACGCCACCCTTGTTCGGCGGGCAGTGCCCGCCCTACGAGAGACGCCTCAATGCAGCCAGTGGCCGTCGCGCGAGCGCGGCACGGGGCCGAAGCGGCGCTTTTGCGCGGCCACGCGGCGCTCGCTGGCGCTGGGCGCGCGCACGCGCCAGTAGTTGGCCACGGCGCCAAGCACATACGGCACCTGTGACAGGCACTCGTCGTATTCGTCGTCGGACAGGTGTTCGATATCGAAGTCGGCGCTGAGCACGCCTTCGTCCACGGCCAGCGCCATGATCGGGCCGAGCAGTTCCATCAGTTGCGGATCTTCGGCCAGACGCTTTTCCCACAGCGCGGCACGCAGGTCGATGCCGCGGCTGAAGCCTTCGCACCAGCCGGCGGCGGTCAGCACCGGCACGTCCGGATCGCCCATGACCTGGGTCGGATCCAGCTCGCCCAGAATGGGTTGATACGCATCCATGCTCAGTTCCACCGGAATGGAATCGTTGAGCTGCGCCAGCAGGGCCAGCACGCGTTCGCCTTCCTCGGCATCGGTGAAGGGCTGGCTCAGTACCTGCGGCAACCACTCGTCGGGCGCGATCGCCGTGGGGCCGATGGCCAACGCCGTCAACAAGCCATGCACGCCGTCGAGCATGAGGCTGTCGTCGTCGTTGGCACGCGCACGCAGAAAGCGATCAAGCTCATCGAGCTCGGTATCGGCAAGCATGCGCGGCCAGTTTGTGGAACGGGTACCCATGGCCGTTATTGTAAAGCCTTGTGGGCGCAGGTGTTCATTCCAGTTCAAGCGTGACCGGCGTGTGGTCGGACGGGCGCTCCCAGGTGCGCGGTTCGCGGTCAATGCCGGCCGCGCGCACCGATCCCTGCAACGCCTTGCTGACCAGGATCAGATCGATGCGCAGGCCCAGATTGCGGCGAAAACCGGCTTGGCGATAATCCCACCAGCTGTAGTGGCCGGCCTCGTCGTTGAGCATGCGAAAGCTGTCGGCCAGACCGAGGTCGATCAGCGCCGCCAGCGCCTGGCGCTCGGGCGGCGAGCACAGGATCTTGTCGCGCCAGGCCTCCGGATCGTGCACGTCGCGATCGTCCGGCGCGATGTTGAAATCGCCCAGCACGATCAGCTTGTCGTGGCGCGTCAATTCGTCGGCCACGAAATCGCGCACACGCTTAAGCCAGTCCAGCTTGTATTCGTATTTCTCGTCACCCACGGCCTTGCCGTTGACGACGTACAGGTCGATCACGCGCAGATCGCCGACGGTCGCGGCGAGGATGCGTCGTTGCGGATCGGTGAGGTTGAGCGGATCGGTGACCACGTCGGCAAGCGGTTGCCTGGAGACAATGGCGACGCCGTTGTAGGTTTTTTGCCCGCTGAAGGCGACGTGGTAACCCATGGCCTCGATCTCGGCCTGCGGGAAGCGCTCGTCGGGCAGTTTGGTTTCCTGCAGAGCGACGATGTCCGGCTGTGCGCTGGCCATCCATGCCTGCAGATGGGACAGGCGCACGTTGAGCGAGTTGACGTTCCAGGAGGCAATTTTCATGCGGGGATTGTACTTGGCGTTTGACACCATCCCCATCCCAGCCTTCCCCTTGAAGAGGAAGGCTTTTGATGCCGCTTCGCTTTGCTCCTTCCCCTTCAAGGGGAAGGCTGGGATGGGGATGGT
>DASSBH010000250.1:0-2617 GCA_035698945.1 Oleiagrimonas sp.
ACGGATTGCGTTGGCTCCAGGCCAGTGCGCGCGTGCGCCTGTAGCGTGCGTCCGTGCGCGAACAGAAACCCAGCATGGCCAGGCTCGACAGACTGGGCACGTTGGCGTCGTCCATGAACAACTGGTTGCCGTAGCCGTCCACCTCGTAAGCCCATACCTCGCCGCCATCCGTGTCGTGCATCAGCGCGTGCTTGTGCAAGGCCGCTTCCACTTCGTCGGCCAGCGCTTCGCAATCGGCGGCGAAGCCGCGGTCGTGGTGCAAGGCGCGCGACATCCCGGCCAGCTGGCGCAACGAGACCACGGCGAAGGCATTGGCCGGCACGAACAAAGGATAGATGCAGGCGTCGTCGGAAGGACGGAACATCGAGAAGATCAGCCCCACCGGCTTGGCCGGATTGCCGTAGCCGCCCAGCGGCACCGTGTCGGTGGGGTTCGGCGAGCTGCGCTGGAAGTGGTACGGGCCGTGGCCGTGCTTGCGCTGCTGCGCGCGGAACGTGTCCAGCACGAGATGCATGGCCGCGCGCCAGTCGTCGTCGAACGGCTTGCCATCGCCGCTGGCTTTCCAGTAGCCGTGCGCCAGGCGGATCGTCCAGCACAGCGAGTCGATCTCCCATTTGCGCTCGGCCACACCTGGCTTCATGTCGGTCAGGTCGTGTTGCGCCCAGGACAATGGCTTGCGCGAGGTCGGGTCGGGAAGGAAGGCGTTGGCATACGGATCGAGAGCGATGCACGCCGCCTGGCGATGGATCAGGCCGCGGAACAGGCGGCGCAGCGCCGCGTCGTTTTTCGCCAGCGGCAGGTAGGGTTCGACCTGCGCCGAAGAGTCGCGCAGCCACATGGCGTCGATGTCGCCGGTGACGATGAAGGTATCCGGTTTGCCGTGGCGCGTGCCGGCGTGCACCGTGGTGTCGAGCGTGTTCGGATAGCAGTTGGTGAACAGCGAGGCCAGTTTCGGATCACCGATGCGCGCGGTGACGCGGGCGATTTCCTGCTCCACCGCCGGGCTGGTGAAGGTGCGTTTGGCGGGTAGCGGGCGATGGCTGCCGAAGGATTTCGCGGGTGCGGCCATCGCGCGTGGCAGATAGGCCGGGATGGCGCTGCCGGCGACGGCAAGCCCCATCATCTTCAGCATGTCGCGGCGGGTCGGGCTCATGGGTGCAACTCCGGTCGAGTAGCGCCAAACAGCGAACGAATGTGCATGGCTTGGCGCAAGGCGTCGGCATTGGCCTGCGAAATCACTTTCAACGTCACGCTTTCGTCCGGCAACAGGTCGAAAGCGTTGTCGGAAAGTCGAGCCTTGTTCGAGCCGAAGCTGATCCACACTTCGCGCGCCAGGTGTTTCGCGCTGACGGTGAGGTGGCGGCCATCGGCGGACAGCGTGGCCTCGAGGCCGGGATCGGGCAAATCCAGTGCCTTGGCCTTGTCGAAATACACCAGGTGGCGGCTCAAGCGTTTGCCGTCACGTACCAGGTCGAACACGGCGACGGTGCGATCCGGGTCGGCCCCTTGCAGCAACTGCGCATCGGTGAAATTGCCCACGGACGTACTGGCCAGCGCGTCCACGTGCACAGACCGCGTCTTGTCGCTGATCAATCGGCCATCCATACCCATGACGCGCATGCGCAAATGGGCATCGAACGCCTTGGTGCGGTCGGACACCACGTGGACGCGGACCTGCCCACCGTGGCGGATGGCGACGACGCGCACCGGCGCATAGAAACGGCGCGCGTGGTACTGCAGCGTCTTCCAGCGACCGTCGTGGTCGATGCTGGACCAGGTGATACCCGGCCACACGTCGTTCAATTGCCAGTACAGCGAACCCATGTTGTGCGGGCGCGAGGCGCGCAGGTGCTCGGCTGCCAACTGGATGCCTTCGGCCTGCATGACCTGGCTGAGGTAGACGGTGGCGGTGAAATCCTTCGGCTCGCCGTAACCCTCGCGGATGTAATGCAGCAACCGGGTGTTGCCGTTGCCCTTGTCGAATTTCTGGTGCGAGCGCATCACCTTCGAACCCGGCGTCCGATCGTCCGGCAACGTGAAACCCTTGATCGTCGCCAGCGCCGGCATCGACTGCAGGCCGTATTCGGACTGAAAGCGCGGCGTGATGTCCAAATAATCCTCGACAGGCGCCGAGCCCGACCACACGGCCCAGTAGTGATAGTCGCCCTGGCTGGCCGCGTTGGCCGGGCCCTCGCCGTCGTTGCCGGGCGAGCTGTATCGGTAAGGGACGGAGGGTTCCAGGGTATCCACCACTTGGCGCAAGGTCACGTCGAACAGGTTGTGCATGCCTTGCTCGATACGTCGGACTTCATCGGCAGGCAGACTGCGTTTGAACTTCTTGCGATCGCCCCAGGTCTGCCAGCTTGTCTGGACTTCGTTGTTGCCGCACCACACCACGATGGACGGATGATCGCGCAGGCGCTTGACCTGCTCGATGGCTTCCTGCCGCACGTTCTCGCGGAAGGCCTTGTCGTAAGGCGGGATCGCGCCGCCGAACATGAAGTCCTGCCAGATCATGATGCCCATGCGGTCGGCCATGGCGTAGAACGCGTCGCTCATGTAATAGCCGCCGCCCCATATGCGCAGCATGTTCATGTTGGCCGCGCGTGCGGAGGCC
>DASSBH010000251.1:0-5683 GCA_035698945.1 Oleiagrimonas sp.
CAAGCTGATCCACGCCGACAACCACGTGGATCTGCACGAATACTGCCTGGTGCGGCTGCTGGGTTTGCAGTTGCGCGACCTGCTCGATCCCTCCGCCGGTTTCACGCCGGGCCGGCATCGCCTGCGTCAGCATCGCGACAGCTTTGCCGCGTTGTGCGCCATCGTGGCCGCCAGTGGCGACGAGAACATGCGAGTCGCCGAACGTGCCTACCGTCAGGCCATGCAGCGAACCTTGCCCGACAGCACCGTGGCTTTCGCGGTCGACAACGACTGGCAGGCGGCGCTGGATCGGGCGCTGGCCGAGCTCGACAGCCTGCGCGCACCGGACAAACAGCTGGTAGTCGATGGCCTGGCGACCGCGATCAGCGCCGATGGCATGGTGACGGTGGCCGAAGCCGAACTGCTGCGCGTGATCTGCGCGGCCCTGCATTGCCCGTTGCCGCTGCTGCATGCCAGCGCGGCGGACGCCGGATGAGGCAGGCCTTCATCGGGTGCGGTGTGCGTCATCTTCGCCGGGCATGATCGCGCGGCGTTGAAGCAACAGGGGGCATGATGGATTTTTTCGCTCGACAGGATCAGGTGCGCCGCCAAGGCTTCTGGCTGATGCTGGCGTTCGCGCTGGCCGTGCTGATGCTGGTGGTCGCGGTGGATCTCGTCGTGGCGTGGCTCTACCACGTATGGCATGCATTCAAGCCTCCGCTCCATGCATCCATGGGCGTGACCGGTTACATCAAGACCAGCCTGGCCACCTTGCTGGTGATCGGTGGGGCGGCGGCCTGGCGTATCCATGGCCTGCGCGGCGGCGGCGCGAGCATGGCCGAGAGCATGGGCGCGACCTTCGTGCCGATGGATACAGACAACCCGGCCTGGCGGATCCTGCGCAATGTGGTCGAGGAAATCGCCATCGCCTCCAGCATGCCGGTGCCGGATGTTTTCGTGATGGAGGACGAGCTGTGCATCAACGCTTTCACGGTTGGTCACACGCCATCGGATGCAGCTATCTGCGTTACCGGCGGTTGCCTGAATCTGCTTGATCGCGATGAACTACAGGGCCTCGTCGCGCACGAGTTCAGCCATGTCCTGCATGGCGACATGCGCCTGAACATCCGCATGATCGGCCTGCTGTTCGGCATCCATGGCGTCAGCGTGTTCGGCAAATACGCCATGGCGGCTGGCGTGCCGGGTTTCATTGTGGGTCTGCCGGTCATCGTGGTCGGCAGTCTGGGCTCGCTGTCCGCGCGTCTGGTGCAGGCCGCGATTGCACGCAGCCGCTCGGCATTGGCCGATGCCGCGGCGCTGCAGTTCACGCGCCAGGCCCGAGGCATCGTTGGCGCGTTGAAAAAAATCCAGGCCTTCCAGCATGGCTCGATGCTGATGGTGTACAACCGGGCCGAGATCGCGCACATGACATTCGGCGATCCGACCGGCGCGTGGTTGCTCAAGACCCACCCTTCGTTGCCCACGCGGGTGCGCGCACTGGGCATGGTCTGGAGTGACGCCGAGATCCGGCTCATGCACGACAGATGGCGCGACTGGAAGGGCGTGACGGGGCGTCAACCGGAACCGGCCACGGCGCATGCATCGGCCGATTGGCACCATCTGGCCACCTCGGCCGCCGCGGCGGTGGCCGTCGGCGTCGATCTGCAAACCGTGTCCCAGGCCGTGTCCAGGAGCAGGGTGACGCATGCGCCCGAACCGGCGCTGGCCATGGGCATGGGCAACGGCGCTGAGGCCGTGGAAACGCCGCCCGCCAACACGGTTTTTGCCGACGCGACGAGAACCGTGGACGAGACGATTCCCATGGCGAAAACGCCCGTCAGCGCAAAAATCGGTCAGCCGGGAAGCGCCGACATCGACAAGGCGGCCCAGTTGCGCGACGACATGCCGTCCTATCTGCACCGCGCCGTGCAAAACCCCACGCTGGCGGCGGGCGCGATTTTGGCGCTGGTGCTGGACGACAAAGAGGAACTGCGCAAGCACCAGATCGCGCATGTGGAGCAGATGCTGGGCAAGGAAGTGGCTTTCAGCGTCGACAACATGCACCGCATGCTGGCGAGGCTTTCGCCACTGCAACGGTTGCCGCTGGCGCAGCTGGCCTTTCCCTGTCTGCGGCGGAACAGCTCTCTGGACATCAGACGGCTGATGATGACCCTGGCCCATCTGGTGCGCATGGATCGGAACGTGGATGTGCACGAGTATTGCCTGCAGCACATGCTCCACGCGCAACTCAACGATTTGACCCGGCCCGGACGGCGCATGCCGCGCGGGCGCAAACGGCTGGATCAATGTCGCGGCGCGGTGGCCGCATTGTGCGCCATTGTCGCCAACCAGGCCGGCGACGGCGACGAGGCGGTGGTGCAACAGGCCTATCGGCAGGCAATCGCGTACGTATTCCCTGACTGGCAACACGATTTCCTGTTGCCGGTAGACTGGCAAGGCACTCTGGACAGTGTGCTGATCGGCCTTTCCGGTCTGGTCGGAGAAGACAAGCAGCGTCTGCTCGACTGCCTGGCCAGGGCGGCGCAGGCCGACGGCGTGATTCGGGTCGAGGAGGTCGAACTGTTACGCGTCATTTGCGCCTCCCTGGGTTGCCCGCTGCCGTTACTGGGAATCGAGCCGAAAGATGCCGCTTGAGCCGGGCAAGACAGACATGAAATCGCGTATCCGCATCCGTGCCGGCGAAGGCGTGCCACTGTGGTGGTCGTCGGTCGGCTTTTTCCTGATCCTGACGTCGTACTACATCATCCGTCCGGTACGCGACCAGTTGAGCGGCGCGACCGGCTCCGGGGCATTGCCACTGTTCTATACCGGCACCTTCGTGGCCATGCTGGCGTTGACGCCGGTATTCGGCTGGCTGGTGTCGCGCTTCGCGCGTCGACGCCTGCTGGTGTGGGTGTACGGCTTTTTCATTCTCTGTCTGGTCGCGTTCGTGCCGGCCTTCATGGCGCAACAGCAGATCGGCGCGCGCACGTTGGGCGTGGCGTTTTTCACCTGGGTGAGCGTGTTCAACCTGTTCGTGGTGTCGTTGTTCTGGAGTCTGATGGCGGACTTGTGGACGAGCGAGCAGGCGCGCCGTTTGTTCCCGCTGATTGCTTTCGCCGGCATGATCGGTGCGCTGACCGGGCCACCGCTGACGCGCGGTCTGGTTGCCGTGATCGGCGTGGCGCCGTTGCTGGTGGTGTCGGCCGTGCTGCTGGTGCTGGCGCTGGCGGTGCTGCTGGGCGTGTCGGCGCATCGCACGGGCGTGCGCCAGGTTGGCGCCGAAAGCGCCATGGGCGGCTCGTTGTGGGCCGGCGTGCGTCAGGCCTTCATGCAGCCGTTCGTGCGCTACATGGCCATGCTGATGCTGCTCAGCGACGGCATCGGCACGCTGGCTTACGCGCTGGTCGCCGACTACGTCAAGGCGCATGTCGACGGACGCGTGGCGCGGCTGGAGTTCTATGCCGACCTGGACATGGCCATCAACGTGCTCGGCATGGTGCTGCAACTCACCCTGACGCGTTGGCTGCTGGCGCGTTTCGGCGCGGCCTGGGGCCTGGTGTTGCCGGCGCTGATCAACGTGGCGCTGTTGGCGGCCATCGCGGTCCTGGGCACCGGGCCGCTGCTGGTGTTCGGCATCGGCATATCGCTGCTGATCGTGCTGCAGGTGGTGGCGCGCGGCATGCAATACGGCATGATCAAGCCGGCCAGCGACGCGTTGTACACGCGGGCCTCGCGCGAAGCGCGCTACAAAGGCAAGAACTTTGTCGAAACCACGGTGTGGCGCTTCGGCGACGTGGTGGTGACCAGTGGTTTGACCGGCTTGCGCGCGCTGGGAGCCGGCACCGCGATCATTGCCGGACTGGCGGCCGGCCTGTCCGGGCTGGCCGCCTGGATCGGCCATCGTGTCGGCGACTCGCCGGATCTTGAACGTGAGCCAGCGCCCGGTCTGGATGCACGAAGCCCCGAATGAATACTCGGCAGGGAATCCCGATGGGGTTTACCCCAAGCATTGAATCAAACAAATGCTTGAGTAGGGCGGGCAATGCCCGCCGAATGCAGCCTGCGTTTGGCGTGAGTATTTCATGGCGGGCAGTGCCCGCCCTACGCGTTCTGGTATGAATCGGGCGCGTGCCGCGGCGGGAAGTTCGGTGCCGCCCGCGCGGCGGCAGGTTCAGTCGTTGGCGTTGGGCTGGCCGATCATCTTGCGGCTGAGCCACAACGCGGCCAGCGTGCAGGCCGCGCCCGACAGCAGGTACAGGCCGACGTAATCGGTGCCCAGATAGACCGCCAGCAGCAGCGCCGCCAGGGGCGCGAAACCGGCGCCGATCAGCCAGCTCAGATCCGACGTGATGCGTGCGCCGCTGTAGCGGAAATAGCTGCGGAAACTGGCGTTCACCGCGCCGGCGGACTGGCCGTGGGAGAAGCCGAGCAACGCAAAACCGACGATGATGAACACGTAGCTCTGCAAAGTGCCGCCGGCCAGCATCAAGGCCGTCCAGCCGCTGTAGACGGCGATCAGCACGGCAAACAGGCCCAGCGTCGTGCGCCGGCCGAGAATGTCGGCGATGTGGCCCGACAGGAGCATGCACGGAATGGCGACGAGCGCGCCGACGATCTGCACCAGCAGGAAGCTGGTCGGCGACTGCTCGGTGAACACCAGCGCCCACGACAATGCGAAAATCGTCACCAGATTGAACAGGGCGTAACTTGCCAGCGGAGCGAACGCGCCCAGCGCGATCGACTTGCCCTGGGTGCGGATCAGTTCGCCCATCGGCGAGGGTTCGAGTTCCTCGGCCTTGAACTGTTCCGCGTATTCCGGGCTGACCACCAGGCGCAGGCGCGCGAACAGCGCCACCACGTTGACCGCGAAGGCGGTGAAGAACGGGTAGCGCCAGCCCCAGGCGTAGAAATCCTCATGCGACAGGCTCGACCAGATGTAGGCGAACAGGCCGGCGGCGACAATGAAGCCGATCGGCGCGCCCAGCTGCGGAATCGACGCATACCAGCCGCGACGGTTGCGCGGCGCCTGCAGCGCCAGCAACGAGGCCAGACCGTTCCAGCTGCCGCCGATGGCGAAACCCTGGCCGAAACGCAGCACGGCCAGGCCCGCAATCGCGAACCAGCCGATCTTGGCGTAGCCGGGCACGAAGGCGATGCCGACCGTGGTGATGCCGAGCAGGAACAGCGACACCGTCAGCTTGTGCGCGCGCCCGAAGCGGCGCTGCATGGGCAGGAAGAACAGCGAACCCAGCGGCTGCGCGATGAAACCCAGCGCGAAGATCGCGAACGAATAAATCATGCCGTCCACTTCGCTGGCGAAGGGAAACATCACCTTCGGAAACACCAGCACGCAGGCAATGCCGAACACGAACAGGTCGAAGAAACCGACCGTGCGTCCGGTGATGACACCGACGGCGATGTCGCCCGGCGTGATGTGCTGCGCATGGGAGCCGCCGATGTGCGCGGCGGCGGATGGCTGGTGGAGTGGCTGGGCTTGACTGGTTGACATGGTGTTTCCGTGAGGAGCAATCTTGCAGCAATATTGTAATCACAAGCAGGCCGGTTGCGGCGCAACACGCGACACCGGTGCCGCCGTCCGGCGTTTGCGAGGGGCGACAAGCATGCCTGCAGCGAGGCGGATCGGCCATAGGACAAATTGTCCAATCGGCAAAGAGCGGTTCGAGCGAGTATGATACGCCCG
>DASSBH010000252.1:0-2876 GCA_035698945.1 Oleiagrimonas sp.
GTGTAGGCCTGATCCAGTTCATCGTCATCGATCCAGACCTGGCGCGCGCGTTCGGCATCGTTGTCGCGGTAGGCGGTCAACACGTTTCGTACCGCGTCGGCCGCCAGGTCGGACAGGTGGCGGAGGCCGCGCGCCGGAGCCACGGGATCGGTGACCGACAATGGCACGGCGCGTTTGGCGATGTTGGCGGCGTAATCGCCGATGCGCTCGATGTCGGAGGCAATACGCAAGGCCGCGAACACTTCGCGCAGATCGCGCGCCATCGGCGCACGCAGCGCCAGCAGCCGCACCACGTCGTGGTTGATGGTGTACTCCATGGCGTCGAGGGTGTCGTCGTTGTCGAACACTTTCATGCCCGCGCGCTCGTCGCGCTGTTCGACTGCATCCATGGCCGCTCCCAGTTGGGCGATGGCCATTTCGCCCATGCGCGCGATCTCGGCGGTCAGGCGCGCCAGTTCGTCGTCATAGCTTTTGATGAGGTGGTCGGTGGTGTTCATGGTGGTCTCGATGTGGTGGATCGATGTGATTGCCCAGCCGTCATTCCGGCGAAAGCCGGAATCCATTTTCGAGCTTGCGGCAAGTACACAATGGATTCCGGCTTTCGCCGGAATGACGGAGGTGTAGCTCGTGCGAGTCCCAAGTCATCCGAATCGCCCCGTGATGTAATCCTCGGTCTGCTGCTTGTCCGGCGCGGTGAAGATCTTTTCGGTGTCGCCGTACTCCACCAGCTCGCCCATGTACATGAAGGCGGTGCGGTCGGACACGCGCGCGGCCTGCTGCATGTTGTGGGTGACCATGACGATGGTGAACTCGCGCTTGAGCTCCTCCACCAGTTGCTCGATGCGGCCCGTGGCGATGGGGTCGAGCGCCGAGGTGGGTTCGTCCAGCAGCAGCACGTCGGGCTTGAGGGCGATGGCGCGGGCGATGCACAGGCGCTGCTGCTGGCCACCGGAAAGTCCCAGCGCGCTGGACTTGAGCTTGTCCTTGACCTCGTCCCACAGCGCCGCGGCGCGCAGCGACTGCTCGACGCGCTCGTTCATTTCCGCGCGCGACAGTTTCTCGTGATGGCGAATGCCCCAGGCGATGTTCTCGAAAATGGTCATCGGGAACGGCACCGGCTTCTGGAACACCATGCCGACGCGGCTGCGCAGGCGGTTCAGCGAGTAACCCGGATCCAGGATGTTCTCGTTGTCCAGCAGGATGGCGCCACTGGCGCGCTGGCCCGGGTAGACGGCATAGATGCGGTTGAAGATGCGCAGCAGGGTCGACTTGCCGCAGCCGGAAGGCCCGATGATGGCCGTGACCTGACGCTCATGGATGTCCATGTTGATGTCACGCAGGGCACGAAAGTCGCGGTAGAAAAAATCCAGCCCGCGCACCTGGATGTGCGTCGATGCGGCTGTGTCGGCGGATCTGGTCTGGATGGCGAGATTATTCATGGCTCGTGCTCCGGCGGGAGAAGAGGGCGCGTGCCAGCAGCGACAGGGCCAGCACGAAAATGGCGATCAGCAGGGCGCCGGCCCAGGCGATGGCGTGCAGCTCGGGGCTGGGCGCATTGGTGTACTGGTAGATCGTGGCCGGCACGCTGGCCATCTTGTCCAGCGGTCCGAAGGCCATGTAGTTGTTGCCGAAGGCGGTGAACAGCAGCGGCGCGGTTTCGCCGGCCAGACGCGCCAGCGCCAGCAGCACGCCGGTCAGCACACCTGGGCCGGCCGCGCGCATCAAAAGTTGCAACGTGAGTTTCCATTGCGGAATGCCCAGCGACAGCGCAGCCTCGCGCAGCGTGCCCGGCACCAGTTGCAGCATCTCGTCGGTGCTGCGCACGATCACCGGCAAGCCGATCAACGCCAACGCCACGGCGCCGGCAAAGGCGGAAAAAGTGGTCGCGCCGTTGGTCAGCGAAGTCATCGGCAACACCACGACGACGTACACGAACAGGCCCAATACGATCGAGGGCGCCGACAGCAGGATGTCGTTGAGAAAGCGGATGGTCGCGCCCAGACGCGAACGTTGCGCGTATTCGGCCAGCCAGATGCCGGCCAGCACGCCGATCGGCGCGCACATGGCGATGGCCATGAAGTCCATGATCAGGCTGCCGACGATGGCATTGGCCAGACCGCCGTCGGTGGTGTGCGCGGTGATGTCGGTGAAAAGCGGGACGCCGATGGCCTCGATGCCGTGGCTGATGGTCACCCACAGGATCCACACCAGGAAACCAAGACCGAACAGCGTCGCCACGCAACCCAGGAACAGGGTGACGAGATTGCGTGCCTGGCGGCGGGCATGCAGATTCATGCCTTGCCCTCCCGGCGTTCCAGTGAACGCAGCATCAGGCGCGCGGCCAGCAGCACGAAGAAGGTCACCACAAACAGCAGGAAGCCCAATGCCATCAATGCCGAGCGATGCAGCCCGACGGCCTCGTTGAATTCGTTGGCGATGGCCGAGGAAATCGTGGTGCCGGGCATCAGCAGTGAAGCGCGGATGTCGAAGCTGTTGCCGAGCACGAAGGTGACGGCCATGGTTTCGCCCAACGCACGGCCCAGACCCAGGAAAATACCGCCGACCACGGCCTGGCGTGTGTACGGCAGCACAATGTGCCAGACCACTTCCCAGGTGGTCGAGCCCAGCGCATAGGCCGATTCCTTCAGCCGTGTCGGCACCGTGCGGAACACGTCGCGCATGACGGCGGCGATGAACGGGATGATCATGATCGACAGTACGATGCCGGCGGTCAGCATGCCCAGCCCCAACGGCGGGCCGGAGAACAGCGGACCGATCACCGGCCATGAGCCCAGATGCTCGTTCAGCCATGGATCGACGTGATCGGCCATGAACGGGACGAACACGAACAATCCCCACATGCCGTAGATGATCGA
>DASSBH010000253.1:0-5446 GCA_035698945.1 Oleiagrimonas sp.
GCCGAGGTGGTCGAAGGCCGTCATCCCAACGGCCCCACCGTCGATGCGGAATTGCAGCATGGCTACTTCTTTGCCCAGCAGTTTCTTCCCGACAACGCGTACGACGTGCGCGTCACCATCATCGGCAACCGTGCCTTCGCCTTTCGCCGCTTCAACCGCCCCGGCGATTTTCGCGCCAGCGGCAGCGGGCACATCGACTGGGATCCGGCGCCGATCAAGGAGGACGCCATACGTCTCGCCTACCAGGTCGCGCACAGGATGAATGCGCAAACGGTGGCGGTGGACATCCTCCGCCGCGGCTCCGAACCGGTCGTCGTCGAGCTGACCTTGAGCTACGCCAGCTGGGCCGTCCGCGATTGTCCGGGCCACTGGATTCTGCATGGCGAACCGAGGCTCGGGAAAATGGAGTGGGTGGAAGGCTCCATGCGCCCCGAAGATGCCATTTTTGCCGATTTCGTGCCGCGCATCCCGCACACGGAACTTGCCATTGCCTGATGGATGACGCCTGTGCCCAATTCAACCCAGTTCCCCTGACCGCCGGAGCATGCCGCACGTGAAAGACCTGTTCAGACGAACCCCCTTGCAACAGTTTGCGGAGTATTCGGCCAGCCACATGCATGCCGGCGCCGCCTATCAGGCACGCTTTCGCGACCGGCCCGGACGCGCCGCCATGTGGGCTTTGGAGGAACAGCTGATCCGGGAAATTTTCGCTCGCCTTGCACCACGGCGCGCACTCGATTTTGCGACGGGAACGGGCCGCATCGTGTCGGTACTCGAAAAGCGCCTTCCGGACTGCGAATTCCACGGCATCGACATCGCCAACGACATGCTGGGCGTCGCCCGCACGAAATGCACGCGGACCACGTTTCACGAAATGGACGGCAGGCAGGCGTTGACCCATTTCGGCGCGGGAACCTTCGACGTGGTATCGGCCTTCCGCTTTTTTCCGAACGCGGAGCCGGCGCTGCGCAAAGCCGCCGCCAGTCAGATCGCCGGACTGACCCGGCCCGGCGGGTACGTGGTCATGAACAACCATCGCAGCTTCTGGTCGCTGTCGTACATGCTGATGCGGGCCTGCGGGAACGAGGACGGCAGTTTCGGCTCGCCCAATGCCGATATAAGACGTCTGTTCATCGACAGGGGTTTTACCTGCGTGCGCGAATATTCGCTGGGCGTGTGGCCACAAACCGACTTTCGTTCCGTCTTGCTTCCGTGGCCCATGACGATGGCGCTGGAGCGCGTCAACATGCGTTACTCCTCGCGTCTGCATCGTCTCGGCTACAACACGATCTTCGTGTTCAGGAAAGATCATCCGGATGTTTGCGCATAACGCCCCGCCTTGCGCACAATCGCGCCTGCGCGCAATGGGTTCCATGGCTCACCGCCAGCCTCAAGCTGTCGCGTGCAGGCGCGACTTTGCCCCGATCGCATGAATGTCGTACCCGCGACACACAGGGCCAGCAAACTCGCCATCCACTTCGGCGCGAATGCATCGCAACGCGTGCGCACCATGCTGCAGCGGCAAAATCTGGGCAACCATCCGCTCGGTCAGCGCGAAGTCGCCGCGGGAGCGATTGGATATGTGGGACAAGTGGAGATGCCGGAGCATGGCAACCTGCTCTTCTTCACCGGACTCCCGATTCATGGCCCCGACATCCGCCAGGTGGTCGACACGGACACCGCCGCACAGCAGCTTCCGGATCACGATGGCGCGTTTGCCGGCGTGTTTTGGGACGAACAACGCGGCATCCTCACCGTCGTCACCGATTGCCTCGGTATGCAACCGCTCTACATGCGGCACGCCAAAGGTGAACTGACGCTGGTATCGACCACCTCGGCCATGCACGGCGATCCGGATCCGGCGGCATGGGGCGCATTCATCTCGTTGGGCCATCCCATCGGCGAACGCAGTTTGATGGATGGCTTGCAGCGCGTGCCGCCCGCCAGCGTCCTCACCTGGGACAGCGCGCAGCGTCGGCTGGACGTGCATCGCTACTGGCACTGGCCGGAACCGTCGGAAGCATGGCGGCATCATGATTTTCTGGATACGCTCGGGCGGGATGTCGGCGCCTACGCGGCTTTCGGCAATCACGGCACCTTGCTCCTGAGCGGTGGATTCGATTCGCGGCTGCTGCTGTTTCTGCTCAAGCGTGCGCGCATTTCGACACAGGCGCTGATCGTCGCCCACGCTGACGAATACGGCGACGCGGACGGCCGATTGGCCGAAGCCGTGGCGACGGGGGCGAACGTGCGTCACCGCAAGGTGCATCCGCCAACCGACTTTTTTTCCTCGTCCGCCTATCTCGATTATCTGCGCGCCAGTGACGTCGGCTATCCGAGCCTGGATTTGTTCATTGCCAAGGTCGCCTCGCAGATCGACGATCCGGCAGTGTGGGACGGGCTTGCGCCGGGATTCGTGTTCATGCCGCTGCACCAGCACGAGGGCGGCTTCGACGCTTATCGGCAGCACGAAGTCCGCGGGCGCGACAGCGCAATCTGGCGCGCGGCAAAAACACTGTTCAAGGCCGAAGTCGTGGATGCGATGTTCGAAGGCTTCTCCGACGATTTCCGCAGCGAAACATCGCGCCTGCCGCAGGACATGCACGGACTCGCGCGCTTCGTCATCGAAAACCGCAGCCGCAACCGCGCATCCATGAATCCGTTGAAAGTGTATGCAAGCCGCACCGACGCCTATACACCAGGCCTGTCGAAGGATTTCATGAATCACGCCGCGACGATTCCGTTTGCGGAAAAACGCGATGGGCGTTTTTACAGGAATCTGTTTGCGCGCCTCGACCGGCACGCCCTGTCCGTGCCGTTTCTGAGCGGCGGCGACTTGATGCGCGGGTCGTCCGCTTCGGCCTATTGGCGCGAGCAGGTGCAGGCGCAATTTCATGCACAACGTGTGCGCCATCCAAAACTGTTTCCTGGCGCGCCGCGATCGCGAACGGCGCGCTCGGGCTTTCTTGGCGCACATCTGCTCGAACCCGATCCGTGGCTCAATCCGGGGCTGCACGACAAGTTGAAGGCCATCGCCTCCGACAATTATCTTGCATGGAAGCTGCTGTTCCATTGGAAGGCCTGGCAATGGTTGCACCAGGGGCAATTCGAGCGCCTTGCCGAGACTGACACGGAGCATGCGTCATGAGCCTGAAAATCGCCGTCCAGCCGGATGAAGTGATCCACACAAACGGCGAGCGTCAGTCCTTTTCCAAGCGCTGGATTCAACTTGCGCAAGGTTATGGCATCGAAGTGGTTCCCGTGGACGTGTACGCGCGCGACGCCATCGCCCAAATCGCCACCTGCGATGCTTTCATGTGGCGCTGCACAGGGTCGGCTCACCAGCGTTTGTACGCCAAACGCCTCCTGTACGCGGTCGCGGAAGGGCTCGACATGGCCATTTATCCATCGTTGGTGGACGCATGGTATTTCGAGGACAAGATCGCCCAACATGGCTTCTTCAATGCAGCCGGTATTCCGACACCGCAGACGGAAATCTTCTGGAGTCGACAGCACGCAACCCGATTTTGCGATACGGCCACATACCCCTTCGTGCTCAAACTGGCCGGTGGCATTCAGGCCTCCAATGTATGTCTCGTGCACAACCGAAATGAAGCAATGTTTTACATCGAACAACTATTCGGATCCGGCACCGTATCGTTGGGATACCGTCCAGCATCACGCAGCCGTCAGTGGCTGCGTCGGCTGCGTAACACGACGGAGGTGATCCGGGGAAGGAATCCCGGCAGCCCCACAACCGACGCGGAGCTCCAGCACGGGTATTTTTATGTGCAGGAATTCATTCCGGGAAACAATTGCAACATTCGCGTGACCATCATTGGTAGCCGCGCCTTCGTCTTCCGCATGTTCAACCGACCCGACGACTTTCGCGCGAGCCTCATCGACGGGAACATGGACTGGAATCCGGACAAGGTCGGCGAGGATGCCATTCACCTTGCCTGGCGCGCGGCTCGTCAACTGGGGACGCAGGCTGTCGCAGCGGACATCATTTATCGGGATTCACAACCGGTGCTCGTCGAGTTGACGCTTAATTTTGCCAGTTGGGCAGTACGCGATTGTCCTGGCCACTGGGCTCTGGAAGGCGAACCCGACGCCGGAAAAATGACGTGGACGGAAGGTCACGTGGAACCGGCGGATGCGATCTTCGAGGATTTTGTGCCGTGTATCCGACAACGTCACGATGAGCCGGAAAGTGACGCGATCGTCACGCCATCCGGGTAAGATCAGTCACGCGCTGGCCTGATCCAGCACACGGGCGAGCAGCGTTGCACCCTCGCGCCGCGAAAGCCCCGCGACGATATTTGGATCCGCGCGTGGTCCCCGATTACCGCGCAACGCATCGATAAAAGTGAGCAGACGCCGGGCAATGAGATCGGTATCGTCGATCGGCGCCAGTTCCGCGCCGCCGGTCGTATGCAGGAGCGCTGCCGTGTCGCCCTGCTCGCCGACAAGCGCAAACACCGGTCGGCCCACACGCAGATATTCATAAACCTTGGCCGGAATCTGCCGGTCGAAACGGCTGCCCTGAAACAACAGCAAGGCGTCGGCCTGGGCCTGCTCGACCAGCGCCTGCCGATTGGAAACCGGAGCCGCCAGATCGACCATGTCGGTCAATCCCAGCTGCTGCAACTGGCGTGCATAAGTCGCCTCCGAACCACTCGCACGCAGGACGATCCTGAGCTTCGATGCATCCACATGGTCAGTCGCCTTCAGTTGCGCAAGCGCCTTGAAAAACGGCATGGGATCGCGACCGTCCGGATACAGAAAACCGCTATGCACCATGACCAGAGGCTTGTCGTCCCGGCTTGGTGCAGGCCCGGGAATGCCCGCGAACGCCCGCTCGTCATAACCGTTGCCGATTACCGCAAGCCGCCCCTGGGCATGCGCCTGCGGAAAGCGTTCGGCACAGGCTCCCAGCGCTCCGGGTGTTGTGAATACCACCCGCGCGGCGCGCGACATGACACGCTGCTCCCAGCGTTGCTGGGAAGCGAACGCGTAAGGGTTTTCCCTCGAAACCGAGCCCGAAACCGGGTCCCTGAAATCGGCAATCCATGGCAAGCCGGCAATCTGCGACAGCGTGTGCGCGATGCAATGCGCAGTCATGATCGGATAGGTCGACCAGATGGCGCGCACCCGATGGCGACGAATCAGACGCAGCCCCTGGCAGACCGCCGCCAGCCACCAGCTGCCCCAGCGGTCGGGCTGCGCCAGTATGCCGGGGTACTTGCCCGCCACGCCGAAATGACGCTGCGCATCCAGCGCCAGCGCACGATGCACCACGCAGCCTGGCGGAATGGATTCGTCATCCAGCGGCGCCGTGCGCGGATAGGCCAGTGCCCGTGCCGAAAGCACGATCGGATCCCAACCCAGCGCAGGGAGATAGCGCGCAAAAGCCATCGTGCGCAAATGGCCGCTGCCCATCGCC
>DASSBH010000254.1:0-8956 GCA_035698945.1 Oleiagrimonas sp.
AGGTGGTGGCGGTGTAGCTGCCATCGGGATAGGTGGTGCGCACCGTGCGATTGAGTGCGTCGTATTGATACTGCGTGGTGCGACCCAGCGGATCGGTGCGACTTGTCATGCGCCCCAGGGTGTCATGGGCGAAACGGGTGACGTGCCCATTCGCATCGGTGACCGAGGTTTTGTTGCCTTGTGCGTCGTAGGTGTAGCGCGTGACGTGGCCCAGTGCATCGGTTTGCGTGAGTACCTGGCCCTGCGCATTGTAGGTGTAGCGCGTCACCGAGCCGGTTTCGTCGGTGTGGGACAGTACATGGTGGTGATCGTCGTACTGGAAGGTTTCGATGCTGTCGCTGCCATCGGTACCCTTGCGCTCGATCTTCACCACGTCGATGCCGTTGGGGGCATAGGTGTAGTCGGTTTCCAGCCCCGATGGATCGATCGTGCGCGTCAACCGCCCCTGGCTGTCGTAGGCATTGCGGCGCAGTTGTGTGCTGCCGTCGGGAAGAATGCGCGCCACGGCCGTGGGGACGTTGAGCGTGCCCGAACCGCCAGCGATGTCGCCTGGATGGTTGTACCAGATGCGGCTTTCCAGCGGGTACTTGATGCTTTCCAGGCTGTCGGCGGTCACCGAACTCAGGCGGCCGCCGCTGCTTTTGTGCGTCCAGTGGTAGTTGAGCGCCTTGGTGTAGTCGGCTCCAAAACGCTTGAGCGCGGTGGCATCCCAAAAGAAACTGTCGCGGCTGTTGAGATAACGGTTGAAGGCGCGAATGCCATGAGGTACGTGACTGGCGCTGAAGGGAATACCGCCCACGGCCTCGTTGAACTCCCAGCGCAAGGCGTTGCCATTGGCATCCGTGATGTCGATCCAGCGGCGCACGCCTTGCTGGTGCGTATCAAAATGCGTGGTGCCGTAGGGCGTGGTCATGGCGGTAACGGATGTGCCGCCGTCATAGGTGAATGCGGAGGTCATGCCCATGACATCGGTGATGCCGGACAGACGCCCTGCCGCATCGTACTGCAGCTTGACCATGCGCCCACTGCCGTCCATGACGCGGGTGACGTGCAGCGGCTGGCTGGCATCGTCGTAATAAAGCGTCAGCGCCTGGCCACTGGCATCGACGACCGAAGTCAGGCGATGTTGATCGTCGTAATGCAAGGTGACGGCATGGCCATGGGCATCCACGCGTCGAGTCAGGAAAACGTGGCGCGGATACGCCGCAGCGTCATCGCTTTCTGCATAGACGTCTTTGCTGCCATCGGCGAAACGGCGCTCGTAGGTCACCGGATCATTGGACACCTCGACCAGCCGGGCGCCGGATTCCACCTCGGGAGCAAACATGCCATTGCCGGCATTGAAACCGTGCTCCGGTCGGCCCGGGCCACCGGACATGTAGGTGAGTACCTTGCTGCCGGGATGGTTCGGATCGTCCTGAACATAGCTCAACCAGTTGAAACTCCACTTCGGACCCACATTGCTCCAGGTAAAGGTGGTCGGTTGGTCGATGTCCATCTGGTTGTACTGCAACGTGAAACCCATGGCCGGGCCCAACGCCGGTTGCCACGGCAGTGGCGTGTCCTCGATGGTCAGGCTGATCAGCATGGGGCTGATGTAGTAGGTCGGCATGCCCGTCGACGCATTGGCCGGAGCCTTGGTCGGCGTGGTGGCTTGCGTGGTCGCCGGGTTGCCGGTATTCGACGACCCCTGTCGATGATTGCAGCCGCAATGATCGGGGTTGCCATGCTTGTCCGGCGTTCCGTGCGGGTCGTTTTTGTTGGTATAGCCGGCCACCGCCAGACCACACCATGCAACAGCCAGAAAACCGAGAGCAAAAGCGCCGAGACGGGAACGAATGCGTTGCGACATGACCGATCCTTGTAATGAGGTACAGCACGAACACGAATGACACCGACGCCATGCACGGCGTCGACATGAATTTTCAGAGGTGACGAACCGGAAGCAGGCTGTCCGGATCGATGGCCACGTGATGCGGCAATGGCTTGAACGTGCGCGCGGAAATCGCGACGCCATCGGAGGGACGATATACGCCCGTGCGGTAACGCTTGAAACAGGCGTCATCGCCTGCGCGGCAAAGAATGGCTACGCAGCCATCGATGGCCCAATAAGCGGCAGCCTTCGGATCCGTGGGTGGAATTTCATATTTGCCGCGATGCGGCGAATAACGCACCAGGTCGCCAGATTGCGGGTGCGCAATGGTCATTTCTTCGCGGGCCATCAGCACGGCCAGCCTGGAGCCATTGGCCAGGCGAATGGTTACCGGTTGCAGATTGGTGCGAAAATCTCCGGCACTATTCGGCAGGTGTTGCCAATGATGTTGCCTGCGCATGGCGCGGAACAGACGCTTGCTCTGTTGCGCGCTTGCCGCCTGATCGAATCGGCCGACGACAAGATAAGGGTAGGCGCCCTTGTCGGGCATGGCGCAGTTTTGCGTTGTACACGCGAAAGCGTGTTGACGTACCGGTGTCGGTACCTTCGTGCCGGCAAAGGCGCCGGCTCCGATCCCCATGCAGACGGTACTTGCCAGTGCGCCTGCCCACATCCTGCGGTGAAGCCTGTCCATCGCCCCATCCCCATCCAGAGTCGAGTGGGAATGTTACGAAGTCAAAAAACAGTGTTTCGTGATGATGTTCACACCCCAAGGACATTTCAGGTGAACATCTGCAACCGGCATGACAGGCACGCGCCCGTCATGCCGGATTGCAACGCGGGAATTACTTGCCGCTGGCGTTCGAGGACTGCTTCGGCAACGGCGCCAGGTTGAAGCTGATGGTGGTCATCTTCTTGTCCAGTGCCTGGGTAACGGCATCGGTCAGGTCGTTCTGCGGATTGCCGCCGAGGACGGTGTCGCGGTCGAGCAGGATGCCGCAGTCGTGTTGTTTGTAGATGTTGGCCACCAGCGGGTCGATGGCCGCGCCGATGCGTTGCATGGCCTTGGAGCGCGTGAGCTGGATGCGCGCCTTGAGTTCCTGCGCCTTCTGCTGGAAAGCCTGCAGGCGCTCCTGCAACGCCTTCTGCTGGCTGGCGCGTTCGGTCTCGCTCATGGATTGGGCCTTTTGGCGGAACTGCTGGATGTCCTGATCGAGCGGCTTGCGCTCGGTTTCCAGCTGGTTTTGCGCTTGCTGGGCCAACTGTTTGAGGCGTGCATCGGCGGCCTGGCCGACCTTGGAGCCGGCCAGAATCGCGCCGCGCGAAAGCATGCACACGCCCGGCACGGACTTGTTGCCCAGCGTCGACTGCGCGTTGGCGGCCAGCGGCAACATCAAGGCTCCAGCCAGAGCGGCGGCGATGACGACACGATGAGAAAGCATGTGGATATTCCTGTGGTAATGGAAAGAATGCGTCTGTGATTTTTACAGACAGGTGGTCGAGCATAACAAGTGTGCCGGTTTGGGCACCTGAACGGAATCTACAGGCCGGAATTCATGGCAATGGCGAGATGCGTTGCGGCAAACCAGGGTTTGCGCGGCGGGCAATGCCCGCCCTACTTTTTGTTTTCCTTTTCGCGCAGCGGTTTCAGCGACTCGAACTGGCGCTGGTAATCCAGGGTGATGTTGCGCGCATCGGAGCTGGAAGTGATGACGCGCGGCGTGATCAGCACCAGCAGCTCGGTGCGGTTGCGATGGTGGTCGGTGCTGCCGAACAGGCGGCCAAGCAGCGGGATGCGGTTGAGCCAGGGGATGCCGGTGTCGGTACTGCCTTCGTCCTGCTGGATCAGGCCGCCCAGGAGCACGGTTTGCCCGCTCTGCACGGCAATCTGCGTGGCCAGTTCGCGCTTGTTGATGGGGAAATTGCCGTAGGTATCCTTGACTCCCGGCTTGCTTACGATCTGCTGCAGATTGAGGTAGACCAGGCCGCCGGGATTGACCCGCGGGCGCACTTTGAGAATGACGCCGGTGTCCTTGTATTGCACGTTGCCGAGCGTGCCGATGCCGCCGTCGCCCACGCTGCTACCCAGCCCCGGCGCGAAATAGGTCTGGTTGACCGGCACCTGCTCGCCCACCTGGATGCTGGCCATCTGGTTGTTCATGACCACCAGCGACGGCTCGGACAGCACCTTGGTGTTGCCGTTGGTCTCGATGGCGTGCACCGCCGCTTCCAGGTTATTGTTGAGGAACGAGTAGAAGAACGAATCACCCAGCGGATGGAAGCTGGCGCCGCCCGCGCCGAGCGCCCACTGCTGCCGATTGCCGGGCTGGCCGGGCACGTAGCCACCGTTGCCGTCCGGATGGCCGCCGATCAGGCCTTCCAGATACCACTGCACGCCGAAGCTGAACTTGCCGGTCAATTGCACTTCGAGGATGCGGGTCTCGATCTGCACCTGCAGCGGCACCACGTCCAGGCGCTGGATGGCCGATTCGATTTCGGCCCATTGTGAGGGCCGGCAGCGCACCAGCAGCTGGTTGTTGGCGTTGACCGCGGTGATGCGCACGCCGCTGGCGCCGTTGGCCATGCCAGGGCCGACACCTGCACCCGCACCCATCGAGCCGCTGTCGTTGGCGGAAAATGCCGAAGTCGTGCCTGCATCCGAGCCTACGCCAGTCATCGCGATGGCTTGTCCGCTTTGGCCGCCCATACGTCCATTTGAACTGCCGATCGCACTGCCGGCATCGCGGCCGCCACCGACGATGCCCGAGGCTATGCCGCTGTCCATGCCGACGCCCGAACTGCCGCCGCCCAAAGTGGACGACGTCAACCCCGGCGCCACCGCGCCGGCCTGCGCAACGTTCGCGCCGGTGCCGTTGTAGATCTGGTTGAGGTAACCGGCCAGCGATCCGGCGCGCATGTTCTTGACGTTGTACACATAAAGCTGCGGGCGGTTGCCACCGCCAGCATCGATGCGGTTGATCCACTGGTGCACCTCGGCCAGATAGTCCGGCTGCGAGGTGATGACCACGATGGCGTTGGTGCGCTGGATGGGAATGAAGCGCAGCATGCCGGCCAGCGGCGTCGAGCCTTTCTGGCCGAACAGTTTTTCCAGCTGCGGCATCAGCTGCGCGACGTTGGCGTGCTGCAGGGTGAACACACCCACCGACATGCCCTTGAGCCAGTCCACGTCGAAGGTCTTGATGGTGCGCTCGTAGTTGGCCAGTTGCTCTGGCGTGCCGGCCATCACCAGCAGGTTGCGCATGGGGTCGACCAGCAGGAAGGCGCTTTCCGGCGCGAACGGCTTGAGCAGTTTCTTCATTTCCGTGGCGGAAATGTAGTCGAGCGGAAACAATCGCGCCGACATGCCCGCGCCCGGCGCACGCGCGCCGAGGCTCGGCGCGAGGTTGCCGACCACGGCGTCCTTGGCTGGCAGGATCAGGAAATGGCCGTCCTTTTCGATGAGCGCGTTGTTCGTCCACGCCAGCAGGGTTTCCAGGATCGGCAACGCCTCGTTCGGCGGCACCGGATTGGCGGTGGAGAACGTGATGGTGCCCTTGACGCCGGGTTCGATGGCGTAATTGCGCTTGAGGAAGTCACCCAGCACCGCCTTGGCCACGGCCTCGACCGGCTGGTTCTCGAAATTGAACACCACGCCTTTCTGCGCGCCCTGCTGGCCTCCCGAAGCCTTGCCGGTTTTGCCCGACCGTGGCACGGCCATGGGCCGTACGAACACGCCGTTGCCGAGCTTCATGCTGGCTTGTGTCGCGGTGTTCGGCGGCTGATTGGACGACACTCGGCCGGTGCGCGTCGGTGTCGGCGGCGGCGCCTGGGTGCCGGCAATGGCCTCGCGTTCCAGCGCATGATCGCCCTGGTTCGACGGCAGGGTCGAGCAACCGGCAAGCAATGCCAATGCGGTCACGACGAAAAGATTCCGATGAAAGCTCATGAGTCAATGTTCTCCCGCGTGCGCCGCCTGCTGGCGGCGACGTTGCTCGATGCGTTCCTTGAGTGCCTGGATGCGCTGCGTCTGGGGCCGAGGCCGTGCCGCCGGTTTGCTCCGGGGCGGCGGCGGTGCTGCCGGTGCAGTGGCAGGCGTGTTGGCGGGCGTGGTCGTACCGCCGCCTGTCGGCACTTTCAGATCCAGCCGCGTCAGCTGGCCGTTGTCGGCGAACTCGGCGCTGCGCGGCTTCAGGGTTTTCAGCAGCCAGTTGCTGTGGGCCATGTGCTCGCCCTCGATCACGCGTACGGTGTGGCCGTCGCTGCGGTCGGTGAGCAACGCCATGTGCATGCCCGGCGCGAGGATGACGCCAGTCAGTTCGAGGTTGTCCAGGCTTACCGATGATGCGCCCTTGTCCGCCGCGACCGCCGCCGGCTGGCGATTGGTCGTGAACAGCGGTCGCTGCCAGACCTCGGCGTAGTGTTTCAGTGGCGGCGCGGCGCCGGCCTTGGTCGGGTGCTGCGCCATCGGCAGAGGTTGCGCCGCGCCCGGCGGAGCCCAATGGATGCCGCGGCCCACGCCGAACAGCAGGATCAGCCACACCGCGACAAGCAGCAGGCACAGCCCGGCCAGCCACGGCGTCAGATGGCGCTGGTCAGCGGCGTTCACGGCGTGCCTCCCTGGGCGGCGGAACGCATGTAGCCCGACACCATCATCTGCACGTTCAATGGTGAGGTGGTGCCGTCGCGATCCGGCACGGGGTTGCGATAGGCGCTGAAACTGTCGACGAACACGTACGGCTTGCCGTAGGCCAGATCGTGCAGCACCGCCGCCAGGGCGTGCATGCTGCAACGCATGTTGATGTTGGCGCTGACTTGCCGATAGGGCGCCTGCGCATCGTCGGGAGCCGGCACCGGCATCTTCTGCGTCACGTTGCAGGGGCCGAGCGCGGCATGCGCGTTGACGGTTTCGACCACGTGCTGCATCAGGCTGGCGGTGGCGGCGTTGCTGTCGGTGCCGGGCAGGAAGGCGTCCGCATCAGCTTGGCCACGCGAGAGACTGGCCAGACGGTGGTTCAGCACGTCGCGCTGGGCCACGACCGCCGCGTAGCGTTGCTGGCGGTCGCGCAACGATTGCATTTCGTCGCTGATGTTCGAAAGCGGGGCAACGAACCACCAATGCACCAGCAACAGGTAGGCCAACGCCAGCACGGCCAGCGTCAGCAGCAGCGCGGCGGCGCGGTTTTCAGTGGCGGTCGGCTTGCGCATCGGCGCCCTCCTCGGTGCCGGCCACGGACGCCGCCGATGCCGGCGCACTAGCCGCGGTCGGCGCATGTAATTGCGCGGTCATGAAGAAGCGTTCCTTGCCGGTGCGCGCGTCGGTCTGGATCACGCCCTGGAAGCCGGGATCGCCCAGATAGGCCGATCCGGCCATGCGTTTGAGCAACTGGGTCGCGTGCGGGCTCTGCCCCTGCAACGCGATATGGCCGGTGGCGTCCACGCTGAGGCGTTCCAGCCAGGTTGCATCGGGCAGGCGATGGGTGACGTCGGCGAGCACGTCGATCATGGCCGGCGACTGCGCACGCTGGCGTATCAGGAAGCCCGTCGCGCCAAGGCGTTGCACCAGTTGGCTGCGCAACCGGGTCACCTGTCGCGCACGGCCATGCAACGCCTCGACCTGTGTCTGCATGGCGGCCAACGTGCTGCGCCGGTTGTGCAACCACTGTCCCATGATCAACGCCAGCAGCACGATCACCAGACCCGTCAGCACAAGATTGAGTCGTCGCCGCGGATGCGGATGCGAAGGCCGCGCAGCGGCATCGAGCAGGTTCACGCCAAGCCGGCCATCACCGTCGGCCACATCCACCGCGTCTACGCGCGCGCCCATGATCGCCAGTCGCTGCAGCAGCGGTTCGAGTTCGCGGCGCGGGGTGAGCACCAGTTCCACTTTCAGGCGACCGTCGGCGGCGGTGTCCAGCGGACGCACGTCGAAGCAGACGTCGCCGACACGGAACGGCGTCTGCCGATCCATCTCGTAACCGACTACGCGACGCAGGTCGGCGCGTGCCGCCGCCGGCAAGTACAACTGCCGACGCAGCACCTTGTTTGCCGGCAGGCACAGGGCCAGGCGCACGTCCTGCGGATCGGCGCCCGACAGGGCTTCGCGCCAGGCGGTCTGTTGCAGGGCCTCGGCCTGGGCGGTGTCGATGCGTGCGCGAACCTGTTCGGAACCGGCGGCGCGCAGCGCCACCTCGTCCGCTTCGAGCGCCAGCAGATACCACGAGGCGTGCCGCTCGAACCAGGCGGCCATGCGCGCCGGCAGGCAGGCGCGCAATTCGCTTCCCCACCAGGCGAAAAAGCCGGGCAGCAGCGAGCCATGCCATGCACGCTGCATCCGCGCCACTGCCGGCTGCCATGTTTGTATCGATGCCGTCACTCGGCTGTCCCCTCCCGCCACTGCAACACGACATAGGGCGCCCTGTCGGGGCGATTGCCGCGCTGGCGAATGGTCGCATGCAATACCGCGCGCGTGCCATCGGCCAGTTTGGCCGTGGATACGATGCTGTGCGTGATGTCTTCGCCGCCGGCCGCCACCTGCATGCCGTTGGGCAGGTTCGGCAGGCCGCGCGCCAGATCGGTCTGCCGCCGCGTTTTCACGTAACGGCCGGCGGCATCCTTGTCCATGCCCGGCATGGCCGCCAGCACCGACGCCGGAGCATGCGCCGGATTGGGCAGGTTGCGTCCCGACCAGATCGTCACCAGCGGCGCCAGCCTGGCATACAGATCGGCGTTCATGCCCCACACCAATTGCAATTCCTGGATGCTGGCAAACGGCCCGTTGCGCGGCGTGTAGGCGCGATTCGCCTGCTGGTAGCGGCTCGCTTCCGCGCCGTCGGGGCGGGCCGCATCGTCGCTGTCGCGCCAGTCGGCGATGGCCTGGGCCAGTGCATGCGCGTGCGATTTCTCCACGCCCACCACCTGCAGCAGCCGATCCAGCAGGCGCGGCGTGGCGGTGTTGAGATCGACCTTGCCATCCTCGTCGGTGATCTTGACCGTGACGGTGGCGTGCTCGAACTTGAAAGTGTAGGGCTGGCCGTCGCCGCGCCAGCGTCGCTTCGGATCGGGATCGTGCAATGCCGCCACCGC
>DASSBH010000255.1:0-2408 GCA_035698945.1 Oleiagrimonas sp.
CGCGTCTGGTCACCGGTTTCGGTTTCGGCCTGAGCGGCATTCTTTGAAACCCGTGCGACAGACCATCGTGTGACATATTGACGCCATGGCGCGGGCCGCCTAGTCTCACTTTTCCCCTTGAACAGCGGATCCCGCCATGAGCATGGACATCAGCATCACCCTGAGCGACGCCGATCTCGAGCATTTCATCGCCGACATCAAGGCCGCCGAGAAGAAGTCGCAGTCCCTCGATGACGCCACCATCGTTGCCAGTGCCCGCGAGATGGTCAGCAAGAAGCCGTTGGACGAATTGCCGGACTTCATCCGTTCGCGCCTGGCGCGCATCCAGGTCATGGCCGACATGGTCGAGGACAAGGGCTTCGACCTGCCCGAGGAAGAGCGCCGCAACACCCTCACCGCGCTGGCCTACTTCGCCAACCCCAACGACGCCATTCCCGACACCGTGCCGGTGCTGGGCTATCTCGACGACGCCATCATGATCGAGCTGTGCGTGCGCGAGCTCACCTACGAAGTCGAAGCCTACGAGGATTTCCGCGAATGGCGCGAAGCCGAAGCCAAACAACGTGGCGAGGATCCGGCCAAGCTGTCGCTGGGCAAGGTCGACTGGGCCGAGGCGCGCCGCGTCGAAGCCATCCAGCGCATGCGCCGGCGTCGGAGCAAGTCCTACACCAGCGGAAACTGGCGTCCGACCTTGTTCCGCCTGCACTGATTGCATCGACATGTTCCGCCGCCGCGGCGATCACTGCGTCGTCGCGGTGTCGATGCGGAACCTGACCGGATAATCGAACGTCATCGGCCGCCCGTCGGCCGGTGCACGAAAGAGCCATTCGCGCATGCTCTTGCGCGCCGAGGCGTCCAGCGCCGGATCGCCGCTGGAATGGGCCACATCCACCGCCGTCACCTTGCCGCTGCCGTCCACGCTGACGCGCAGCGTGACCGTGCCGCCGCGTCCTTCACGCAAGGCTTCCATCGGATAGGCCGGAGACGGCGCACGCACGGGCATCGGCGGCGCCGGCGTCGCATGCACCGGCTGGACCGTGGCCCGTGTCGCCGTGTGGCGTGAAGACCTGCGCGTCCAGGCCGGCGCAGTCGCCTTGCCGGAGGTGCGATGACGCGCGGCCACCGCCGCCTCGGTGGCGCGATCGTGCATGCGTGGCCAGGCACTCATCCACAGGCTCATGCCGGTGGCGCCGATCAGCACCAGCAGGCTGACGGTGGCGGTGGTACGCAAACGGAACAATCGGGACATCCGGACGCCTCAGGGGCGTTCCAGTATGGCGGTCACACCCATGCCGCCAGCTGTACAAATGGAAATGAGCCCACGCCCGGAACCCTTTTCCTCCAGCAACTTGGCCAGAGTGGCCACCAGCCGCGCGCCGGTGGCGGCAAATGGATGCCCGGAGGCCAGGCTGGAACCGTGCACGTTGAGCCTGGTCGGGTCGATCGCGCCAAGCGGCGCATCGCGGCCCAGACGCTCGCGACAATAATCCGCCGATTCCCACGCGCGCAGCGTGCACAGTACCTGCGCGGCGAAGGCTTCGTGGATCTCGTAGAAATCGAAATCCTGCAGGGTCAGCCCGGCCTCGTCGAGCATGCGCGGCACGGCGATGGTCGGCGCCATCAGCAGGCCTTCGCCATGCACGAAATCCACCGCCGCCACACGCGCATGGGTGAGATACGCGCGCACCGGCAGGCCGTGCTTTGCGGCCCACTCCTCGCTGGCCAGCAATACGCAGGCCGCGCCGTCGGAGAGCGCCGAGGAATTGCCCGCCGTCAGCGTGCCCTTGCCGGATGTCCGGTCGAAAGCGGGTTTCAGCGTCGCCAATTTTTCCAGCGTGGTGTCGGCGCGCAACACGTTGTCGCGCGCAACATTGCGGAACGGCACCACCAGGTCGTCGAAAAAACCGGCCTGGTACGCCGCCGCCAGTTTCTGATGGCTGGCCAGCGCGAAACGATCCTGCTCCTCGCGACCGATGTGCCACTGCTTGGCCATCATTTCACAGTGATCGCCCATGGATTTCCCGGTACGCGGCTCGGCCACGCCCGGCACTGCCGGTTTCAATTCGCCCAGCGAAAATCCTTTGCCCAGCGTCTTCAGGCGTTGCGGCAAGGTCTTGGCGCGGCTGGCCGCGAGCAACCGCTCACGCAAACGCCGACTGTAGGTAATCGGCACGTCACTGGTGGTGTCGCTGCCGCCGGCGATGCCGGCCTCGATCTGGCCGGTGGCGATCTTGTTGGCGACAATGATGGCATTGTCCAGCGAGGTGCCGCAGGCGCGCGCCGTGGTGATGCCCGGCGTGGTCGGCGCAAGGCCGGAACTGAGCAACGCTTCGCGCGCCAGGTTCCAATCCGACACCTGCTTGATGACGGCGCCGAAAGCCACTTCGCCCAATTCCAGACCATGCAAG
>DASSBH010000256.1:0-5492 GCA_035698945.1 Oleiagrimonas sp.
ATCATGGGCCAGCGCACCTTCGGCAAGGGCGTGGTGCAAACGGTGATGCCGGTGGACGACGACCACGTGCTCAAGCTGACCACGGCGCGCTACTACACGCCCGACGGCACTTCCATCCAGGCCGAGGGCATCACGCCGGACATCATCATTCCCGACCTGGTGGCGCACACTGGCGATGCTCCGCCCAGCCTGATCGACTCCGAAGCCGATCTGCCGCATCACCTGCACAACGAGAATCCGAAGACCGTCCAGGCCAGCCACGCCGCCTCGGCTCAGACGCTGGCCGACAACAGCGCCCTGGCCGAACGCGATTACGCCCTGGCCCAGGCGCTCAGCGTGCTCAAGGGCATGGTGCTGGCGCGTCAGGGAAGCTCGAACTGAACACACGCCCCACCGAAACGCGTAGGGCGGGCATTGCCCGCCATGGAAGGTTCATGCACGCGCAGACCGTGTTCGGCGGGCAGTGCCCGCCCTACCCGTGTAGCCGCGCCCTGGACAACTTGATTGGCTTCCGTCCGCGTCGATTCGCGTCAAGCTGAGCGCACGCCCCAGCTGTAAACGCGTAGGGCGGGCATTGCCGCCATGGAAGGTTCATGCACGCGCAGACCGTGTTCGGCGGGCAGTGGCCGCCCTACATGATCGACTGATCGCGCGGCGGCTGACAGGCATCCAGCGCCTCGCGCACGGCGCGCAGCAGGGCATCGGCATGTACCGGCTTGTCGAGCGTGCCGAGATGTTCGAGGGGCGGCAGATCGTTCAGATCCGGTGGCGCATCGGGACGGATCAGCAGCAGCACGGCGCCGTGATAATCGCGCTCCAGCAATGCCGCCAGCGTGCGCACGCCGGTCAGCAGGCTCATGTCCGCGTCCATCACCACCAGTGCCGGCAATCCTTCCACCTGCAACGATTGCAGGGCGGCCGTGCCGCTCTGGCTGGCGTGGACCTTGTAACCCGATCCATCCAGCACACCGGTGAGAAGAGACAGTTGCGCGGCCTCTTCCTCCACTACCAGGATGCGCTCGCCACTGCCGCCCGGGGTACTGCCGACGGTCGGCCGCGGCTCGCTGCGCGCCGCGGACGGCGGCAGATACATGTGGACCCGGGTGCCTTCTCCCAGACTACTGTGCAGACGCATCACGCCGCCATGGTTGTCCACGATGCGCCGGCATGACACCAGGCCCAGGCCGGTACCGCCACCCTTGGTGGTGAAGAACGGCTGGAACAGATGCGCGAGCACCTCCGGCGTCATGCCGGGGCCGGTGTCGGCCACGGTCAGACAGATGTAACGTCCGGGCGCTGCGGTTTCGTCGGCATGAAAAAAATCCGCGTCCAGTTCGCAGTCGTGCGCGGAAACCGTGAGAACGCCGCCTTCGGGCATGGCCTGGATGGCGTTCAGGCTCAGGTTGAGCAGGCATTGCTGCAACTCGGTGTGATTGGCCTCGAAGCTCAAGTCGTCCACGTCTTCGTCGATTTGCAGCGCGACCGCACGCGGCACGCTGCCTTTGAGCAGAAGGCCCAGCGCCTGGAACAGCTCATCCACCCGCACTGACTGAATGCGCCGCGTGCCGCGCGCAAAGGTAAGCATGGACGACACCATCTCCAGACCATGCTGGCCGCATCCGCGCAGAAGCTCGGCAAGGCGCACCAGCTGCGCATCGTCGGTGTAGGCATCCAGAGTGTCGGCGACCAGCAGCATGGGTTGCAGAAGGTTGCGCAGATCGTGGCTGAGGCCGCCGGCCAGAAGCGCCAGGCTTTCAAAGCGCTGGGTTCGGATCAGCTCGTCTTCGGCGCTCTGGCGGGCGCGCTGCTCTTCCGCCTCGCGCACGGCGCGGCGTACCGCGGCGGCAAGGCGCATGGTGTTGCTCTTGAGGATGTAGTCGGTGGCGCCCTGACGCAGGGCCTCCACGGCCATCTCCTCGCCCATGGTGCCGGTCACGAAGATGAAAGGGGTGAACGTGGTGCGTTGACGCAGGATGGAAAGCGCCCGGTAACCGTTGAACGAGGGCAGGCCCAGATCCGAAAGCACGATGTCGGGCTTGAACGTGTCCAGGGCGTCGACATAATCGTCTTCGATATCCACGCAACGCACTACACAGTCGATGCCGTCTTCGCGCAAATCGTCGACGACCAGTTCGGCGTCGGCCGGAACATCTTCCACCAGCAGGATACGGATGGACTTTTCGATGCGGGTTGTGAGTTCGTTCATGGCGATCAATACACGCCGGGCATTTCGTTGAGCACCCCCCAGAACTGGCCCAGCGTCTGCACGGCATCGAAGAATTGCCGCACATCGACCGGCTTGACCACATAGGCATTGACGCCCAGATCCCAGCTGCGCGCCAGATCCTGCTCCTCGCGCGAGGACGACAGGATCACCACGGGTATGTGGCAAAGCGCCTCGTTGGCGCGCATGCGTTTGAGCACTTCCAGCCCGTCCATGCGCGGCATCTTGATGTCCAGCAGCACCAGCGACGGATTGCCGTCGGCACGACCGGCATGCGCGCCTTGCGCCAACAGCCACTCCATTGCCTCGACGCCGTCTTCGACATGCACGATCGGGTTGGCGAGCTTGGCATCGCGCAAGGCGTCGATGGTCATTTCGGCATCGGCAGGACTGTCCTCGACGATGAGGATGGTGAGCATCTTCTTGTGCATGAATCGACCTTTGGTGAGTAGCGGCAAGCCCACCGGACATGCCATGGAAACCGTCCCTTGCAATCTACGTCATCGGCATCGGCATCGGCAACGAAAAATGGAAGCTGGCGCCCTTGCCGGATTCAGCCTCCGCCCAAACCTTGCCGTCGTGGCGCATGACAATGCGCCGCACGTTGGCCAGGCCGACGCCGCTGCCGGAAAATTCCGAATCCTTGTGCATGCGCTGGAATACGCCGAACAACTTGTCGGCATAGGCCATGTCGAAACCCGCGCCGTTGTCGCTGACGGTGAACACATACTCGCCTCGCCCGTTCCTGGCCGCGCTGACACGAATGACGGCGTGCTCGCAATGGGCGGTGTATTTGACCGCATTGCCAAGCAGGTTCTGCCACACCGTGCGCAGCATGCTGGCATCGCCCAGCACTGTCGGCAGGTCGCCGATGCGCCACTCGATGTCGCGGCCATCGGTATCGTCCATCACCATCGCGCGCGCTTCCTCGACCAGCGCGTGCATGTCCACCGACTGCCGGCGCAATGCGCCCCGGCCCAGACGCGAATACACCAGCAGCCCGTCGATCAGATCCGCCATGCGCTGGGCGGCGCTGGCGATGGTCTGCAAGTAATGCGTCGTCTTTTCGTCGATGTCCTTGCCCAGATGGCGCTGCAGCTTGTCGGAAAAACCGGCGACATGCCGCAGCGGCGCGCGCAGATCGTGCGACACCGAATAACTGAAGGCTTCCAGCTCGCGATTGACTTCCGAAAGCTGCTCCAGCTTGCCTTCGAGCTGGCTGTTGAGTTGCGAAACCCGGGTTTCCGCCAGCGCCAGGGAGGTGACGTCGCTGACGCTGAGCAGCATGGCCGGCTCGCCACCCTCCGGCAGCGACATGCGCCGGGCGTTGATCAGCATGCGGCGGTCGACGCCATCCATGGTGACCTGCTCCAGTTCGTAATCCCACAGTTCACGGTCGCGTGTGATCACGTCGCGCAAGCGCTGCAGCAGGATTTCCTTGGCCCAGGCGCCCTCGCCGACATCGGCCAGCCGGTGCTGGCGGTCGCCTTGCGTGTGTCCGTACAACTCGTTGAAGGCGGCGTTGACCATCAGCAGACGCAATTGCCCGTCGAGGACAGCCATGGGCTCGCGCACCGTCTGCACGATGCGCTGCGAGCGCGCCACCGCCTGCCGGCTGATGCGTTCGGCTTGCAGACGTCTGGCAATGGCGCGTTCGGACACCACCACCACCAGGCCAAGCAGCAGCAACTGGGCCACCGCCGTGCCGGTGCCGACCACCCATGCCGTGTGCGCCTTGCGTGCGGACATGGCCGCGCGGCGGGTCAGAAGGCGCGATTCGGCCTGCACCATGTTTTCGGCAAGATTACCGTACGGAAATTTTTCCGCGGCCTCGCCCAGTGCGCGATAGGCGCCTGCCTCGTCGCCAACGGCATGACGTTTGCGCGCCAGCCGCATGAGGGCAACGCGCTGCCCGACCACCGCCTGCAGCGCATCCAGTCGTGCTCGTTGTCGAGGGCTGTCGATGGTCAGCCCATGCAGGATGGCCAGCAACGGTTCGATCTGCGCCTGCGCCTGATCCACGCGCGTGCGGATATCGCGGTTGTCGACGCCCTGAAGCACCGAGTAGACGCCGGCTTCCATGTCGCGCAGGCGGTAAAGCAGCTCATAAACCGTGGTGCGCAGCTGTACGCTGTGCGCCACCCGGTCGCTTGCCTTGAGCGCACTGACGGTGGCGTTGCGGCTGGCCCACCACGGCACGACCACGCTGATGGCCACGACCAGCAGCAGCACAACCATCCGCCAGCGCATCATCACTTTGGTGCGCCACTTTCCCGGCACAGGATGTCACCTCTTCATCCAGGTCGGGCTCATTCTGACATGAATCATTCTTAAGTGTTGATTTCACGGCATTTTCACGTCCGCGCGAGGTTGCCATGGACTCATGGCATACGGGCGCGCGGTTGCCGCAGTGGCCCATTGTCGGTTGGGCGCAGCCTGCATCACGAAACGCAGCGTGCCCCCGGCCATGATCTCCCGGTAGCCGATCCAGGTGCGATCGAGGGGTTTGCCGTCGAGCGTGACCTTGCCGATGTACGGATGCGCCTTGTCCAGATGCTCGGCGACGACGGTGAAGGTATGGCCATTGGGCAGGTGCATCACCGCGCGCTTCACGAATGGACGTCCAATCACGTACTGGTTGCTGGCCGGCGCAACCGGATAGAAACCCAGCGCTGTGAAAATGTACCAGGCCGACATCTGGCCCAGATCGTCGTTGCCGGGCAAGCCGTCGGCGGTCGGCTTGTATTGCGTGCGCATGATCCCGGTGAGGCGCTGCTGCGTCTTCCACGGCGCGCCGGCGTAGTCGTACAGGTAGGCGATGTGCTGGCTGGGTTCGTTGCCCTGCGCGTAGTAACCGATCAGGCCGGAGATGTCCTCGACGTGGGCGAATTCCTTTGGGCCGACCCTGGTGTCGAACACTGCATCAAGCTTTGCGATGAACTTGTCGGCGTCGCCAAGCTCGCGGATCAGGCCGGCGATGTCCTGCGGCTCGTACCACGAGTATTCCCAGGCGTTGCCTTCGGTGTAGTCGCTGCCGTAGCCGACCGCCGCCGGATCGAACGGGGTGCGGAAGCTGCCGTCGGACTTGCGCGCGCGCACGAAGCCGGTTTTCGGATCGAACACGTTGCGCCAGTTGCCGGCGCGCTTGCGGAACTTGGCGGCGATGTCCGTGCGACCCATGGCCTTGGCCACCTGCGCGATCGTCCAGTCGTCGAAAGCGTATTCGACGGTCTTGGAGGCCGCTTCGGATTCCTTGTCGATGGGCACG
>DASSBH010000257.1:0-10434 GCA_035698945.1 Oleiagrimonas sp.
AGGCTCAAGCCCCGGAGTCGCCCATGCATGTCGACATCGCCGCCGCATTTGATGGGGCGGCCCATCGCCATTACATTCATCGCATGTGATGGGAGAATCCGATGTCCAACGGGTTGCATGCGTCCGCAAAACGCGTTTCGTGCCTGCTGCTGGCCTGCCTGACATTGGCGCTCGGCGCCTGTGCGCCGATGCAGCCACGCAATCCCATGGCGACGTGGGTGCCGTCGGACAACTACAACATCCGCAGTCCGCAATTGATCGTGCTGCATTACACCGAGCAGGATTCGGTGGCCGAATCGCTGGATACCTTGCGCACGCGCAACAGTGGCGGGCCGGTCAGTGCGCATTATCTGATCGGGCGCGACGGGCGCATCTATCCGCTGGTCAGCGACACCCAACGCGCATGGCATGCCGGCGGCGGGCGCTGGGGCACGATCACCGACGTCAATTCGGCTTCCCTCGGCATCGAGATCGACAACAACGGCGTCGTGCCGTTTCCGCCGGCGCAGATCGACAGCCTGATACGCCTTTTGACCGACCTCACCACGCGCTGGCGCATTCCGTGCGCGCAGATCATCGGGCATCAGGATCTGGCGCCTTCGCGCAAGCCGGATCCGGGTCCGCTATTTCCGTGGGCGCGGCTGGCCGCTTACGGATTCGGTTTGTGGCCCGATCCGGCGCCGCTGCCGGATCCGCCCGCCGGTTTCGATCCGTGGATGGCGCTGACGGCGGTGGGTTATTCGCTGGACGATCCGCAGGCCACGGTACGCGCGTTCCACAATCACTTCCGCGGCATCGGCGGTGAGACGCTGGATGACGAGGATGCGCGAATTCTCTACAACCTGGTCGGCAAGATCGAGCGCGGCGATACCGAGAAAAGCTGCGCCGCTCCCGACACCACCTCGTAGGGCGGGCATTGCCCGCCGAACGAAACCTCACGGGTGCGCGAAGATTCCATGGCGGGCAGTGCCCGCCCTACGGGTTTCGGCTTTCGCTCGCCTGTTCGCCCAGGTGCTCGATCACGCGCTGGCCGCGCAAGCGCGACGCGTGCGCCAGCCACATGATGAGGGCCCAGCGAACCGAAGATCGCGATCGGCACATTGCTGCGGTTTTCGGTTTATTTGAGGATTCGGGATCATTCAGGATGGACGTCTTTACCGCCAATGCATGTCGCCTCCGATACCTGCAAACATCCAGTCCTTCGGTGCTTATTTCCGGCAACACGCCGGCCATCAGATCGGCCAGATAGCTCGCCGAGCCGCAGGCCATCGTCCAGCCCAGGGTGCCGTGGCCGGTGTTGAGGAACAGGTTGTCGAAGGGCGTCGCGCCGACGACCGGTGTGCCGTCCGGCGTGGCCGGGCGCAGGCCGGTCCAGAACTGGCCGCGGCCCGGATCGCCGGCGTGCGGAAACAGGTTGCCGACGACTTTTTCCAGCGTTTTGCGCCGGCGCGCCGGTTGCGACAGGTCGAAGCCGCACACCTCGGCCATGCCGCCGACGCGGATGCGCCGGTCGAAACGGGTGATGGCCACCTTGTGGCTTTCGTCGAGCACGGTGGATACGGGCGCCATCGCCGTATCGACGATGGGCAGGGTCAGCGAATAGCCCTTGAGCGGATACACCGGCAGACGGATGCCCAGTGGCGCGAGCAACCGCGGCGTGTGACAGCCCAGGGCCAACACGTAACGATCCGCGCGTTCGACCTTGCCGTCGATGCGCACACCGGTGATGCGCCGGCCCGCCTGTTCGAGGGCTTCTACCGTGGCGTTAAAGCGGAACGTCACACCTTCCGCCCGTGCCCGCTCGGTCAACCGGCGCGTGAACAGCTCGCAATCGCCGGTCTCGTCGCCGGGCAGGCGCAATGCGCCGGTGAACTGCCCGACGACGCCGGCCAGGGCGGATTCCGCCTGCACGATGCCGTGGCGATCAAGCAGCTCGTACGGCACGCCATGCCGATCGAGAACGGCCATGTCCCGACCTGCCGCCTCCAGTTGTGCCTGCGTGCGGAACAGCTGCAGCGTGCCCAGCCGGCGACCTTCGTAATCCAGTCCCGTTTCCGCGCACAGGCGGTGCAGGCAATCCTGACTGTAGCGGGCCAGGCGCAGCATACGCGTCTTGTTGATGACGTAGCGCCGCGCCGTGCATTGGCCGAGCATGTGCGCGAGCCACAGGTACTGGCGCGCATCGAGACCCGGCTTGATGACCAGTGGTGCATCCCTCGAAAACAGCCATTTAAGCGCCTTCAGCGGCATGCCGGGCGCGGCCCATGGCGCGGCGTAGCCGGGCGAAACCTGCCCGGCGTTGGCGAAGCTGGTTCCCTGCGCGGGGCCGGCCGCATGATCGACCACGGTGACCTCGAAACCGGCACGCGCCAAATACCACGCGCTGCTTACGCCGATGACGCCGCTGCCGAGGATCAGTACGTGCATGGATGATCGCCCCCGGTCGACACTTGGTATTACGAACTGTGCCGACGCTTATTCGGCATGGTTGAACTCCGGCATGGCCTCGAACGTCCGGCCCTTGCGCCAGTTTTCCGCGCCCTTGCGCTGGTACACGACCTTGCCGCCGACGATGGTGTAGAGCAGGCGCGTATGCAGGATCTGGTCACTCGGCATGGTCAGCAGGTTGCCGGAGAACACGTCGATGTCGGCCAGCTTGCCGGGCGTCAGCGAACCCAGGTCGTCCTCCTCAAAAATGGCGTAGGCGTTGTTCCAGGTGTAGGAGCGCAACTCCTGCATCGGCGTCTTGACCTGATCCGGATACAGCGTTTTCCTGCCGTGGTCGTAGGCGCGCGTGACGCCGCAGTAGAAGTTCGGAATCGGGTTGATGTCCTCGACCGGCGTGTCGGTGCCTTCGAGCACGATGGCGCCGCTTGCGATCAACTTATGCCAGACGTAGGCGCCCTCCTTCGCGCGCTTTTCGCCGATGCGCGACACCACCATTGGCGCGTCCGAGCAGGCGTGGATGGATTGCATGGAGGCGATCACGCCCATGTCGGCGAAGCGCGGAATGTCGGCCGGGTTCAGGTGCTGCGCATGCTCGATGCGCCAGCGCAGCTTGTGCGCGGCCGGATCGGCGCGGAAGATTTTTTCGTACATGTCCAGCACTTCGCGATTGGCGCGGTCGCCGATGGCATGGATCGCCACCTGGAAACCGTCGCGCGCGGCGATCTTCGCCATCTGTTCAAGATCGCTCATCGCGGTGACGTTCTTGCCGGTGATGTCGGGAGCGTCGCTGTAGGGCTTGAGGAACCACGCACTGCGCGTGCCGAGCGCGCCGTCGGAAACCGATTCGCCGATGCTGCGCACGGTGAAGTGGTTGTCGGCAAAACCGATGATGCGGTAATCGGCCAGATGCTTGTCGAGACTGGCCACCGACTCGCCGTCGACGTTCATGTACAGGCGCAGCGGCAAGCCTTTTGCCGCCTGCTTTTTCAGCCAGTCGATGGTCTGGAAATCCGCACCCATGTCGACGAAGGTGGTAATGCCTTTGCTGATCGCGTCGTTGACCGCCAGATGCAGCGCCTTCGCACGACGCGCCTTGCGCTGGGCCGGCCCCATGGTGTCGAGGTAGCGCTGGTAGGCGGCGTGCACCGGCCATGCCGCGGTGTCGCGCAGCATGCCGATGGCGTGGCCGTTCGCGTCGCGCACGATGCTGCCGCCGTCGGGATCGGGCGTGGCGTCGGTGATGCCGGCAGCCTTGAGCGCGGCCGCGTTGGCGTACAGGCCGTGACCACTGGCGTGCACCAGCATGACCGGGTTGTCGGGCGACACCGCATCGAGGCTGTCCGGCAACGGCAGACCGCCGATGTTGGGTTCGGGCGCCTTGTCCCACTTGGTCTGCTGCCAACCCTGACCGACGATCCACTCGCCGGGCCTGGCCTTGGCGACGGCAGCCTTGACCATCGCGACGACGCCGGCCCAGTCGGACGGCTTGCCGGCATTCAAACGCAGCAACGCGTGACCGGTGTCCATGAGATGTCCGTGGCCCTCGATGAAGCCGGGCGTGACGAACGCGCCGTGCAGGTCGAGCACTTTCGTGTTCTTGCCGATGTACTGCGCGATGGCTTCGTTGCTGCCGACGGCCTGGATGCGACCATCGCGGACGGCGAGTGCCTGCGCTTTCGGTTGCAACGGGTCGAGCGTGGCGATGGCTGCGTCGCGCAGCACCAGATCGGCCGGTTTGAGCTTCGGCGGAAAGCCATCGACAGGCGCGCTGGCAGCAAAGGTCGTCGTGACGACAGCAAGCGCGGCAACAGCAAACAATGCACGGATTGATTTCATCGAACCCTCCTCAACGTGCGCGTCCTGCGACGGCCAGGCGGGAAAGATCCCTCGTTCCGCGTTGTCGGCACAACATACACGATCCGGCGTACGCAATGGCGACCCGGTTCCTGCCCCGCAGCACACGACACGCCGTCGAGCATAAGCAAGGCGGTGCGTGCGCCGCCAATGAAAAGACCGGCAGCAGGCATAACCGGAGGTTGTGGAGGAGGCTTTGGATGTACCGATTTATCGAATCAAAAAATGGTGGACATGGATTGACGCCGATGAACACGGATCAAGGCGCTTCCTTATCCGCATTTATCGGCGTTGATCGGCGTTGATCGGCGTCAAAATTCTTGCCCTTGCCGCGGCTACGCCAGCAGGCGTTTCGCGAGTTGGCGCACGAGCTCAAGGAAACGCGTCTGCACCGGATTCAGGGGGCTGTCGGCGCGGTACAGCGCGTACAGCACCACGTCGATGTGCAATTTGAGCGGCCGCATCTGCACCGTGCCGCTGTTGCCGCCGATGCTTGCCGTGAACGGATCGACCAGCGCCAGGCCTTCGCCGCGCGAGACGAGGGCGTGAGCCAGCTGATAGGTCTGTACCCAGACCGACGTCTTCGGCGTCGGGTCGACCTGCGAGAGCCGGCTTTGCAGCATGTTGCCCAGTGCATCGCGCACGGTGATGCCGATCATCGGCTGGCCGGCCAGTTCCTCCATCGGCAACGGTTGCGCCAGCTCCGCCTCCGACCACCAGCCCGGCGGCGCGATCACCATGACGCGCCCGCGGCACAAGGCTTCGCGATGCAGGTTCTGCTGGCCGGTGTCCTGCAACGTGAGGCCGATGTCGGTTTCGCGCAGGGCCAGCGATTTGCACATCACCACCGAATGCTGGGTGGACAATTCCGAGGTCGTCCCCGGGAACGCCTTGCGCAACAGCATGGTCGCATCGGGCAGCAAAGTCTGCGCCAGCGTCGGCGTGCAGGTCACGCGCAAGGGATGGCTTTCGGGCTCGCCGAGGGTCTTGGTAAGCCGCCCCAGATCGTTCACATCATGGATGATCCGCTCGATGCGATGACGCAGCAGCATGGCCTGTTGCGTCGGCTGCAGGCGACCACGCACGCGGCTGAACAAGGCAAAGCCGAGTTGGGCCTCGGCATGCTGCAGCGCCTTGCTGGCGGCGGGCTGCGAAATGTTCAGCAGCTTCGCGGCTCCGGTCAGGCTGCCCGTGGTGAGGATGGCGTGGAAAAGCTCGATGTATCGCAGGCGCATGTCGGATGATCAAGTCGTGGCCGGAGACGATACCTTCACATAACCCGAAAACGTGGTTTTCGCAAATGCTGTCATGGATGGTATGGCGACAATCAACCTCACCGCTCGGCAGGCTTTATCCCTTCTCCCTCCGGGAGAAGGGAAAAGCCAGCCAAGAGCAAGGCAATCAACCCCGCACATGTCCATAACTGCCAGTTATGCGACGGAAGTTCTTTTCATTGGAGGGCCGCATCCGAACCTGTATACCCTTGAAGCATTGCTATGGGGCATGGGGCAGAAGATCACATGAAGCAAGGCATGAAACGCTCGGCGCGGCTTCTGGGCGCGTGTGTATTCGGCGCGTCGCTGTCTTGCGCGGCCCAGGCCGGCGTGGAGGTTCCGGCCGCCGCGCCCGCGAAAAAACCGGGCGGCGTCATCGAGCTGACGGTGCGGTTGCCCAACCCCGCGCAAAAGCTTCTGTACGTGCATGAGGTCATCCCGGTCAAGCCGGGGCCGGTGACGCTTTATTACCCCAAGTGGATTCCGGGCGACCATTCCCCGGACGGGCCGATCAACGCCATCATGGGCCTGGAAGTGACGGCCGGCGGCAAGCGTATCGCCTGGCATCGCGACGAGCTGGATCGCTTCGCCTTCCACATGACGGTTCCGCAGGGCGCGCACCAGATCGAAGTGCGCTTTCAGTTTCCGTCGTCAAGCCGGGTGACGCCGAACCTCGTCGATCTCACCTGGGATCACGTCGCGCTGTATCGCGCGGGTTACCCGACGCGCACGCAGTTGTTCCAGCCAACGCTGGTGGTTCCGGCGGACTGGCAATATGCCAGCGCGCTCGAAACGCAAAAGCGCGACGGCAAGCGCATCACCTTCAAACCGGTGCCGTTCAACACGCTGGTCGATTCACCGGTGATCGCCGGCAGGCATTTTCGCAAGATCGACGTCACCCCGCCCGGCGCGTCGGTAAAACGTCATCTCGATCTGGTCGGCGACAGTAATGCGGCGGTGGCCATGTCGGACAAGCAGGTCGCAGGTTTCCGTCGGCTCGTTCGGCAGGCGCAGGCCCTGTTCGGTTCGCACCATTACGACGCCTACCATTTTCTTCTGACCTTGAGCGACCACACCTCGGTTGGCGGCCTGGAACACCATCGATCCAGCGATGACCGCGCCCGCGGCGGCGCGAAGACACTCGCCGATGCCGACCATTTCATGCTGGACGCCTCGCTGCTGCCGCACGAATACGTGCACTCGTGGAACGGCAAGTTCATGCGCCCGGCGGGCCTCTGGCAACCGGACTTCGAGAAGCCCGAACGTCCGAAAATGTTGTGGGTGTACGAAGGCCTGACCGTGTATCTGGGCGATGTGCTCACGGTGCGCAGCGGTCTGTGGTCGCCGGAGGTCTGGCGCCAGGTGGTCGCCTATCGCGCCGCCGTCATGGCGCATCGCACCGGCCGCGAATGGCGTCCGTTGATCGACACCACCATTGCCGTCAACTACGGCGCGCCGAGCGCGTGGGCCAACTGGCGCCGGCAGAACGACTTCTACCGCGAGGGCCAGCTGCTGTGGATGGCCGTGGACATGAAGATCCGCACGCTCAGCCACGGCAGGCATGCCATTGACGATTTCGCGCGCGCGTTTTTCGGCGTCGACAACGGCAGCTTCGTCACGCACACCTACACTTTCGACGACGTCGTCGCCGCGCTGGACAAGGTGCAGCCCTACGACTGGGCCTCCTTCCTGCACACCTGGGTAAACGGTACCGGCGACGAAGTGCCGCTTTTGTCCGGCATCACCGCCAGCGGCTGGAAACTGGTCTACACCGACAAGCCGTCGCGCTATGAAAGTGCGCTGGAAAACGTCGGCATGGGCGAGCTCGAAGGCATGGGCTTCAACGAGATGTTCTCGATCGGCCTGTTCCTTCGCAGCGGCGGAAGAATCGCGGACGTGCGCTGGAACGGCCCGGCGTTCAAGGCCGGTCTCGCACCCGGTATGCGCATCGTTTCTGTCGAGGGCAAAGCCTACAGCGTCGAAGCCCTGCGCGACAGGATCACCCGTGCGCACCAGGACAAGCAACCCATCCACCTGCGCGCCAAGGGCGACGGCGTTACCCGCCGCTACACGATCCACTACGACGGCGGCCTGAAATATCCGCATCTGGTGCGCGCGCAGGGCACCACCGATTATCTGAAGCAGGCGCTTGCGCCGCTGCCGGAGGCCCATGGATCATGAGGCTGCCGACATGACGCCGACGCATTCCGCCCGACGCCACGCCGTCATCGCGAACCGACGCTTTCGCCGGCGACGCCTGTATGCGCTGCTGCTGGTCGCGCTGTTGGCGCCGCTGCCCGCAACCGCGGCCACGGCTTCGGACACGCCCGCCGCCGAGCGCACGCTCGATTCGGTCGTCGCCATGGTCACCGCCGGCCAGTTTCGGGCGGCCGATGCGCGCATCGACGCCGCACTGAAACAACCGCGGCTTTCCGACGCCACGCGACGCGCTCTCCAATTCCAGCGCGCGCGCATGCAGCGCATGCGCATGGATTTCAGCCTCACCGCCGACGAAGTCGAAGCACGGGTACGCAAGCAGGTTCCGAACCTCGACGACGCCCGCTTCGCGCGCTGGGATGCGCACGGCCTGTTCGAGCACATGCTCATCGACGGCAAACGGCTGTATTTCCGGTGCTCGCCGTCCAATCTGTTCCGCCTGAGCGCCGAGGCGCGCAAGCTGCGCAAGCAGCAGTCGCCGTACATCAGCAGCGGCCTTTCGGCCGCGTACGACCGGATGGTCGCCACTTTCGACCACAAGGTGATCGAAAAGGCCAGGGCTACCGGACAAACAAGCGTGCTGCCGCGGCGCCTGCAGGTGACGCAGACGCTGACCGTGGATGCCGACGCCGTGCCCGCCGGCAAGACCATCCGCGCCTGGATTCCCTACCCGCGCGCAAACCCCGGCCAGCAGGAAGACATCCGCTTCGTGTCCAGCCAGCCGGCGCAACACCGCATCGCGCCCGCATCCACGTTGCAGCGCACGGTATATCTGGAAAAGACCGCACAGGCCGGCAAGCCGACGGTATTTTCGATCACCTACCAGGTAACGCTTTACGCGCAGTACCACGCGGTCGACCCGGACAAGGTGGTACCGGCAAAGATCACGCCGGCCTTGAAACCCTTCGTGGCCGAGCGTGCGCCGCACGTCGTGTTCACCCAGCCGTTGCGCGTGTTTTCCGATCAGGTGGTGGGCGACGCCACCAACCCGTACGAGATCGCGCGGCGCATCTACGCCGCCGTCGACAGGATTCCCTGGGCCGGCGCACGCGAATACTCGACCATCGCCAACATCAGCGACTACACCCTGCATGCCGGCCACGGCGACTGCGGCGAACAGACCCTGCTGCTGATCGCGCTGATGCGCATGAACGGCATTCCGGCGCGCTGGCAGTCCGGCTGGATCTACAGCGACGGCGACTACGACAACATCCACGACTGGGCCGAAATCTATCTGGCCCCGTACGGCTGGATTCCGGTGGACGTCACCTACGGGCGCTTCGACACCGATGATCCGGCTCTGAAATGGTTCTACCTGGGCGGGCTGGACAACTACCGCATCGCCTTCAACGACGATTTCTCGCGGCCGTTCGTGCCGGCGAAAACATCCTTCCGTTCCGACAACGTCGATTCGCAACGCGGCGAAGTCGAGTGGGACGGCGGCAACCTGTACTACGACCAATGGAGCTACCACTTCGACTGGAAAATGCTTCCGTCGAAGCAAAACCCCTAGGGACAACAAAACCAACCGACGACAACAGCCACGCATGACATGAGTGGGGAGAGCATTATGGGCAGCAGTAGCTGGAAGATTCGCAAGAGCGCACTGTGTGCGGCTCTGGGTTTGTGCCTGACGCTGGCCGCCGCGCCCGCGGCGTTCGCGGCCAACACCGACGGTTCGGTGGTGGGCCATACGCAACCGGGGGCGGTGGTGACCATTGTCGATCCCGATACCGGGTTGACCCGCACGGTCGTCGCCGATGCCAAGGGCAATTACCGTTTTCCGTTCCTGCCGGTGGGCGATTACGTGTTGACCACCAGGGTCAACGGAACCCAGGCGGGCAGTTCGGTGCCGGTAACCGTGAAACTGGGCCAGGCCACCACCGTGAACCTCGGTTCGCGATCGGCCACCAACCTGGGCGCCGTCACGGTGACCGCCAATTCGGTCATCAGCGCGGTCGACGTCACCTCGACCGAGTCGGCCATGAACATCAATGCCGAGCAGCTGCAGCGTCTCCCGGTGCAGCGTGACGTGAGCGCGGTGGCTCTGCTCGCGCCGGGCGTGAATCCGGGCACGGCCGGCTTCGGCGGCATTTCCTTCGGCGGCTCGTCGGTGGCGGAGAACACCTTCTACATCAACGGCCTCAACGTTACCGACTTCTACAACCGCATCGGTTTCTCCGAAGCGCCGTTCGACTTCTACAAGGAGTTTCAGGTCAAGACCGGCGGCTACTCGGTCGAGTACGGCCGCACCACCGGCGGTGTGGTCAGCGCGGTCGCCAAATCCGGCACCAACGAGTTCCGTTTCGGCAGCAAACTGGTGTGGGGACCCGCGTCCTGGGAGACGCATGCGCACGACAGCTATCTGGACGGAACGCGCTACATCACCCGCAGCCGCGACAGCACCGACTCGCGCAAGCTGAACGTCTGGGCGTCCGGCCCGATCGTGAAGGACAAGCTGTTCTTCTTCGCGATGTACGAGGCGCGCGACTCGTCGCCGAAGAACACCAACGACGCCGGCACCACGCTGACCAAGAACAGTGCCGACACCGGCTTCTGGGGCACCAAGCTGGACTGGCACATCACCGACAGCAACCTGCTCGAGTTCATGGCGTTCTCGGACAAGAACAGCAACGTGGGC
>DASSBH010000258.1:0-2603 GCA_035698945.1 Oleiagrimonas sp.
CCGCGTCCGGATGCCATGCCAGTCCCAGCTTGGGCAGGAACACGCGATCGGTATCGTCGATGGCGATCTGCACCACCGCGCCGTCACCGCCGTAGCGACGATGGCGCTCGTATTCATAGCGCGCGCCGAAGGTCAGGTCGAAACCGTGGCCCAACGCCAGTTGGCCCTCGCCGTACAATGCACGTGTATCCACGCGATCGCTGAAATGTTCGTTGACCGGAAAGTCGATGAATTCGTGCTGCAACGTCCGATACCAGTGCACGCCCACCACGCCGCTCAGCCTGCCGTCGCCGCGTTCCAGGCGAATGCTCGGCTCGAGCATGTATTGGCGGTTGTCGATGCGGGCGATGCCGCCGTGCGGCGTGGCATGGCGATCGACTGTGAGGTCGGTGGCCGTCAGCAGGTTCTTGAACGTCAAGCGGTCGGCAAACTGCCATTGTGTGTCCGAGATCAGGCTGTCGCTGTCGGTCACGAACACCGGCATCTGCGGAAACGCGGCCTGGTGCCCGCCGAACGGACGCGATTCGGTGGCCGTCTGCGGCCCGCGTGCATCGGCGTGCTGGAAGGTGACCAGCTCGCGGAACCCGACCAGGTCCGAGGGTTCGTACAACAGCTTGCCGCGCACCGTGCGCATGCGGTATTGGCCGGGGTCGCCAACACCGGGGTAAGGCTGGAAATCGACCTCGCTGTGGTGCGCCTGGTAATCGGCGCTCAGGCGCAGGGCAATCTCGTCGCTGACCGGGCCGGACAACACGAAGGCCGCCTGGCCGCGACCGTGGTTGCCGGCCATCATGCGCACCGCCCCTTCGGGCGCCCAGGTAGGGTCACGGGTCTTGATGGCCAGGGTGCCGGCCATCGCGTTGCGCCCCTGCAACGTGCTCTGCGGGCCGCGCAGCATTTCGATCTGCTGTACGTCCCACATCGAGGCGTTGCCGAACACCACTTCATTGTAGCTGGCCGGACGCCCGTCGACCTGCACGCTCAGGCGCGCGCGGCTGCCGGCAAAGAAGGCATCCGCGCCCTGCGCCGACCCGGTACCGTCGATGCCGCGCACGGCCGGGGCCAGATTGCCCTGGCCCGCGCTGGTGACATTGGGAATGTGCGCAAGCACGTCGTTGCTGTCGCGCAGGCCGCGCTTGTCGAGCGCATCGGCATCCATGACCACGGTGCTCATGGCCGTGTCCTTGAGCGAACGGCCGGTCTTGCCCGCGGTCACCGTGATCTCTTTCAGGGACACCGCCTGCGGCTCCGCCTTGTCACGGTGGAGGTCGTCATGCGTGTCTTTCGCCACGACACTGCCCGGCGCGACCAGCGCGGCAAGCAGCACCAGCGCCAACGGACGCAAGCGTGTCGATGCACCACGGAGACGCGCCGCCGCGCATGGATTGGATGTCAATGGATTGGATGTCATCGGATGGAACCCTGCAACTGGATGATCTAATGGCGCCCGCTCGAACACCCGTTGATCGACGGGTGCCCTGCGGCGGCGCGCAGTGAATGGAAATGAGAATGATTCGCACAATCCTTCCATTCCATCGCGCGCACAAGCCAACGCGCCCGGCGCGGATCGGGAAGCGCCCATCCGGTTGCGGGGAAAATCAGGCCTGGATGGCGCGGTGCATGGCGTCGATCTCGGCCTTGTAATCGGTGGCGCCGAAAATGGCCGAGCCGGCCACGAAGGTGTCGGCGCCGGCGGCGGCGATGTCGGCGATGTTGTCGGCCTTGACGCCACCGTCGATTTCCAGGCGCACGTCGCGACCGCAGGCGTCGATCATGGCGCGTGCGCGGCGCAGTTTGTCCAGCGCCGAAGGAATGAAGCTCTGCCCGCCGAAGCCGGGATTGACCGACATCACCAGCACCAGGTCGATGTTGTCCAACTCGTATTCCAGGTAATCCAGCGGCGTGGCCGGATTGAACACCAGGCCGGCCTGACAGCCATGCGAACGGATCAATTGGATGGTGCGATCGACGTGCCGCGTGGCCTCGGGATGAAAACTGATCAGCGACGCCCCGGCCTCGGCGAAGGCCGGTACGATGGCATCCACCGGCTCGATCATCAGATGCACGTCGATGGGCGCCTCGATACCGAACTTGCGCAGCGCCTTGAGCACCATCGGGCCCATGGTCAGGTTGGGCACGTAATGGTTGTCCATCACGTCGAAATGCACCCAGTCGCCACCGGCGGCCAGCACGGCGGCGGTGTCTTCGCCGAGGCGCGCGAAGTCGGCCGATAGGATGGATGGGGCGATGACGGGAGTTTGCTTGGCCATGGAGCGGGATTCCTGTTCAATCGGCCTAATCGTACCGTGTCCCGGGAATCTGCGGACTGTATCGCCGCAGCGAGTAGGGCGGGCAATGCCCGCCATGCAAGGTAAGTTCACGCGCAGGCTGTGATTGGCGGGCAATGCCCGCCCTACTCGCCCGGCAGACTGCCAAATATCATGAGAATTTGAACGAAGTCCGTTCGCCCTGAGGTATCGAAGGGCAGTCTTCAAGCCCGTAGGTCGGGTTGGTTTCATCAACCCGACGTCCACTCCCGACCAAAAGCGTCGGGTTGATGAAGCCAACCCGACCTACGTTCACCAACCGCGCTCGGCCTTGAT
>DASSBH010000259.1:0-8352 GCA_035698945.1 Oleiagrimonas sp.
GGGCGGGCACTGCCCGCCGGTATCGTCCGCGCTTGCCTTGAACTTTCCACGGCGGGCAGTGCCCGTCCTACATTATCCGCCTGTTCAGGGCTTCAGCCGCCAACCGGTGTGAAAAATCCACCACACCACGCCCAGACACAGGATCAGGAAACCCACGGTCGCCGCCACGCTGATACCGACGCTGACGTCGGCCAATCCGTAGAAACTCCAGCGGAAGCCCGACACCAGATACACCACCGGGTTGAACAGCGAAATCTTCTGCCACAGTGGCGGCAGCATGTTGATCGAATAGAAGCTGCCGCCGAGAAAGGTCAGTGGCGTGATGATCATCAGCGGCACCACCTGCAGCTTCTCGAAGTTGTCCGCCCAGATGCCGATGATGAAGCCGAACAGGCTGAAGCTCACCGTGGTCAGCACCAGGAACGCGATCATCACCGCCGGATGCGCAATGGAGTAATCCACGAACAGACGCGCGGTGGCGAGAATGATGAGCCCCACCAGGATCGCCTTGGTCGCCGCGGCCCCCACGTAACCTGCCACCACTTCGATGTAGGACAGTGGCGCCGAATGCACCTCGTAGATGGTGCCGACGAACTTCGGAAAATAGATGCCGAACGAGGCGTTGGACACGCTCTGCATCAGTAGCGACAGCATCACCAGACCGGGAATGATGAAGGCCGCGTAGCTGACCCCTTCCACGCTGGTGATGCGCGAACCGATGGCCGAACCGAACACCACGAAATACAGCGACGTGGACACCACCGGTGAGGCGATGGACTGCATCAGGGTGCGCGCGGTGCGCGCCATTTCGAACTTGTAGATGGCGCGAATGCCGTGGATGTTCATGCGGCCTCCTTCACGAGGTCGAGGAAGATCTGCTCCAGCGAATCCTGGCGCGTACTGAGGTCGCTGAAGCCGATGCCGGCGATGGCCAGGTCGCGCAGCAGCGTGGTGATGCCGGTGCGTTCGCCTTGCGAGTCGTAGGTGTAGACGAGTTCGCTGCCGTGGTTGGCCAGTTCGAGCTCGTAATCGGACAATGATGCCGGCAGCACGTCGAGCGATTCGAGCAGGTGCAGGCGCAGCTGTTTCTTGCCGAGCTTGCGCATCAGCGTGGCGGTCTCCTCGACCACGATGAGGTTGCCCTTGTGGATCACGCCGACGCGATCGGCCATGTCCTCGGCCTCCTCGATGTAATGCGTGGTGAGGATGATGGTGACGCCCGATTCGCGCAGGCGCCGCACCATCCGCCACATGTCGCGGCGCAGTTCAACGTCGACGCCGGCGGTGGGCTCGTCCAGGAACAATACCTCGGGCTGATGCGAGAGCGCCTTGGCGATCATCACGCGGCGCTTCATGCCGCCTGACAGCATCAGGATCTTGTTGTCGCGCTTGTCCCACAGCGACAGGTCCTTGAGCAGTTGCTCGATGTAGGCGTTGTCCGGGCCCTTGCCGAACAGGCCGCGGCTGAAACGCACCGTGTCCCACACGGTTTCGAAGGCGTCCGTTTTCAGTTCCTGCGGCACCAGACCGATTTTTGAGCGGGTGACGCGCCAGTCGCGGATCACGTCGTGGTCATCCACGGTGATCGTGCCGTGGCTCGGGTTGACGATGCCGCAGATGATGCTGATCAGCGTGGTCTTGCCGGCGCCGTTGGGACCGAGCAGGGCGAAAATCTCGCCGCGGCGCACCGTCAGGTGGATGTCCCTGAGGGCGACGAACCCGGTGGCGTAGGTCTTGTTGAGTCCGTCCACCACAATGATCGGATCGTCGTGCGCGGAGGAGGCTGCCGTGTCGTCATGCATGCATGTGGCCACAGATAATTGAACCAAACGGTATAGTATTTAGATGCATGCCGAATGACAACCCCGACATTGCGGATGTGGGGTAGGAGCCTGCCTGCAGGCGATGGTCGGATTATTCCGTAAATTCTCGGCAATCGCCTGCAGGCAGGCTCCTGCAAACGGCGATATTGCGGCGTCAGTGCAGGGCGAAGCGCGTCACCGCCCAGGTCAGCGGCGGTTGCAAACCCGAGTGTACGCGCGGCGGCAGATCCAGCGGCTTGAGCATCATCTTGATCGCCATCTGCGCCGACAGGTTGTGGCGCACGAAGCCATAAATGCGCTCGCAGGCACGATGGAAGGTGGCCTTGTCCACCAGATATTCGGGGTGGCGAAACTTGAACACGTGGCGCAACGCGATGTCGCCATCCTCGTTGCTGATTTCGCGCAGCCGCCGCCACAACGTGCGCAATATGGCCATGCGACCGTAACGCTGCTCGGCCTGGTACTTCTGGAAATAATGATAGAAATGGCTGTAGTGGCGCACTTCGTCGCTCTTGATGCGCCGTGTCAGATCCTTCAGCACCGGCTCGTCGGTGGACTCGTGGATGGCGCGATAGAGCGTGGCGGTGCCGGTTTCGACCACGCAGCGCGCGGCCATTTCCAGGCAGCGCGAGGGTTCCAGTTCCTCGGTGGTGCAGACAGTGGAGTATTCGCCGAAGAAGCTTTTGAACGCGGCGTCCCAGTCGAAGTCGGGCCAGACGTGCGTGACATAGGTGGCCAGGGCGCGCCCGTGTTGCAGTTCTTCGTGCTCCCAGTGGTCGCGCAGCCAGGTTTGCACTTCGTCGTCGCCTTGGTAGTGCTCGACCAGATTGTGGGTGTACAGATCCGAGCCGCTTTCGATGAAGGCCGAGGCGCACAACAGGCACATCAGATCATCGTGGGCGCGCATGCGATCCGTCTCGATACGCGAGAAGTCGATGCTGTCGAGTGTCCAGGGCATTGAATGGGCATAGTCCATGGCGTTCTCCCCAAATAATCAGTCAGAGGATGCCTGATGCAAGCGGCATTGCCAAATGATAAGCCAACTCCCCCATGGCAAGCGCCGGTCGGAAGACGACGCAAGCGAAAGTTCAGCGAACCACCGTGACCGGCACATGCGCACGGGCGATGATGTCGCTGGAAACCGAGCCCAGCAACCAGCGCAGCAGGGCGCCGCGTTCGGTGTGGCCGATGACGATGTGGTCGATGCCGTGTTGTTCCACTTGCGCCAGGAGTACGTCGCCGGGCGAGCCGTAGACCACCTCGATGTCGAACAGACCGGCATCGTCCGGCGCCAGCGCGGCCAGTTCGGCCTGGAGTTCGTCGACGCGACCATCACCCTTGTCGCTCATCATCATGGCGCAGGCTTCCGGGCCGCCTTCGATGACCTGCACGACCGACACCACGTGCACATGGCCACCGGTTGCGCGCATCAAATCCAGGGCAAACCGGAAGCAGCGTTTTGCCGAGTCCGAACTGTCGTAGCCAACCAATGTCTGCTTGATCATGGTACGCCTCGCTGCTGTACGGATGCATGGACATTATGGGCACGAAGCGCGACTTTTTGCGTTAGGGCGATGTTTGGAAACCTGAACGGCATTTTCAGGTCGCGCTCGTTCGTTCAGGTTCGTTGTTTCAGACTCGGCCTGCGATTTTTCAGCAGAGGAGGTCGTGATGAGCAAGAGACTGATGATGGCGGTTGTGTGTGCGTTGACCCTGGCTGGTGTGGCCGGCTGTTCCACGACACCCGAAAACTCCACGGACGAGGCGCAAATGACGCATGCCGAGCTGGATTGCTCGATGTCGTTCGCGTTGACGGGTTGGTCGCTGATCTACAAGCACGCCGAGGGCGATGGCGTGGTGCGGTGCGAGAACGGCCAGTCGATGCCGGTGACGATCACGGTCACCGGTGGCGGTCTGACGGCCGGCAAATGGCATGTCGATGATGGCAAGGGCACATTCAGCGACGTGCATGACATCAACGACGTGCTCGGCAGCTATGTGGCCGGCAGTGCCCACGCCGGCGTGGTCAAATCCGGCTCGGCGCAGGCGCTGACCAAGGGCAACGTGTCGCTGGTGCTGGGCGGCACCGGCGAAGGCGTGGATCTGGGCGTGGACGTGAGCAAGTTCACGATCAGCCGCAGGTAGTTTCATCCGCACACCGGGCCCGGTCTCGTGCCGACACGCGAGGCCGGGCCCGACTTGTCTGTACACTGGAACCTTTGTCTTCGACGGAAGGTTTCATGCCTGTCCCATCCATCCCCGGTGAGGCGCGGCCGCGCCCAAGGCCCGCCGTCTGGCGCATCGTCACCTGGCTGGTGCTGATGCTGGCCATGTTCGGCATTCTCCAGTACAGCGTGCATGCATGGCACGTGGCGGCGGCGCTGGATGCGGCCCCCAGCGCAGACCGTGCATCGCTGACCGGCATGCTGGCGTGGGATATCCTCTACCTGGTCGTGGCCTGCATCACGGTGAGCGCATCGGCCGGCGCCCTGTTCCGCCGCGCCTGGGCACGCCCCGTATTGCGCGTGGTGGTGGGAGTGCTGGCGTTGTGGCTGCTGGTGACGGCCATCCAGATGGCTGCGCACTGGAGCAGCCTCAGCAATCAAAGCGCCCTGCTCATGTCGCAATCGACGATGAGCGATGCGGGGCGCATGCTTCTCGAGCGCATCCAGCGCCGCTACCTGATCGCCATGATCCTCAAGGCGGTGGGCGTGCCGGTGCTGGCCTGGCTGGCCTGGCGGTTGGGCACGTCCGCGGTGCGCGCGCAGTTTCCGGCGTCGGCGCGGAAGACCGATTCCATGTAGGCGGGCATTGCCCGCCATGGCGGACGGTGTCCGCCCTGTCAATCGAGCGGACGAGTTCCACCACACCTGTCTGGCGGGCAGTGCCCGCCCTACCCGAATCTTTGTTCAGCGGCGATTCGTGTTGCTGTGGGCAACGTGCATGCCAGTATTCTTCGCCGCAAGCGAGGTGGCGCGTGCAACGATTTTTACCGTGGATGGTGCTGATTGCCAGTGTGTTGACCAGCGGCGGGGCATTCGCGCAGAGCCTGCTCGACACCTGCCATGTCACCAGCAGCTACGACGTTACCATCGGCGACACGGGCGTCGTCTTCGACCGCGCGCAACCGGAGCCGCGCCGCGTGCATCTGCATGACGGTCGGCTCGATATCAATGGTACGCCGATCAGCCTGGACGCCGAAGACAGCGACCGCGTCACGCTGATCGAACGCACCGTGCGTGCGCTGGAACCGAAGGTGAAGGCCATCGCCGACCGTGGTGTCGATCTGGCCGCGCAGGCGGTGCGTGAACAGGCGACAGCTTCCGCGTCGGGCGCCAGCGGCGAACTGGATGCGCGCCTTGCATCCATCAGCGCCGACCTCAAGGCGCGCATCGCCACCAGCCACAGCAGTCACGATTGGCAAGGCCCCGCATTTCAGCAGTACGTCAACCAGACCGTGGCGAGCATCGTGCCGCTGCTGGCTTCCGGGCTTGTGCAGCGGGCCGTGACGGTAGCCCTGAGCGGCGATATCGATGCCGCCGCACGACTGCGCCAGCGCGCCACCCACATGGCCACCGAATTGCGCACCCGCATTCGCCAGAAACTGCAGGTGTTGCGCCCGCAGGTGCAGGTGTTGTGTCCGTCGTTGCAGCGTATGGATCAGCTCGAATCAGGCATCCATACGCCGCTGCCGGGTGGCGTGCGCATCAATCTGATTGATGTGGGGAAACGGCAAACCCGCTCATGATGGTTGCCGCGTCGAATTCCAGTTTCGCCTCCGGCGCAAGCAGCAATAGCATTACAACACGCCAAAAATATTTTCGGCGGGAATGCCTTTCACTTTGCCGGCACGCCAGGCATCCAGCCGCCGCTTCGCCTCCTCGATCCAGACGGCATCGATGGCCGGATTCGGCTGATCCAGACTATGCAAAATGTCCTCAGCCAGCTCGAAACGGCTGGCGGGATCCGGTTGCAATGCTTGTTTGAGCATTTCTTGTCGACTCATGGCATGCTCCGATGGATTCATGATCCAAGATTACACCAGCGTCCTGTGGTTTCGCTGTTCGCTCGTGGCGCAGGAGTGGCTTGACGCGGCAAACATTCATGCAGGTGTCGCGGAATGACAACAAGCGGGTAGGGCGGGCACTGCCCACCCTACTTGCTTTGTCCGAGTCCCGAGTTACTTGAGCGCAACTTTCGCCCGATTGTCCCCCGAATTGCGATCCACCAGCTCGTTGTACGGGTCGATGCCTACCTCGTAAGGTTTGCCGTCCACGGTCAGCGTGAGGGTGCTGTCGCCGTCGGCGATGTGGCGTTTTTCGAGGTACAGGATGGGTTCGTTGCCCTCGATGCCATCGGGCGACTTGGCGAACACGCCGATGGCTACGGGGAGGGTCATCTTCTCCCTGGTCTGCTTGCCCTTGGCGTCGGCGTAGTACTTGGCCGCATGCACTTTCATGCTGACCTGGTATTTGCCGTCGGGGAGCTTTTTCGCCTTGGCCGACACCACGCGGTTGTCGTACAGGGTGATCTTCCAGAACGAATCGTGGATCAGCGTGTTCCATTGGTCGTCGGCGACCGCCTTCAGGTCGCGGATGAAATCTTCCGAGGTGGGGTAGGGCGGGCCCTGGAAACGGTAGGTATCGAGAAAATGCCTGATCGCGCCGTTGATGACATCCTCACCGATGTAGTCCTGCAGGGCGTAGAAGATCACAGAGGCTTTGCGGTAACGGATGTAGGCCTGCCCTTCGACCCGGGCCAGCGGCGTTTCGCCGCCCTTGTCGAGGATGCGGCGGGCCAGGTAATGGTCCAGTTCGTACTTGAGGAAACGGCGCATCTTGTTTTCGCCATAATGGTGCTTCATTACCATCAGCGCCGAGTATTGCGCCAGCGATTCGCTGAGCATGGTCGCGCCCTGCATGTAGGCGCCGATGACCTGGTGCGCCCACCACTGGTGCGCGATTTCATGCGCGGCCACGTAGAACGGGTAGTCGATGGCGCTCTTGCCCTTGACCTTGGCGATGAAACCCATGGATTCGGAAAACGCCACCGTGCCGGCGAATGATTGCGCGTACGACGAATAGTTGGGCACCTCGATGATGCGCAGGTACTTGAACTGGTACGGCCCGAAGTGCGCGGTGTAGTAGTCCAGCGAATCCTTGGCCGAGGCGATCAGGTCGTCCACGTTCCAGGGGTGCGCCGGGTTGTAGTACACGCTGATGGTCACGTCGCGCCATTGCGCTTGCTTGATCTTCCATTTGCCGGACAGGTAGGCGTAGAAGTTGAGGATCGGCGCCTGGGTGCGATAGTGGAAGTAGCGCCGTCCGTCGGCCGTCCAGCTTTTCACCAGCGCGCCCGGCGCAATCGCGGTCTGGTCGGCGGCGGTGGAGACCACCGTGTCGAACGTGATCCAGTCCGAATCCGAGGAGAGGTAGTTGTTGCCGCGCTTGGCAGGATTTTCGTTCAGCGGCGGCACGCGCGGCACGTCCACGGGCTTGAGACCGTACTTGCGGCGATCCTTCTTGTCGGTCAGCTGCAGGCGGCGGTTGTAGCCGAAGCTCGGGAAGAACGTGCCCTGGTTGGTCACGAAGGTGCCGTTGTGGACCAGGCGGGTGGCCAGGGGTCCAAGATTGTTGTGGAAGCCCTGCGGGGTGAAATCGACGTCGAAATCGAACGACATCGACGCTCCCGGCGCCAACGGCGCGTCCAGCTTGTAGATGCTGAAGCCCAGCCGCGTATCGCGCTTGATCGTGGTGTGCGCCGGAAAGACGAGGTGCTTCGGCGGAATCTCCTCGTTCCAATTGACGTACAAGGTGTCGATGGGCTTGTCGTGCTTGTTGGTCAGCGTGTAATGCACCTTCAGGTGCAACTCGCGTTTGTACGGATAGATGGCCATCTGCGACTTGACGGCGACGATGCGCGGCTGCGGCGCGCCGGCGTACTTGCTGTAGAGCTTTTCGTAGTCGGCGAGGGTTTTCTTGCCTTCGTCCTTGGTGGTGTAGGTGTTGAGGATGTGCGTGTTGTAGTAGATCCACGAACCGCTGGCGGCGAAGCCGACCAGGGCCACGGCCAGCGTGATCTGCAATGGGCGTCGGCACAGGCGTCGGGCCGCCGTGCGCCAGCGCCGGCCACGGTCGGTGCCGCGCGTCCGGAACAGCGTGGCGATCACCATCAGCACCAGCGCGAACAGCACCCAGTACAGGTCGAACCACAGCGCGCCCGCGAGGAAATGTCCGTAGCCGTTCAAATCCGAATAGCGCACGGGCGGTCCGCCGCCGTACTGGTACAGGTTGTTGCTGAGGTCGAAATACCCCATCACGCCCTGCACGACCAGAAACGCCACGAACAGCAGATAGCCGAGGAACTTGTTGTTGGCCAGCACCTGCAGCACCAGCGCCAGAATGCCGATCAGCACGAACCCGATGGCGTCCAGCGCCAGGCCGCTGGCATACAGGCCCGGTTGCAGGTGGGTGTAGCCCTCGATCAACTGGTAGCCGATGGTGTAGATCGCGCCGGCCAGCAGGAACAC